>NZ_JBFNXJ010000002.1:0-300000 GCF_040812015.1 Chitinivorax sp. PXF-14 | reverse complement strand
CCAGGCCGACCTGCTTCATCTTCACGCCGGCGGCCTTCTGCGCCTCCAGCGCCTTGCGGCCGGTGAAGTCGCGGCTTGCCGGCTCCCAGACGAGGGTCCAGCCCATGCCGGCTTCGAGCGGGGAGATCGATTCGTCCATCTCATGGCCGTAGAGATTCATGCCGGCTTCGAGGCGCAGCGTGTCGCGCGCGCCCAGGCCCGCCGGGGCGACGCCAGCGGCGAGCAGCGCCTGCCAGAATGTCGCTACCTCGGTGGCCGGCACCATGATCTCGAGGCCGTCTTCACCGGTGTAGCCGGTGCGGGCGATGAACCAGCTGCCGGACGGCAGGCCCTGGAATACCTTGAGCGAGCGGATCAGCTCGGCCTTGTCGGCAAATGCCTGGCAGGACTTGGCGATCGCGTTGGGGCCTTGCACGGCGACCATGGCGAGCTCGGCGCGCTCGGTCAGCTTGACGTCGAAACCGGCGGTCTGCTTTTCCATCCAGGCCAGGTCCTTGTCGCGTGTGGCGGCGTTGACGACGACGCGGTAGCCCCAGTCGGTGAGGTAGACGATCAGGTCGTCGATCACGCCGCCTTGCTCGTTGAGCATGCCGGAGTACAGTGCCTTGCCGAGGTAGCCGAGCTTGGCGACATCATTGGCGATCAAGCGCTGCAGATAGGCCTGGGCGCCCGCGCCGGTGACGTCGACCACGGTCATGTGCGAGACGTCGAACATGCCGGCATCGGTGCGGACGATGTCGTGTTCCTTGAGTTGGGAGCCGTAATGAATCGGCATCTCCCAGCCTGCGAAATCGACCATCTTGGCGCCACAGTCGACGTGGCTTTGGAATAGCGGGGTGCGTTGCGGAGCGTTGCTCATGCGGATGAGTCCTTTGACGTGCCGGGGGCAATACCCCTTAAATGTAGACTCACCCCTCTGTCCTGCAACCTGAGATTTTCCGGCCGGATTTGGCCGTTAGCCCCTTCGGTGGGCGCGCCAGGCGCCGCTCTCCAGAGTAGACGGGACGCCGTATATACGTAGGCGGCCCTGACGGCATGCAGTCCTGTTGCCTGAGCGATTCCGGGTGAAATTGCGCCTTCGGCGGCGGGCGTGGGCCTGTTGCCGGCCTCCCGCGCTCTCCTGCATGACTGCGCGGATTATCGCCGAGCATGCGTTCGAAGGCAATGAGCAGGCGCTGCCGGGGCGGTGTTTTAGGGTAAGATGCGGCGTCTTCCTTGCTTACCGATGCCATGCTCGATCGCCTGCTCAGCGTCTCCGAAACAAACCACCGCTTTGCCACATTCGTGATCGCGGCGCTGTGCTACCTGCTGACGGTCCATGGCGGCCTGATCGTCCCGCTGTTCACCGGCCTGCTCACGTTCTGGCTGGTGCTGTCGCTGTCGCAGCGGCTGTTGCGCCATGTGGGGACATTTGGCCGTGCCAAGTGGCTGGCGGTCGCGGTCATCGCCATCCTGGTCGTGGCGCTGCTGACCGGGGCGGTCATGGGCGTGGTGTTCTTCCTCAAGCCGCATGGCGCGCTCGAGGCCATCATGTCGCAGATGGCGGATGCGGTCGAATCGACGCGTACCTGGTTGCCGGCCGGGCTGCTCGAATATCTGCCGCCGCGCAGCGAGTTGCTGACCGAGGCGGGCAAATGGCTGCGCACCCACGCGGCAACGGTCGGCACGATAGGCCTGGGGGCGTTGAAGACCTTCGGTTATGCCCTGGTGGGCATGCTGCTCGGTGCCATGATCGCGTTCGCCGACATGCTCGAGATGACCTCACTCGGGCCGATCACCAACCGTCTGATGGTGCAGGTGAGCGCCTTGCGCATGGCGTTTGCGCGCGTGGTGGCGGCCCAGGTGAAGATTTCGGCGATCAACACCGTGTTCACCAGCATCTACCTGGCGGTGGCGCTGCCGCTGCTCGACGTGCACCTGCCCTTCGTCAAGACCATGATCGTGGTGACCTTCATCTGCGGCCTGCTGCCGGTGATCGGCAACCTGATCTCGAACGCGGTGATTTTCCTGCTCAGCCTGCACCATTCGTTCGGCGCGGCCATCGGGGCGCTGGGCTACCTGATCGTGATCCACAAGTTCGAGTACTTCCTCAACGCGCGCATCGTTGGCGGCGAGATCAAGGCCAAGGCGTGGGAAATCCTGCTGGTGATGCTGCTGATGGAGCGCGTGTTCGGGCCTGTCGGCGTCGTCGCGGCGCCGGTGTTCTATGCCTGGTTCAAGGACGAGTGGAAACGCTGGGACCAGCCGGCTCAGGCCGCGTCCTGATAACCCCACAAGAGGCTCGGATTGAGCCGCACCAGGACTTTTTCCTGCGGCACCTGCGAGACGATCTGGTGCTCCTGCTTGCTGGTCTCGCGCCGTAGCGGCTGTGCGTAGGGGATGCCCTGCGGGTTGACGAGGGCCGCCACCGTCGGCGTATTGGCCAGCTTGCCGCGCTTGAGCACGATGCCGAGCTCGCCCGAGCCGAGTTTGACCAGCGTGCCGGGTGGAAAGATGCCGACTTCCTTGATCAGTACGCTGATCAGCTCGCGCTCGAACGGCTGGGCCGATTCGAGCATCATCTTCAATGCCTTGTTGGGCGCCAGTGCGCGCCGCGTGGCGCGTTCCGAGAGCTTGGCGGAGAACACGTCGGCGGTGTGGATCAACAGCGCGGCCGGCGCGACATCGGTCAGCGCGCCTGGGTAGCCACGGCCGTCCGGCGTTTCATGGTGGGCGAGCACGGCATCGAGCCAGGCGCGGTTGTTGACGCCGGCCGCCTGCAGTAGCGCGACCGAGCGTGCCGGATGACTGTGAATGTCCCGGCGCTGTTCTTCCGTCAGCGGTGACTTCTGCACGCACAAGCGGGCCTGCAGTTCGAGGATGCTGACGTTCATCGTCAGCGCGGCGACAGTGGCGGTGCGGCGCTCGGCGGCATCCCAATTGAGGCGGCGGCCGAGCATTTCGACGAGGATGGCGCTTTCCAGCGAGTGCCGTATCGGGTATTCCTGAGCATCCTGGATGGTCAGGCAGGCGAGACCGGCATCGGGGTCCTTGTCGCACAGCGTCTGCAGCAGGCTGACAATGCCGAGCAGGGCGTCGCTGTAGTCGACGCCTTCCGTTTGTACGGCGATTTCCTTCAACAGCCTGGCGAGCTGCCGCTCGAGGTTGTTCCACAGCCAGAACGGGTTGATCGGGCCGGCGGCGGCGGGCTTGTCGTCGAGATGTTGCGGGTCGGCGAACACGCCGCGTTCGAGCAGGGTATCGCGCTGCTTCTCGCTGCAGATCACCTGCCCCTTGCGCAACAGCAGATTGCGCTGCTCGTCGTATACATCGAACTCCAGCGGGGTGCCGACATCGATCTGGTCCTGTCGCAAACGGCGCAGTGCATGGTTCATGATGCCACCCTCTGAGGGTTACGTTCAGATAATATATTATTACGAATGTTAGAATATTTGCACTATCGTATTTGATTGTTTTTTGTAATCAAATGAAATTCATTGATTGGTTTGATGCTGCTTTTCCGATTCCAGCAGCTTGCTGAAGGTATTCAGCCGGTTCAGCACGATCAGTGCCCGCCACATGGCATTGGCCTGCTGACGGTGTGCCTGGTAGTAGGCGGGAGAGAAGCCCAGGTGGAAGTTGATCTGCACAACGGGGAGAGGCAGCTGCTCGATAGCCTTGTTGCCGGGGAATGTGACGGTGAGGGAGGTGTCGATCACTTCCCGCGGGGCCAGTATCAGGTCCAGGCGACCTGCCAGCAGCTTCAGCAGCAGTTGTGACGGCGTATCGCTATTCTCGTCGTAGTCGAGGTGCTGGGCATCCAGCAGCCCTTTCAGGATCAGGCTTGAACGGTTGATGCCGATGTGCGGCGAGCCGGTGAAACGACGTCCGTCCCAGCCGAAATTTGTCGTGCGCACGCGAAACGCAAACACCGCCAGCGTGGCGACTTGCGCTTGCGGATCGGGCCTGCCGTTGGGCGCGAGCGGTAGGGCAAACAGCCGTTGGGCGATGGGCGTGTCGGCAACCAGCAAGCCTGATAATCTGCCTTGCTGCACCATTTGCTGGCAGCGCTTGGTGGGCAGTGCCTGCATGTCGATGTCCGATCCAGCCAGGCTCGCGGCCCGCCTGAGTAGTTCGACGGCGGCGCCGTTGCGCATCCCGTTATATGCCACGGGCCATGCTTCCCAGTCGGGCGCGCAGAGCCTGAGCGGCTGCGCCGGGGCCGGCTGGGCGCCTAGCAAAAGCATCAGGCACAGCAGCGCTTGTAGCAGGTTGTGTAGGCGACGGGATAGACGCTGCGCGAGCGGGGTCATGCTGCATTTATTTGAATGAGAGTATTTCCAGTATAAGCGCCCGGTAGCCAGCCGTTGCCGGGCGACGTTTTGGCCTCTCGGGAGCAAGGCCGGCTGCGGTACAATGCGCGGATGACTGCCCCTGACTTCATCCACCTCCGCGTCCATTCCGAATACTCGATCACCGACGGCATTGTCCGCATCGACGAAGCCGTCGATCGCGCCAAGGCTGACCAGATGCCGGCACTCGGCATTTCGGACCTGTCCAATATGTTCGGCATGGTCAAGTTCTACAAGGCTTGCCGCGGCGCGGGCATCAAGCCCGTGGCAGGGGTCGATGTGTGGATCGAGAACGAGGTCGACCGCGACAAGCCGAGCCGCGTGCTGCTGATCTGCAAGAACCGCGCTGGCTACGGCCGTCTGTGCGAGCTGCTGACGCTGGCGTTCCGTACCAATCAGTATCGCGAGCGCGCCGAGATCAAGCGCGAATGGCTCGCGGCTGGCGACAACTCGGACGTGATCGCCTTGTCCGGCGCGCATCTCGGCGATGTGGGCCAGTCGCTGCTGGCCGGCAATGAGGCCCAGGCACGCGCGCATGCGCAGTGGTGGGCGGCGCAGTTCCCCGATGCCTATTACCTCGAGTTGCAGCGCATCAACCTGCCCGGCGTCGAGCAATGCGTGCAGGGCAGCCTGCATCTCGCCACCGAGCTCGACCTGCCGGTGGTGGCGACGCATCCGATCCAGTTCATGGAGCGCGACGACTTCAAGGCGCACGAGGCGCGCGTGTGCATCGCCGAAGGCTATGTGCTGGCCGACAAGCGCCGGCCCAAGCTGTATAGCGACGAGCAGTATTTCAAGTCGCGCGAGGAGATGGTCGCGCTGTTCGCCGACATTCCCGAGGCGCTCGAAAATACCGTCGAGATCGCCAAGCGCTGCAACCTGACGGTGCAGCTCGGCAAGAACTTCCTGCCGCTGTTCCCGACGCCGGATGGCATGTCGCTCGACGACTACCTCGTGCAGCGCGCCAAGGAGGGCCTCGAGCTCCGCATGCAGGAGCTGTACCCGGACGAGGCATTGCGCGCCGAGAAGATGCCGATCTACGTCGATCGCCTCAAGTTCGAGACCGATACCATTGTCCAGATGGGCTTCCCGGGCTACTTCCTGATCGTTGCGGACTTCATCAACTGGGCCAAGCACAACGGCTGCCCGGTCGGCCCAGGCCGGGGCTCGGGCGCCGGCTCGCTGGTGGCGTACTCGCTCGGCATCACCGACATCGACCCGCTGGCCTACGCACTGCTGTTCGAACGCTTTTTGAACCCGGAGCGGGTATCGATGCCCGACTTCGACATCGACTTCTGCCAGGACAACCGCTGGCGTGTCATCGAGTACGTGCGCGAGCACTACGGCGTCGATGCGGTGTCGCAGATCGCCACCTTCGGCACCATGGCGGCGAAGGCGGTGGTGCGTGACGTCGGCCGCGTGCTGGACCTGTCCTACGGCTTTGTCGACGGCATCTCGAAGCTGATCCCGGCCGCGCCGGGCAAGCAGTACTCGCTCGACGATGCGGTGGAGATGGAGCCGCAGCTGAAGGAGCGGCTCGAAAACGAAGAAGAAATCCAGGAGTTGTGGGAGCTCGCCAAGAAGCTCGAAGGCATGACGCGCAACGTCGGCATGCACGCCGGCGGCGTGCTGATCGCGCCGGGCAAGCTCACCGACTTCTGTCCGCTGTACCAGGCCTACGGTGACGATGCGAGCCCGGTGTCGCAGTTCGACAAGGACGACGTGGAGCAGGTCGGGCTGGTGAAATTCGACTTCCTGGGCCTGCGCAACCTGACGATCATCGACCTCGCGGTGCGCTACATCAAGAAGCTCGACCCGAGCTTCACCACCGACCTGAACCTGCTGAGCTTCGACGACCCGGCCGCCTACAAGGTGCTCAAGGATGCGAACACCACCGCCGTGTTCCAGCTTGAATCGCAGGGCATGAAGAAGCTGCTGGAAAAGCTCAAGCCCGACCGCTTCGAAGACATCATCGCGGTGCTGGCGCTGTATCGCCCCGGCCCGCTCGGCTCGGGCATGGTGGACGACTTCATCCTGCGCAAGGCCGGCAAGCAGGCGATCGACTATTTCCACCCGGACCTGACCAAGTGCCTGGAGCCGACCTACGGCGTGATCGTATACCAGGAACAGGTGATGCAGATCTCGCAGATCATCGGCGGCTACACGCTCGGTGGCGCCGACATGCTGCGACGGGCGATGGGCAAGAAGAAGCCCGAGGAGATGGCCAAGCACCGCGCCACGATTGCCGACGGCGCGAAGGAGAAGGGCTACGATCCGGCGCTGGCCGAACAGCTGTTCGACCTGATGACCAAGTTTGCCGAGTACGGCTTCAACAAGTCGCACACGGCGGCCTACGCGGTGGTGGCCTACCAGACAGCCTGGCTCAAGGCGCACCACACGGCTGCCTTCATGGCCGCGACGATGTCGTCCGAACTGGACAACACCGACCAGTTGCGCGTGTTCTACGAAGACTGCCGTGACAGAAAGAACAATCTCGTCATCCTGGCGCCCGATGTCAACGAGAGCTTCTACCGCTTCGTGCCCGTGTCGCGCCGCGAGATCCGCTATGCGCTGGGGGCGATCAAGGGCACCGGCGAGCAGGCGGTCGACCATATCGTCGCGGTGCGCGAGGCGGGCGGCCCGTTCGAGGACCTGTTCGATTTCTGCAAGCGCACCGACAAGCGGCTCGTCAACAAGCGCGTGATCGAGGCGCTGATCCGTGGTGGTGCCTTCGACAGCGTCGACGACCACCGCGCCAAGCTCATGGCCAATGTGCAGCTGGCGATGGACCAGGCCGAGCAGATCAACAGCAACGCCAACCAGGGCGGGCTGTTCGACATGCTCGAAGACGATGCGCCGGGCGTCGAGATGGTCGATTGCGCACGCTGGGACACGATCAAGCGGCTGCAGGAAGAAAAGCTGGCGATTGGCTACTACCTGTCCGGCCACCCGTTCGACGGCTATGCGCCCGAGGTGAGGACCTTCGTCAAGCAGAAGCTCAGCTCGCTGGCGCCGTCGAAGGAGCTGCAGACGCTGGCCGGCGTGGTGCTCGAGGTGCGCGTCAAGCAGACGCAGCGCGGCCGCATGGCCTTCGTGAAGCTCGATGACGGCACCGGCCAGGTCGAGGCCTCGGTATTCGGCGAACTGTTCGACCAGTGCCGTGGCAAGATCAAGGAAGACGCGCTGGTGGTCGTCAAGGCCAGCGTGCGCCACGACGACTATACCGGCGGCGTGCGTGTCGTCGCCGATGCGCTGTATGACCTGGCCGAATCGCGCAGCCAGTTCGCGCGGCGCCTGGCGCTGCGCATGAACGGGCTATCCGACTCGGCCAAGCTGCGCTCGCTGCTTGAGCCGTACAAGAATGGCGCCTGCCCGGTGGCGGTCGATTACCACAACGGCGAGGCGCGCTGCGAGCTGCTGCTGGGCGAGGCCTGGCGCATCACCCTGCACGATGACCTGCTGGCTGGCCTGAAGGGTTGGCTCGGCGAACCGAACGTCGCCATCCGCTATGGCTGAGGCAAGGCGCATCGCCAGCGTCGAGGCGGCACGCGGAGTGGCGGCTGCCTATGTGGTGCTGTCGCATGTGCTGCAGGTGCTCGGCTACCATGCCGGCAAACCGGGTACGCCCGTGCTGGCGGTGCTGTTTGGCGGCTATGCGCACAATGCGGTGCTGTTCTTCTTCCTGCTGTCGGGCTTCAGCATCCACTATGCCAGCGCCACGCGGCCGCTCGGCGACTGGGCCGGGGTGCGCCATTATTTCTACCTGCGGCTGCGGCGGCTGTACCCGATCCTGCTGATCGGCTTCGCGCTCGCCCTGTCCCTGCTGGCAATCGGCGTGTGGCTCGGCCTCCCGGGCTATGCGGATATGCTGGCGAGCATCCATCCATCGCAATTGCTGCTGAATGTGTTGCTGGTGGCCGATCTCAACTACCAGTGCGGGCGCTGGGCGGCGGTGCTGCCCAATTTCGGCACGGCCTGGTCACTCTCCTACGAGCTGGCGTACTACGCGCTCTATCCGCTGTTCTGGCGTGTTGCCCAGCGCTATTCGACACAGGCCGCCGTGGGTGCAGGCGCGGCGCTCAGCGTGCTGGCGCTGGCGATGGGGCCGATTGCCTGCGATCACGTGTGGAATGTGTTGTCGCTGTATTTCCTGTGGTGCCTCGGGGCCTGGGTGGCCGACATGCGGCGGCGCGATGCGCGCGTGGCGATACCGCGCCAGCTGTTGTGGATCGCCATCTCCGGCCTGCTGGTGCTGGTGCCCGCGATCGGCAGCACGCGCTTCGCCATCGCTACCGATCTCGGCTGGGGCATCATGTTCGCCCTGATCCTGCTGTTGCCGCTGAGCCGCCCGGCCAACTGGCCGGTGGGGCTGCGCGGCCTTGCCGCGCTGGCCGCCATCCTGCCGACGCTGGTGGCGTTGAGCGCTACCCTGCTGCAGCTGTGGGGGCCCAAGTCGGCTGCCGGTATCGTGCAGATGGCCGTGTTTGCCTTGGCCGGGGCGTTGCTGGTGGTGCGCAACTACCATCCCCTGCTGGGCCGGCTGACCCAGATCGGCATCCGGCTCACGGTGCCGGTTGGCATGATTTCCTACGCGCTGTACCTGGTGCATTACCCCATCCTGCATTTCGCCAATTCGCTGGCGCCGGTGCATACGCCGACGGGGATCGCCCCCTGGCTGGCCGTGGCGCTGCTGCTGACGCTGGTGTTCTCCTACTGGCTTGAACGCCGCTTCCAGCCCTTTGCCGCTCACCGGCTCGATGCCTGGTGCGCGGCCTGGCTGCCGGCGCGGGTGCGCGATGCCTGAGGTCTTGCCCGCCACCGACTGGGCCGCCGAGCGCTGGCAGGCGCTCTGGCGCAGGATGGCGTCTGGCTACGACGGCAGCGCCGACTATTTCACGCTGCGCCGCGCCTACGACGAACCGCACCGCGCCTACCATACCTTTGCCCATATCGCCGCCTGCCTGCGCTGGTACGACGCAGCGGTCGAGGCAGGGGCCGCGGCGCGAAACGACCTGCTGGAGCTGGCGATCTGGTTCCACGATGCAATCTACGACCCGCATCGCAGCGACAACGAGGCGCGCAGTGCGCGCTGGTGGCAGAAGCTGGCTAACAAGGCGGGCGTGGCGGCAGGCGAGGTCGCCCAAGTGGCAGACTGGATCATGCTGACCCGCCATGTCGATACCCCGGTCGACCCTCTGGCGGTACTGCTGATCGATATCGACCTGGCCATACTCGGCAGCGACGCTGATGTGTTCGCCGAGTTCGAGCGGCAGGTCCGGCAGGAATATCGCTGGGTGCCAGGGCTGATCTACCGCCGCAAGCGGCGCGAGGTGCTGGCATCCTTCCTCGCCAGGCCGCGGGTCTACGGCACCGACTATTTCGAGGCGCGGCTCGGCCGGCAGGCCATGCTCAACCTGGCACAGGCCATCGCCGCGCTGGGCGGCTGACGCCGGGACGTGAGCGGGCAGACTGCGCCAGTGCTCAGCGGCAGCAGCGTTTGCCGCGGCTGGCTGCCGCCGGCTTGGTTTCCTGTTCCGGCCCCGGGTCGGGCAGCGGCTGGCGCACCCCGCCCAGGTACTGGTCCACCCAGTACTGGGCGTTGGTATCGATGTCGAAATAGGTGGGGTCGAGCAGCCAGTTGTAGACCAGGCCGTCGAAGAAGGCGAACAGGCCGATGGCGGCGCGGCGGGGGTCGAGATCGGCTGGCAGCTCGCCTGCGGCAACCGAATCGGTGAACTCCTGCGTGACCTGCTCGACGCACTCGTTGCGGCTTTGCAGATGACGTTCCTTGACTGCAGAGAGTTCGTCTACATACTCACATTTGTGGAAGACGATAATCAGCATCGAGCGAAAGCGCGCGTCGTGCGCCGTCTGCCGCAGCGCTTCGGCCGCACGCAGGCGGATGCGCTGCAGCGGGCTGCTGGTCGATTCGGTGTAGGCCTCGAGCAGTTCTTCCATCGGCATCGTTGCCCGGTCGCACATTGCATCGAGCAGGTCGGCTTTGTTCTTGAAATGCCAGTAGATGGCGCCGCGTGTCAGGCCGGCGGCGGCTGCCACATCGGCAAGCGAGGTATGAGCCACGCCCTTTTCGCTGAAAACCTGTTCGGCCGCATCGAGCAGCTGGCAGCGGGTTTCCTGGGCTTCTTCCTTGGTGCGTCTGGCCACGACGGCGGTACTCCAAAATAACAAGATCACGGGATGCCCACGGCGATCGAAAAATGGCATCCCCAAAATATATGTTCTAAGTTTAGCAAAAATTCCACTTACAAACATTCTTGTATGTATGTTACGATAATTGCAAACGAAATTAGTTCCCCACTTCAGCCCAATAACACGTAGCAAACTGGAGAGCATGAATGCGCGTTTCAACGACAAAAATCGCCACAAGCGTATCGCTGGCCCTGGTGGTGCTGGCCGGTTGTTCCAAAGAACAGCCGGGTGGCCACATGGGCGGCATGCCCCCGCCCGAAGTGGCGGTGGTGAAAGTCACCCCGCAAAACCTGCCCGTTGTCTTCGAATATGTCGGCCAGACCGCCGGCTCGAAGGAAGTCGAGGTGCGCGGTCGTGTCACCGGCATTCTGGAAAAGCGCCTGTATGAAGAGGGTGCTGCCGTCAAGGCTGGCCAGCCGCTGTTCCTGATCGACCCGAAGCCGTTCGAAGCGCAGGCCGCTGCCGCCGAGGCCGATGTCGCTAGCGCCGAGGCCAAGCTCGCCCAGGCGCGGCGCGAAGCCACGCGGCTCAAGCCGCTGATCGAGCAGAAGGCGGTCAGCCAGAAGGAATACGACGATGCGGTATCGACCGAACAGTTGTCGGCTGCCGCGCTCAAGTCGGCGCAGGCCAGGTTGACGGAAGCCCGCTTGAACCTCGGTTACACACACGTCAACGCGCCGGTAGCGGGGATCACCAGCAAGGCGCAGAAGTCCGAAGGCAGCCTGGTGCAGGCCGGCGGCGACAGCCTGCTGACCACACTGGTCCAGGTTGATCCGATCTACGTCAACTTCAGCATCTCGGAAGACGACCAGCTCAGGCTCGACCACGATGCGGCCGACGGCAAGGTCAAACTACCCGATGGTGGCAAGTTCAAGGTCAATGTGCGCCTGGCCGACGGCTCGATGGCCGCGCAGGCAGGCAGGCTCAATTTCCGCGATGCCCACGTCAATACCTCGACCGGCACCTATGATGCGCGCGCCGAGCTGCCGAACGCGAATGGCAAACTCGCAGCGGGCCAGTTCGTGCGCGTACTGCTGTCCGGCGGCGAGCGCCCCAACGCGCTGGCCGTACCGCAGCGCGCGGTGATCGAGAGCGGCCAGGGCAAGCTCGTGTTCCTGGTCGGCAAGGGCAAGGACGGTGCGCCGATCGCGCAGCCGCAGCCGGTCGAAGTCGGCGAGTGGGTGGACATGGGCAAGGATCGCGGCTGGATCATCCGCAGCGGCCTGAAGGGCGGCGAGGAAGTGATCGTCGACGGCCTGCCCAAGCTGCGCCCCGGTGCGCCGGTGAAGCCGGTGCCGCTCGGTGCCGCCCCGGCTGCCGCGCCTGCCGCACAACCCAAGGCTTGATGAGAGAGCGAGGCTAATCCATGTTTTCCCGCTTTTTCATCGACCGCCCGATCTTCGCGGCGGTCATCTCGATCTTCATCATGCTTGCTGGCCTGGCCGCGATGCGTGTGCTGCCGATCGCGCAATATCCCGAGATCGCACCGCCGGTGGTGACCGTGCGCGCCGTCTATCCGGGCGCCTCTGCCGAGGTGCTGGAGCAGACTGTCGCCGCACCGCTGGAGAACCAGATCAACGGTGTCGAGCACATGCAGTACATGAGCTCGACTTCGGCCAGCAATGGTGTGGTCGAAATCCAGGTCACCTTCGAGATCGGCACCAACGTCGACCAGGCGGCACTCAACGTCAACAACCGGGTGAAGCAGGCCGAAGCCCGCCTGCCGCAGGAAGTGCGGCGCCAGGGCGTATCGGTGGAGAAGGGCAGTTCGGCCTTCCTGCAGGTACTGGCGTTCTATAGCCCCGACGCGCGCTACAGCGACCTGTACATCTCGAACTATGTCACGCAGAACGTGCTCGACCAGGTCAAGCGTATCCCCGGCACCACCAATGTGCAGATCTTCGGTGCCAAGGACTACGCGATGCGCATCTGGCTCAAGCCGGACCGCCTGACCCAGCTCAAGATGACGACGGGCGAGGTGATCAACGCGATCAACCAGCAGAACGCCCAGTTCGCGCCAGGCAAGATCGGCCAGTCGCCCAACGACAAGGATCAGGAGCTGGTCTACACGATCACCGCCAAGGGGCGCCTTGCCGATGTGAAGGAGTTCGAGAACATCATCGTGCGCGCCAACAACGGCGGTTCGATGGTCAAGCTCAAGGATGTGGCGCGGGTCGAGCTCGGCTCGAAGGATAACGACTTCATCGGTCGCTACAACGGTAAGCCGGCAACGCTGCTGGGGATTTTCCTGCAGCCGGGCGCCAACGCGCTCGACGTGGCGGACGAAGTGAACCGTACCATGACGCAGATCGCGGAGCGTTTCCCGCAGGGCATGACCTATGCGACACCGTACGACACCACGCGCTTTGTCGAGGTCTCGATCCACGAGGTGCTGAAGACGCTGGGCGAGGCCATGGTGCTGGTATTCCTCGTGGTCTACCTGTTCCTGCAGAACTGGCGCGCCACGCTGATCCCGACCATCGCCGTGCCGGTATCGCTGATCGGCACCTTTGCCGGCATGTTGCTGCTCGGCTACTCGATCAACACGCTGACGCTGTTCGGCATGGTGCTGGCGATCGGTATCGTGGTCGATGACGCGATCGTCGTGCTCGAAAACGTCGAGCGCATCATGCACGAGGAGCACGTCTCGGCCCACGCCGCCGCCGTCAAGGCGATGCGCGAGGTGACCGGGCCGGTGATCGCCATCGTGCTGACGCTGACCGCTGTGTTCGTGCCGATCGCCTTCCTGGGCGGCCTGACCGGCGAGCTGTACCGCCAGTTCGCAATCACCATCTCGATCGCCGTGTGCATCTCGGGCGTGGTGGCGCTGACCCTGACGCCGTCGCTGTGCGTGCTGATCCTCAAGCGCGAGCACAAGCAGCCGGGCCGCTTCTTCACCTGGTTCAACGACTGGTTCCACCGCGTCACCGGCCGCTATGTGAATGGCGTGCATTTCATGCTCAAGCGCTCGGTGCTCGGCGTGCTGCTGTTCGCAGGCATGGTGGCGATCACTGCCGGGCTGTGGAAGCACACCCCGGGCTCGCTGGTGCCGGAAGAAGACCAGGGCTACTACATCGGTGCGGTCTACCTGCCCGATGGCGCGACGCTGCAGCGTACCGACAAGGTGGTACAGCAGGTGATCGGCGCGATCCAGTCGAACGAAGCCAATGCCCACGTGATCTCGTTTGCGGGCATGGACTTCCTCGGCGGTGGCTTCCGCAACTCGGCGGCGACGCTCTTCGTCACGCAGAAGCCGTGGGACCAGCGCAAGGTCAAGGCCAGCGAGCTGGTGGGCGAGCTGTTCATGAAGACCGCGGGCATCAAGGAGGCGCTGGTGCTGGCCTTCAACCCGCCGGCGATCTTCGGCCTCGGCAACGCGGGTGGCTTCGAGTTCTACATCCAGAACCGCGGTGATGGCGGTGCCAAGCGCCTGAACGAAGTCACGCAGCAGTTCATGGAGCGTGCCAACAAGGACCCGATGCTGGCCGGCGTGAATACGCTGTGGCGCGCCTCGACCCCGCAGCTCTATGTGGACGTGGACCGCGAGAAGGCCGCATCGCTCGGCGTGCCGGTGGACGAGGTGTTCAACACCCTGTCGGCGACACTCGGCAACTACTACGTCAACGACTTCAACAAGTTCGGCCGCACCTGGCAGGTGATCATGGCTGCCGATAGCCGCTATCGCATGAAGCCCGAGGACATCGGCGCGATGTATGTGAAATCGAGCACCGGCAAGATGATCCCGCTGTCGGCCTTCACCAAGGTGCAGTACTCGTCCGGCCCGGAAACGCTGGATCGCTTCAACAACCTGCCATCGGTCAAGTTGATGGGGCAGGGCGCACCGGGCGTGAGCTCGGGGCAGGCCATCGCCCGCGTCGAGCAGATCGCCAAGGAAGTGCTGCCGCCTGACTTCAGCTACGACTGGGGTGGTGCATCCTTCCAGGAGAAGCGTTCGAGCGGCACCTCGGGGCTGGCGATCGGCATGGCGGCGGTGATGGTGTTCCTGATCCTCGCGGCGCAATACGAGAAGTGGTCGCTGCCGTTCTCGGTGATGCTGGCGCTGCCGTTCGGCACCTTTGGCGCACTGGTGGCGGTATGGCTGCGCGGCTTCAACAACGACGTCTACTTCCAGATCGGCCTGGTCACGCTGCTGGGCTTGGCCGCGAAGAACGCGATCCTGATCATCGAGTTCGCCGTGCTCAAGAAGAACGAAGGGCTGTCGACCGTCGATGCGGCGCTGGAAGCGGCACGGCTGCGTTTCCGCCCGATCCTGATGACCTCGCTCGCCTTCATCCTCGGCGTGCTGCCGCTGGCCATCTCGACCGGCGCCGGCGCTGCCTCGCGGCAATCGGTCGGCACGGGCGTGGTCGGCGGCATGATCGCAGCGACTTTCCTGGCTGTTTTCTTCGTCCCGCTGTTCTTCAAGCTCATCACCAATCTGCGTATGGGCAAGGGCAAGGAAGAAGACGTGATTCCGGTCGAACGCACGACCACGGAGGAACCCAATGCGTAATCTGATTGCAATCGCAGTGGCGGGCGCGCTGCTCGCCGGCTGCGCCAGCGGCCCGGACTACAAGCGTCCCGCGCTGGAGCTGCCGGTGGCCAGCACGGCCGACAGCCGGCAGGACCTGTCGCGCTGGTGGCAGGACTACAACGACCCGACGCTCAATGCGCTGGTCGACACCGCGCTGGCCAACAACCAGGACCTGCGTGCCGCCGGTGCCCGGGTCGACGAGGCGCGCGCCTTGCTCGACTCGGCGCGGGTCGATTACCTGCCCGATGTCGGCATCGGCGCGTCGTCGAGCCGCACGCGGCCCAGCCACAAGACGGCGAGCTACGTGCCCGGCACGCCAGATCGCATCACTCAGCATCAGGCCACGCTCAATGTGTCGTACGAGCTCGACCTGTGGGGCAAGGTGCGCCGCGCCAACGAGGCTGCCGCGGCCCAGCTCGCGGCCAGCCGCGAGGCCCGCCATGCCGCGCAGTCGGCGATTGCGGCGCAGGTCGCGCAGACCTATTTCCAGCTGCGCGGCCTCGACCACAAGGTCGATGTGGCGAACAAGACGCTGGCTACCCGCGACGAGTCGGTCAAGCTGCAAGAACGCCGCTTTAAGGCCGGCGTGATCTCGTCGCTCGATCTGGCCCAGTCGAAGAGCGAGCGCGAGGCGATCGCCGCTGCGCTGCCGGCCCTGAAGGCCGCGCAGAGCCAGGCGGAGCGCGCGCTGGCGGTGCTCGTCGGGCGTTCGCCGCGTGACGTGGCGGCGGCCAGGATTGCCCGCCCGGCATCGAGCGTGGCCTTGCCCAATCCGCCGGCGGTGCCGACCGGCCTGCCTGCCAACCTGCTCGAACAGCGCCCCGACCTGCGCGAGGCTGAGGCCAACCTGCAGGCGGCCAGTGCCCAGATCGGCGTGGCCCGGGCGCAGTACTACCCGTCGATCAGCCTGACCGGCGCCTGGGGCTCGGCGAGCGAAGCGCTCGGCGACTTGTTCTCCGGCCCGGCATTGATGTGGAATGCGGCCGCATCGCTGGCCCAGCCGCTGGTCGGGCTGAAGCGCATCGATGCCCAGGTCGGCGCTGCCGAGGCACGCTCGCGTCAGGCCGAGGCGGCCTATGCGAAGGCGGTGCAGCAGGCCTTCAAGGAAACGCTCGATGCCCTGAACAGCATGAGCGCCGCCCGCGACAGCGCCAATGCGCAGCAACGCCGCATCGATGCGCTCGAACAGTCGCTCAAGCTCAGCGAGCTGCGCTACAAGGCTGGCCAGTCGGGCTATCTCGAACTGCTCGACGCGCAGCGCAACCTGTACTCGACCACGCAGGACCAGCTAGATGCGCAGGTATCGCAGCTGACTTCGAGTGTCGACGTGTTCCGCGCCCTTGGCGGTGGCTGGAGCAGCGCTGAGCCGACTCAGGCGAAACAGTAGTTCCTGTCTGGCATCGTCCAGGCATCCCGTCCTGCCCGGCCTCGCGCCGGGCTTTTTTTGTGCCTGCGCGGCGGCTAGAGATAGCCCGCCACGCGCTCGCACACCCGGTCGAAATAGTCGCCCGTACCATCGATGCGCGACAGCAGGATCGCGCCTTCGAAGTCGGCGACCGTCTGCCGCGCCAGCTGCCGCGCCTCGGCCTCGGGCCAGCGGGTGGCAAACAGGTGTGCCAGCGCGGCGGCCCAGTCGTCGATGAAGTGGCGGATGGGGGGCATCAGTTCCGGCACGGCATAGGTGGCGTCGATGGCGATCACGCCCATCAGGCAGCCGACGGCGTCACCCATGAACAGCTTTTTCGCCTTGTGGTTCATCCGCTGCAGCCGATCCTGCGGCGTGGCACCGTCGTCGTAGGCGATCGCGAACAGCGCCTCGTTGACGACCGCGTGGGTGCGCTGCAGCACGTCGCGCGCCAGCGCTTCCTTGTTCGGGTAGTGGTGGTAGAACGAGGCCTTGGTCAGCTCGCAGGCGCTGGCCAGCATGTCCATCGAGGTGCCGTGATAGCCGTAGCGCTTGAACGTGGCGGCGCAACGTTGCAGCAGCTCGTCGCGGGAGATTTTCTGCGGGCGCATGTCGGGTATCCGGTGCTGGTTTGGATAGCCCATTCTAGATCAATCGTTTAGCGGCCTCAATTTCAAACCTACCAAACGTTCGTTTTATTTGACTTACCAAACGTTTGGTAAGAAACTGTGTCGACCAAGACATGCCTCATGAGCGGGCTGTGGGGCAGGGCGGTGATGCGGTTTACGCCAGCGCCGCAGTCCCGCGACGGATCGTGAGCGTTTTCAACGTACAGGAGATCAGGGATGAATCAGGCAAACAGCGGCCCGGGCCGTGTCAGCCGCGAACAGCGTGGCAATCTGTTGCTGCTGGGGCTCGATCGGGCCGGCAAGCGCAACGTCTTCGACAGTGCGATGATCGCCGACCTGGCGCAGGCGCTCGGCGAATACGAGACGCGCGACGAGTTGCGCTGCGCGGTACTGTTCGCACACGGCGAACATTTCACGGCTGGCCTCGATCTGCTGGAACTGACGCCCAAACTGGCTGGCGGCGGGCTGCAGTATGAGCCCGGCAGCATCGACCCGTGGGGCGTCAACAAGCCGCGCCGCAGCAAGCCTGTGGTGGTGGCGGTGCAGGGCATGTGCTGGACCGCCGGCATCGAGCTGATGCTGAACGCCGATATCGCGATCGCCGCCGACAACGCCCGCTTTGCGCACCTGGAAGTACTGCGCGGCATTCCGGCCTCGGGCGGCTCGACGGTGCGTTTTCCGCAGGCTGCCGGCTGGATCGACGCGATGCGCTATCTGCTGACCGGCGACGAGTTCGGCGCGGCAGAAGCTTTGCGCATGCGGCTGGTGAACGAGGTGGCGGCGCCGGAGCAGGTGCTGCCGCGCGCCATCGAGCTGGCCCAGCGCGTGGCGCGGGCTGCGCCGCTGGCGATCAAGGCCACGCTGCAGTCGGCTTTCCTCGCGCGCGATGCCGGCGACGATGCGGCCCTGGCCACGCTGACGCCGACCTTGCTTGCGCTGATCCGCAGCGAGGACGTCGGCGAGGGTGTCATGGCCATGCTGCAAAAGCGCGAGCCGGTGTTCAAGGGATGTTGAGGCCACAGATGGAAGACGCGAGCAAGATCATGGGCGAGGCGCTCACGCTGGTCGCCGCCGACGGTTACCGGCTCGCCGCCACGCGCTATCCGGCGGCCGGTGGCGAGGCCCGTGCCCACCTGCTGCTGGCGGGCGCCACCGGCGTGCCGCAGGGGTTTTACCGGCGCTTTGCCGAATATGCCAGCCAGCGCGGCTTCTGCGTACTGACGCTGGATTACCGCGGTGTCGGCCTGTCTCGGCCGGCGTCGTTGCGCGGCTTCGAGATGTCCTACCTCGACTGGGGGCGGCTCGATCTGGCGGCCGCGGTCGAGGCGCACCAAAGCGATCGCGTGCCGCTGTACCTGGTCGGCCACTCGTTTGGCGGGCATGCCCTAGGCCTCTTGCCGAATCACCGGCTGATCAGCGCCTGCTGCAGCTTTGGCAGCGGCGCCGGCTGGGCGGGCTGGATGCCCTGGCTCGATGGCATCAAGGTGCGCCTGCTGTGGAACCTGATCCTGCCGCCGCTGGTGGCCTGGAAAGGTTATATGCCGTGGCGTCTGCTCGGCATGGGCGAGGACTTGCCGCTCAGCGTCTACCGCGACTGGAAAAGATGGTGCCGCTACCCGCACTATTTCTTCGACGACCCGGAGATGGCTGATATGCGCCGCCAATACGCCGAGGTGCGGCTGCCGCTGTTGTCGGTAACGGCGCTGGACGACCCCTGGGCACCACCGCGTTCGCGCGATGCCTTTGCCAGCGGCTACCGCAACGCGCAACTGAGCGTGCGCGATATCGCGCCGCCGCCAGCGGGCGAGCCGATCGGGCACATGGGCTATTTTCGCGCCGCCTGCCGCCCGCTGTGGGACGAGACGCTGGACTGGCTGGTGCATCGCGGCCAGCGTGCCTGAGCTGGCGTGGTGGCCGGGAACCCCCGTGGCAAGCCGTGCGCCGTCAGGCTGCACGGTTCATGATCACGGTTGTATGGCTCGCTCCGGGCCGGCGCCGGGCCGGATGCGGGCTCGCACGCGTGAAACACCTTTCGCGCCCCGCCCGTGCGGCCATCGGCGGTGGAAAAGCCGGCGCTGTACTATGCTGGTAGCGTAGCCGCAGCCGGCAAGCGGGTTCTCCATTTCGGTCTTCCGCGGCACTTTCCCATTTTCGCGCCGACCCGGCCCGAGCGGCTGGCGCAGAAACCGGAGTGGCAATGCTGGATCAGACCGTCGTGGGGGCGCCCCCGGCCATGGACAAGGTCGGGCGCTATGAGGTGCGCGAGTTGATCGGTGCGGGCGCCATGGCCAAGGTATACAAGGCCTACGACCCGGAGATCGACCGCACGCTCGCGATCAAGCTGCTGCTGCCCGAGCTGTCGCGCAGCGAGGATTACCGCGTGCGCTTCCTGCGCGAGGCGCGAGGCGCGGGCATCCTGTCGCACAACAACATCGTCACCGTGTTCGACGTCGGCGAGGCCGACAACCAGCCCTATATCGCGATGGAGCTGATCGAGGGGCCGACGCTCGCCGACCTGCTCAAAAAGAAGGAGCCGATCCCGGTCAGGACGGTGGTCGAGATCGGCATCCAGCTTGCCAAGGCGCTCGATTATGCGCACAAGAAGGGCATCGTCCACCGCGACGTGAAGCCGGCCAACATCATGCAGGTCAAGGATTCGACGCTGATCAAGGTGGCCGACTTCGGCATCTGCCGCATCGAGGGCGGCGACGCCACGCAGGCTACGCGCGTCGGTGACGTGATCGGCACGCCCAACTACATGTCGCCGGAGCAGGTCACGGCACAGCCCGTCGATGCGCGTTCCGACCTGTTCTCCGCCGGGGTGGTGCTGTACGAGCTGCTGACAGGCGTGCTGCCGTTCGACGGCGATACGCTGGTCAGCGTCGCGCTCAAGATCGTCAAGAACGAGCCGGTGCCGCTCGACAAGCTGCGGCCGGACCTGCCGCTGAGCCTGCGGCGCGTGGTAGACCGGGCGCTCAAGAAGCAGCCCGACAAGCGCTTCCAGTCCGGCGAGGAGATGGCGCAGGCGCTGATCGCCGTCGCGCGCGAGATGGCCGAGGCCGGCCACACCCGCGAGCATGGCCGCAAGATTCCGATGCGCGTGCGCTGGGCGCTGATCATGGCGGCCATCGTGGCAGTCACCATGACCCTGGCTGGCGCCTACATCCACAAGCGGCAGAGCGAAGCCATGCTCGACCAGGCGATGGATTACGGCGGCTCGCTGGCCAAGTTCATGGCGACGCAGACGGCGGTGCCGATGCTGTCTGAGGAATGGGCGCAGATCGACGTGTTCATCCAGGACACGGTGAGCCGGCAGGAATTCGCCTATCTGCAGGTCGTCGATTACCAGAAGACCATCCGCGGCAGCAGCCTGCCCGGCCAGGTGGGCCGGCCTTATGCGCCGCCGAACGGCATCCCCGTCGTCTCGCGCGATCCCGGCATCAAGGTGCAGAGCTTCGCTCAGCCGAGCGACTTGCGCGAGGTGCTCGATTTCGAGACGCCGGTGCTGTTCCAGGGCCGCTCGATCGGCAGCGTGCATCTCGGCCTGTTCCAGTCGCCGCTCACGCATGTCGCCAACCTTACGCTGGCGCTGCTCGGCATGTTGATCCTGGTGACCAGCATCGCCGTGGCGGCGGGCAGCTACTTTCTCGCCCAACGTCTGGCCGAGCCCATGCGCGTGCTGCGGAATTCGCTCGGCGAGCTGGCCAAGGGCCGCTACGACTACCGCATCGCCGAGTCGCGCAGTGATGAGTTCGGCGAGCTGTACCAGGCCTTCGACGATACCGCAGTCGCCCTGCAGGAACGCCATGAGCCGCCCCCAGCGCCCGAGCCCGCCGAAGCCTGATCGCCGCTGGGCGGGCGTGCTGCTGGCACTGCTGCTCGGCGCTTGCGGCTCGCCCGCGCCGCAGCCGGCCAAGCCCGCCGTCAAGCAGGTCGGCCCGGTGCTGGCGCAGGACCGCGATTTCGTGCTGATGCAGGCGCAGCAAGGGGATGAGCTCGGCGCACTGGCCGAGCGCTACTACGGCGATGCCCGGCGTGGCTGGCAGATCGCCGAGTTCAATCAGCTCAGCAGGCTGCAGCCCGGCCAGGTGATCGCCATCCCACTGCGGCCGCGCAACGCGATCGGCGTGTATGCCGACGGCTACCAGACCGTGCCGGTGCTGTGCTACCACCGTTTCGGCAACACTCGCGGCAAGCTCGTGGTCAGCCCGGCGGCGTTCGAGGGGCAGATGGCGTTCTTGGCCCGCAATGGCTATCAGGTCATCACCATGGCGCAGCTGCAGGGCTTCCTGCAGGGCAGCGAGGGCGTGCCGCGCAAGGCCGTGGTGCTGACCATCGACGACGGCTACCGCTCCACCTACGAGATCGCCTACCCGATCCTGAAGAAATACGGCTTTCCCGCCACGGTGTATCTCTACAGCGACTTCGTCGGCGCCGCCGATGCGCTGAGCTGGTCGCAGATGCAGGAGATGCAGGCCTCCGGCGTGATCGACATCGAGCCGCACTCGAAGACGCACGGCAATCTGGCGACCCGCCAGCCGAGGGAGAGCGACAGCCAGTACAAGGAGCGCCTGCGCACCGAGGTCGACACGCCGATCACGGTGATCCGCAACCGGCTGGCGGTGAGCCCGCAGACCTACGCCTTCCCTTATGGCGATACCAACGAGCTGGTGTCCGACCTGCTGAGCCGGCAGAACATCCGCCTGGGTTTCACCGTCACCCCCGGCGGCAACGGCTTCTTCGGCTATCGCTTCATGCTGCGCCGGACCATGGTGTTCGGCGAGGATGACATCAACGACTTCAAGGCCAAGCTGGCCATCTTCACGCCATACAACGGCCGGCGAGGGGCGGAGTGAGACGGTATTCATCGACGCTGCTGCCTTGTGCGCTGCTGCTGGGGGCCTGTGTCTCGCAGTCGCCGGTGCTCCCCATCTCCAATGTGGTGCTCGACAGCACGGTGCAGGACGCCGCCGCACGGCGCGAGCAACTGGCTCAGCAGGCCGAGACCAGCGGCGACCTGGCGCAGGCCGCCGCGCAGTGGCAGGTGCTGACGCTGCTGATGCCCGACGAGGAACGCTACCGCAAACGGCTGGCCGCCAGCCGGACCGCCATTGCCAGGGCCGCGGCGGAACACCTGCAGCAAGGCTACGCGGCGCAGCGCAAGGGTGACATGGACGGCGCGACCGTCGCCATGCTCAAGGTGCTGGCACTGACCCCGGAAAACCAGGATGCGGCGCGCGTGCTGCGCGAGATCGAGCGCCAGCGCATCGTCAAAATCCAGGCGGAGCGCGCGCCGCGCTATCGGCTCGATACCGGCACGCCGGCCGCCCGCGTCGCCAGGCCGGCGGAGAAGGCCGGCGAGGGCGTCAGCGGCTACGAGCTGGAGCAGAGCCTGGAGCTGTTCAATGCCGGCGACACGGTGGGCGGCCTGCGCGACATGCGCCGCTATGTCGACGCCAACCCGCGCGACACGACGGGGCGGCAGCGCTTGTCCGAGGCGGTGTATCTGCGCGCCAGACAACTCGACGAACAGGGTGCGCAGGAGCGGGCGCTGCCGCTCTACGAACAGGCCATCGCATTGCGTGGTGACCCGCCGGCCGTGTGGGCGACGAAGGCGCAGACGATACGCCGGGCGCTGGCCACCGATTATTACGAGAAAGCGCTGCGCATCTATGGCAGCGACCTGGCGACGGCCATCCGCTATCTCGAAGCGAGCCTGCGCTACGAGCCCGCGCATACCGGGGCTGCCTTGAAGCTGCAGGAGGCCCGGCGCCTGCAGGACAAGCTGCGCCAGCTCGACCGGTCCCCACCCAGGCGGTGAGCGGGCAGCACGGGGGGAACTGCAAGCGGAGGTCGGCATGATGAGCCGAGCCGTCGAATCGGCGGTGTCCAGCAATCGATTTTCAATTGGAAAGGAATGGCCGCGATGCTGCTGCGGATGACGAAGAAAGACGGTGTATTGATCCTGGCCGCGTCGGCGCTGTTGCTGGTCGTGGCGCTGGCGGGCAGGCAACTGTCCGGCGAGGTTGCCGCTGTCGTGGTGCCGGTGCTGTGCACGATGCTGCTGCTGGCGGTGATATTCGAGGCCTATCGCCGCCTGAGCCACGAGCTGCATGAAGGCCAGCAGAAACAGGCGGCCCAGCAAGACCAGGACTATCGGCAGATCGAATCGCTGCTGTCGTTGTTCTTCACCCTGAAGCCGAGCCTGCCGCTGCCCAATACCCGTGATTGGGCCGCCTCGCCCGATCTGCTCAAGAAGATTGCCGAAACGGTGCTGTCGGAAAAGCCTGCGCTGGTGATGGAGGCGAGCAGCGGGGTATCCACGCTCGTCATCGCCTACTGCCTCAAGCAGCTGGGTGCGGGCAAGGTGGTGTCGCTCGAGCATGACGCCAAATACGCCGAGATCAGCCGCCAGCTGATCCGGCTGCACGGGCTGGAGGATATCGCGACGGTGCTGCACGCGCCGCTGACGGCGTTCGAGAACCGGGACCAGACCTGGCTGTGGTACGACACTGCGGGCCTGACGATCGAGCAGCCGATCGACCTGCTGGTGGTGGATGGCCCGCCGGCGAGTGTCCAGCGGCTGGCCCGCTACCCGGCGCTGCCGGTGCTCTACCGCCACCTGAACCGGCAATCGACGGTGATTCTGGATGATGGCCGCCGGGCCGACGAAAAGAAGATCGTCGCACTATGGGAGAAGGAATTCGGCCATCTGAGCTCCGAATTCCTCGAACTGGAGAAGGGCGCCTTCGTCATCCACAAGCACGACGACGCCGTCGCCGCCTAGCCGTGGGCGGGCGGCACCTGCGCCGCTACTTGGCCGGGAATTTCTGGATGCGCTGCTTCAGGTCGAGCGCCTTGGCGCGGTTGTACTTTGCCGTCTCGTTGTAGGGGTCGATCTGCAGCACCTGATCCCATTTCTTGATGGCGCCGTCCAGGTCCTGGCGGTGGTAGGCCGCGAGCGCCTCGCGCGTGTAGCGCTGCACCAGTGCCTGCTTCTGGGCTGGGTCCTGCGCTGGCGGCGCCTTCACCTTGGGGGGCTCGGGGGCCTCGACTGGCTTTACTGCTTCCTGCGGCTTGGGCGTCTCGGCCTGCTTGGCCGCTTCCGCCGGCCTGGGGGCTGGCTTGGGTGCCGGCTGTTGCTTGGGCGCCTGGCCGGGGATCTTGATGACCTGGCCGACGCCGAGGCGGTTCGGATTACTGATGCCGTTATATTTCGACAGGATGTAAAAGCGCAGGCGGTCGTTCAGAAAGCGTTCGGCCAGCTTCGCCATGGTGTCGCCGGACTGGACGGTGTAGCTGAAATGCGTACCACCGAGCTCCTGCTGCGCATCGGCCTTGATCTGATCGAGCAGCTTGCGCGCCATCTCGTTGCTGCTGTCGAGCTGCACGGCCTGTTCGAGCAGGGTTCGGGCGGCGTCCTCCTCGCCATTCTGTAGCTGGTCGCGGGCTTCCAGGGCCTGCTTCTGAGCCAGCGCGCGTGCCTCGTGCGGCGGCAGATTGGGCACCGGCGGCACGCTGCGCGCAGGTGCGGTGGCGGCCGGTGCCGGCGCGGGCTGCTCGGCCTGCTGCGGCGGCACCGCGCAGGCGGCAAACAGCAAGGTCACCGCCAGGGCCGCGAGCCGGGGCGTGAAAGGGAGGTGAACTGTTTTTGAGTCCATGTCTGTGTTTTAACCCCGCCTCTGCATAACTTCAAGCACAGGCTTGGCCGCCGCTTGCCAGCGCGGACGGTCAGCAGCGCTTGAGCAGACGGCTGAAGTTCCTTTCTGTCGGTAGGCCGCGAAACACCAGCAGCGTCGCCTGCCGGCCGCTTTCCGGCGCCGTCCACCACAGGGTGCAACGGTTGCCATAGGTTAACAGGTAGTCGAGCCCGGCCTGGGCACAGGTGGGCCGCAGGTCAGCCAGCGTCGGCAGGGTGAGTTCGCTGTCCGGCGCCACGCTCTGCCAGGCCTGTGCCAGCGCCTGGGCCGCGAGCTGTGGCTGGGCGCGGGCGGCGGGGTAGGGTGCATCGGCCAGCGTCTGTTCGAACGCCTCTACCGTCGCCTGCAGGTCGAGCGTGGCGAGCATGGCGTCCTCCAGCCTGGCGAACCAGTCGTGCGCGCCGAGCACATGGTCGAACGCCGCCGTATTGGCCGGGAGCTCCTGTGCGACGGTCAGCGGAAAGTGGCGCCCCACCTTGTCCACGCTGGGCATCAGCGCGCCGGCCCACAGCGACGGGCCGCAGGTGCCCGGCAGCAGCAGGAAGCGCCAGATCGGCGCGTTCAGATAATGTTCGAGCCAGGCCTCGGGCGCACGCTGGCGGCAGGCGGCAATACCGCTCTGCAGCCAGGCATCCCAGGTCTCGATGAAACTCGTGGGCAGGCGCCGCGAGGCGAAATCGCCTAACGCCGGCAGTTTGCCGAACCAGCCGGGCGCCTCCATCACAGGCGCTCCGGGCATTGGAACTGGTCGAGCTCGCGCAGGCGGAACGGGTTCTGCACACTGCCCGTCGCGACCTCGAAGCGCGCCTTGCGGCCATCGACATTGAATACCGCGATGAATTTCTCGGGCTGCCCCGAGGGCTCGATCTGCACCTTGTCGAACATGCGGAACAGCGCCCACGGCCCTTCGTACACCTGGCCCGAGCTGCCGTTGGCGAGCGGCGGCGACAGCTGCAGGCGTACCTGCGTGCTGCCGCGCGGCCCGGGCCATTGCACCGGCATGATCACCTGCGGGCCGTGGCTGTATTTCACCAGCTGCCCGTCGACATCGAGGATGAACTGCGTGATGCTCGCATCCATCTCGATCGGCTTGAAATCGAGCCGCATCGCCGCCCCGCGCCCGCCGCCGCGGAAGAATACATCGCGGATCGCCTGCGCCCGCTGGAACTGGGCTAACGCGCCGGTGCTGTCGCTCATCTTGCGGTCGGATAGCTGGCGGTAACTCCAGGGCCTGGTCGAGGTATCGACCAGCGTCAGCAGGTTCTTCTGGAAGAAGTCGTCAAGCAGGCCGCCCTGTGCGAACAGGTGGGCGAAGTCATCCTGCGTCACATCGCGCGCGCTGCCCTTGACGAAGGGGTAGCGGCCGGCGATGGCCTTGCTGCAGAAGTCGCCGATATTCGCCCCCATCAGCTGGCTGATGTTCTCCTTGACGCCGGACAGCGCCTGGCTTGCCGCCGCGTCGGAGAGCACCAGCAGCATGCCGCGCACCGGCTCGGGCGCGAGCCCCGCCTCGACCTTGGCCTTGTTCGCCACGTCGCTCGGCGGTGGCGCATTGCCTCCCTGGATCGCGGCATCGGCCGCCGTCATCTGCGCATAGAGCTCCTTCAAGAGCGCCGTGGTGGCGTCGATCGGGGCGGGCTGGCCCGGTGCCGACGGCGTCACCAGTCGGCGCAGGCCGTCGAAGCGGTCGTCGACCAGCGTCTGCGCGCTGCTCGCGGTGTCGAGCGTGGCGGCGGGCTTGTCCTCGCCCACCAGCTTGCGCAGCGTCTTGGTGGTTTCCTTGAAGCGATCCTCGCCTTTTTCGACCAGGGTTTTCTGCTCGTCCTGCTTCTTCACCAGCGTCACCTGTTCGACGATCGCGCGCAACAGCTTGGGCAGCGGCGAATCGGGCGCCGACAGCAGGCTCACCGTCTGCAGGCTCTGCTTGCGCCCGCCGCCGCTGACGACGTGGATGTCCTTGACGAAGGCATCCCAGGTGTTGCCATAGTCCTCCAGGTAGAGGCGGCGCACCTCGCCGAGCAGGGCGGCTTCCTCCTTGGCATCGCGCACCTTGTCGGCCTTACCCGGGCTGCCCAGCACCCAGCCTTCCTCGGTGGCCAGTTGTGCGGTGACTTCTTCCGAGGCTTTCTTGAAGCGCTTGTAGCCTTCCACGCTGAACAGGCCCGGCACGCCGCGCGTCAGCGGCTGGCCGCTCTGGCGTGAGAAGGCCAGCGCGGCGGCTGGGCCAGCGGCCTGGGCGATGGTGAATTCGGGCAGATCGGTGCCGAGTCCGGCGCGGCGGATACGATTGTAGATGCGGCGTGAGATCGGTGTCTGGGCGATCGAGCTGCGCGTGCTCGCGACCAGTGCCTTGTCGAGCGGCAGCGGGTATTGCGGCTGGCCGTTTTCGAGCAGGGCGGCCAAATGTGCCCTGAGCTGGTCGCGGTCGTCGCTGCTGACGTCGTGCGGCAGGTTTTCGTCCCAGTCCGCCTCGACAAAGGCCTTGAAATCGGCGCCATCGAAGTGCTCGGCATCGGTCAGCATCAGGTAGGCCTTGAGCGCCTCGTACAGCAGGTCGGCATGCGATTCGCCGCTGCTGCGCAGCAGGGTTTCCAGCCGCAGCCCGAGTTTCGGCAGCATCGCGTCGCGCAGCAGGTGGCGATAGGCGATGTCGGCCGCCGTATCGAGCTTGTCGCCCTGGTAGAGGCCCCAGCCGAAGGACAGCGGTGGCTTGGCCGCCATGAACTCGGGTGTGTCGGCGACATGGCGCAGCTCGGTCAGCGGCGGCATCAGTGGCAGCACGTCCGGCGTGCCGGGCACGGCGATGGCCTGCACGCGCTGTCTGACCGCCGGCAGCCGGGCCGCGACATCGGCCAGATAGCTGCTGTTGCGCGAATACGAGATGCCCCAGGCGCTCAGCATGCCGGCCGTGATCAGGCCGGCGGCGGCGAAGCCGGCCAGCGCCAGCATCGCCCGGCGGCGCTCCCAGCGCAGATTGGTGCCGGCGAGCTGGCTTTCGGCAAACAGCACGTCGCGGATCAGCCGGCTCAGGAAGAAGCTCTTGCCGCTTGGCCGCTGCGCCGGCAGCAGGCGGCTTTCGAGCTTGAAGCTGCGGCCCAGCGCGCCCATCACCCGGTCGATCGGGCTGCCTTCCTGCGTGCCGCTGGTGAAATACACGCCGCGCGGCAAGGGCGGGATCTCGTAGCTCGACGGTGCGAACACCGACTGCAGGAAGTCCGTCAGCAGGTGGCGGATCATCGCGAACTGCTGCGGGAACAGGTAAAGCTGCGCGCGCCGTTGCGGGTCGCGCTCCTGCTCCAGGCGGTCGATCAGGCGGTCGTTCAGGCGCCGCTCCAGCGCGGTGAGATCATTGCCGAGCGCAGCGGTCGGGTCGGCCGCCGGCTCTTCGTGGTAGGGGAAGGTCACCCCCCAGACCTGCGCGCGCTCCTCGGCGCCGAGCTCGCCGAAAAACTGCATGAAGCCCGCGAGCAGGTCGGCCTTGGTCACCAGCACATAGATCGGGAAGCGCACGCCGAGCTCGCCGTAGAGCTCCTGAATGCGCGTGCGCAGCACCGCGGCGTGCTGCTCGCGCTGCATCGCGTTCTGCTGCAGCAGGTCGGTCACGCTGACCGTCAGCATCACGCCGTTGATCGGGCGGCGCGGGCGGAATTTCTTGAGCAGTGCGAGGAAACCCTGCCACGCCGCCGCGTCGGCCGACTGGTTGCTCTCCTGCGTGGTGTAGCGGCCGGCGGTGTCGAGCAGCACGGCTTCGTCGGTGAACCACCAGTCGCAATTGCGCGTGCCGCCGATGCCGCGGATCGCGTTCTGACCGAACTTGTCGGCGAGCGGAAACTTGAGCCCGGCGTTCACCAGCGCGGTCGTCTTGCCCGAGCCGGGCGCGCCGATGAACACATACCAAGGCAGCTCGTAGACATAGCGCTGCGTCAGGCTGCCAAACAGCGCCGACAGCGGCGATTGCCGCTTCTGGCCACCGAGGCGCGACTGCTTGAGCACGCCCACGGCCTCTTCGAAGCGTTGCCGCAGCAGCGCGACTTCTTCAGCGCCCGGGCCCTGGGTATCGGGCCCGGCCGGCGCGTGGGCGGCCAGCAGGCCATCCATCAACTGGGCGTTCTTCTTGCGGTTCTGCAGCCAGCGCCACAGCAGCCTGCCGAGGTAGATGGCAAAGGCGGCGGCGATCAGCGTGATGCGCACCCAGCGCGGGTCGAGCGGGCGGAATTCGGCGATCGCGATCAACGGACCGACGAGCCAGATCAGCAGCGCCAGCAGGATCAGGCCAAGCAGCGTCAGCACGTGGCGGTTGAAAATCGCTCCGAGCAACTTCTTCATGGTGCCACCTTGGTCGCATACAGGGTGATTTCCACGCGGCGGTTACGCGAGCGGCCATCGGGCGTGTCGTTGGCGGCGATCGGCTCGGCGTCGGCGCGGCCCTCGGCGCTGATGCGGCTCGGCGTCTTCAGGCCATCCTGCAGGATCTGCATGACGTTGCGCGCGCGCTCCTGCGACAGGTGCCAGTTGGACGGGAAGCGCGCCGAGCGGATCGGCCGGTTGTCGGTGTGGCCGGTGACCTGCACGCGGCCCGCCACGCCGTTGAGCGCTGCGGCGATGCGGCCGAGCAGGGGCAGGTAATTGGCTTCGATCGTCGCATTGCCGGGGGCGAACAGGCCGTCGCCGCGTATCGTCACTACGCTGGCGTTGGCATCCTCACGCACCGAAACCAGGCCCTGCCGTACTTCTTCCGCGAGGAAGGTCGCCAAACGCGGGCTGGGCGCCGGCGGCGGGGCGACGACGACGGGCGGCGGCGCCTTGGCGCGGATGGACTGGATCTGCGCGAACAGCGGGTCGGAGGCGTGATTGAGCCGGATGCTGAGCCCAAGATAGGCCAGAAACAGCACGGCAACGGCCACCACGGCGGCCACCCATAGCGGCAGGTGCATCAGCACGCGCGAGCGCTTCATCTGCGCCGGCAGCCACTGCGCCGACAGGTCCCGCTCGTATTCGCCGCGCTCCTTGCGCAGGATGTCGGCCAGCCGGTGGCGCAGCGCATCGAGCTGCGACGCGCCGTTGTCGAGCACGCGGTAGCGGCCTTCGAAGCCGAGCGCCAGGCAGGCGTACATCAGCTCCAGCAGGTCGCGATTGGCCCTTGGGTTTTCCGCCAGCTTGGCGAGCAGCAGGAAGAACTTTTCGCCGCCCCAGGTCTCGTTGTGGAACATCGACAGCAGGCTGTGCCCGGCCCACACCCCCGAGCCGCCCCACGGCGTGGAGGCAGCGGTCTCGTCGAGCAGCGTGCACAGGCAGTAGCGCGCGCCGATCATCACCTCTTGCGGCAGATTGAGCGCGCGCCCGCGCGACTCGAATTCACGGATACCCTGCGCCAGAAAGTCGCGCAGGCCGGCCGGGTCGTTGTGAACCGGCGTTGCGCGCAGCTGCGGCACGATGTCGAGCAGGGGGTTGGCGATCGCCAGCAATGGGTTCAGGCCGGCCAGCGCCGCTGGGCCGTCGTCTGGCAAGGCCGCCGGGCCCGCCGGCTGCGGCGCGGGCGGCGGCGTCTGCGCGGCGCGGCCGCGTGGCGAGGGCATGATGATGGTGCGGTCGCCGCTCGGCGTGGCAAACGGATCGTCCTGCGACATGGGATCGCCTCAAGCAAGGGTTCTCGTGGCCCGGCGCGTGCCTGCGCCTGGCCGAAGCCATGGCCAGGCGGCAAGCCGGGCCGAATCAGTGCGGGCCGCTCACTCGCGGATGGCCCAGAACTCCATCTCCAGGCCGGGGAATTCGCCCGACACATGCATCGCCAGCCCGCCCGTGCGCTCAAGCTGTTTCCACAGTTCGCCGTTGCGGTCGAGCTCGAAATAGTGAAAGCCCGCGTGGTAAGGCAGCTCGCGTGGCGCCACGGCGAGTGAGCGCAGCCCGATGCCGGGCAGTTGCAGGTTCACCAGGTCGCGGATCTTGTCCACCGGGCCGATCTTGAGCTGGGCCGGAAAACGCGTGCGCACGGCCTCCGACGGCATCTGCGCATTCACCGCTAGGACGAAGTTGGCATGGCGCGTCAGCTCCGGGTCCGGGATCACCGCTACGCGGATGCCGTATTTGCGGTCCTGCAGCTCGATCGGGATCGCCGTCTGCTCCATCACCATGGTCAGCGTACGGCGTATCTCGTCCATCAGCGGCGGAAAGCAGGTCTCCAGCGCATCGTGGTGATAGCCCGGCATCGCCGAGGGCCGGCGGGTGCTCTGGCTGAAGGTCGACAGCTCGCCCGCGAGCATCAGGCTCACGGCGAACAGCCGCTCCGGGTGCAGCAGCGGATGGCCCGCCAGGTGGGCGAACAGGGGCTCGCAGCGGTTCAGCGTCTGCAGGAACAGGAAATCCGCGATCTCGGCCACTCCGCCGCGCCCCGGCTGGCCGAGCCTGGCGGCCAGCGTCTCGGCGCGCTGGTGCAACAGGCCGTGCAGCTCGTTGGCGTAGCTCGACAGCGTGGTATCGGCCGCGACCGACAGCATCGGCGGGATGTAGCCGCGGTCGAGCGTCAGCTGGTTGTCGGCGCGGCGCTCCACCACGCGCACGCAGCCGAGCAGCGCATAGGCGTCGGTCGCATCCTGCTCGCGCAACAGCCGCAGCGCCAGGCGGCCGGTGTCGATCGGCGCGCTGTGGTCGGCGCTTGAATGGGTATCGACGACCTCGCGTGTTTCCACCAGGTAGCGCGCCAGCGCATCGCCGTCGCTGGTCGCCTCAGGCAGGCCCACGCGGCGCACCGGCAGCGCCAGGTAGATTTTGGCGCTGCGTGTGTCGGGCGGGATGTCGAGGGCATCGGGCGGCGCATCCTGCGCCGGAAAATCAAAAGGGGTGCCGTCCGGCAGCACCCCTTTCGCCTCGCGCAACTGCACCTTGCCCAGCGTAAGGGCGGCCGCGTCGAGTTCCAGCCTGCTGAATCCCCAGCCGAACGGCGCGATCGGCGCGACGCGCCCCTCGATCATGCGTTCGACGTGGCGGTCGTGCTGCTGGAAGTGTTGTGGTTCGAGGAACATCCCCTCGGACCAGATGACTTTGCTGTTCCAGGACATCGTCTATTCGGGGATGGTGATGGATATTTTGGTCTTGTCCACGCCGATCGCCAGCGGCAGCTTCTTGCGTTCCGCCGGGATGGCCACCGAGGCGCGCCACTGCGCCCGCGCCAGATCGCGGAAGGCTGCCACCACGCCGACATAGCGCGTATCGAGCTGCAATGGCCGCTCGATCAGCCGTGATTCGCCGGGTTTGAGCTGCAGTTCCTCACGCGCGAGCATCTCGGCGCCCAGCGTCTCCTTGTCGCGCTCGTAGAGCGAGAAGAAATCCAGGTCGTTGAAGGTCGCGAGCGACTTCAGCTCGTACACGCGCACGATCACGGGCGAGGCGCGGCCTTTGCTGTCCGGGTTGACGTTCTTCTGCGCCTCGACCACCGCGCGCACGTTGACCGGCTTGGGCGTGCTGCTGCAGCCCGGCAACAGCATGCCGAGCATGAGGCAGATGGCGACCCAGCAATGCGCATGGCGCATGCGCTCCCTCCCGCACAAGCGTTGAAATCTACGGCGGACCTTGCAATGAGTATAGGAAATTAAACGTCGTTTGCTTGCCCAATATCGGGCGATAAGTCAGCAGCGACGGCCTGTCCGGCGGTTTGTGGCGCTATGCCGCAGGCATGATGGCGGCGCGGGAGGAGGGCATGGGCCGGTGGGCCCATGCCGGGTGGCGGTCAGAAGCGGATTTTGCCCGTCATCATCTGCCAGTACATGACCCAGTCGCCGATCAGGCTATAGACCGGGTAACGAAAGGTCGCCGGGCGGTTGTGCTCGAAGAAGAAATGGCCGGCCCAGGCAAAGCCGTAGCCCGCCAGCGGCATCCACCACAGCAGGGCCGGGTGGGCGGTGAGCAGGGCGGCGAGCAGCAGCCCCAGCACCAGGCTGCTGCCGACGAAATGCAGCCGGCGGCAGGTGCGGTTGCTGTGCTCGCTCAGGTAATACGGATAGAAGCTGGCGAAGCTCGTGTAGCGCTGTTCCATGGCGCACCTCAGTAGCGGATGCCGAGGCCGCGGTAGAGCGCCGCGAGCGTCCATGCCGGGCCGATCAGCAGGAATTGCAGGTCTTCGAAGAACGACGGCTTCTTACCCTCGATCTTGTGGCCGATGAACTGGCCGATCCACGCCACCACGAAGATCACCACGCTCAATTGCAGGATGTGCGCGCCCGTGGCCTGCAGCCACACGAGCAGCGCCAGAAAGCCTGCACACATGATGCCCATGCCGAGCGCCATGATGCCCGACAGCCGCAGGTAGAACGCCATGCCGAGCAGGAAGGCGAGCGTGGCGGCGTTGACGAGGCCCACGCCATTGATGCCGAGCAGATTGCGGATGCCATCGGGGACAGGAATGGTCCACAACAGGCCGAAGGCGGTGAAGACGATGGTCGGCACGCAAATCTTGTGGATGGCGATATTGGCCGGGTTCTGGTGGCTTTCCCCATAGAGGGTCAGCCACTGTTTGAGAGTGCGCATGGTGTTATCTCCTTGTTATAAGACGTCGGAGCCTGCTCACGGCCTTGTAGCTGGCGCGTGAGCCGGTTCATCGACGTCCCCGCAGTCTAGAGCGTTCAGCCTATTTGCGCTTGAACGCAATTACTGGGTCGGATCGGCGGTGTGGTCGACCACGATTTCCATGCGTGTGAGTTGCGACGGCGCCACACCAAAGGTGGCGTGGAAGGTCCGGCTCATGCGCGGCTGTCAGTCGCCGATCAGCACACGCGGCCAGCGTGCGGCCACACGCTTTTCCTCGGCGCGGCGCAGCACCGTGGCGTTGTCGGCAACGCGTGGGTTGCGCCGCCAGCGCAGCGTGAACAGGTCTTCGAGGCCACATGGCGCAGCGAGCTTGAGCACATCCTTGGCATCGAGCCGCAGGCCAATGCAGGTGGCCTGTTCCGGCCAGCGGGAAAGGCCGTCCAGCGTGCTTTTCAGCTGGGTGGTCGGGTCGCCCAGCGGCCCGCGGTACCAGCGATGCACGTGCGCCTGGTTGACCACCTCCCAGCCGGCCGGGTAGGCGCGGTTGAGTTGCTGTTCGAGATCGAGGTCGTGCTCGGGTGGGCTGGCCGGGTCGAAATACACCAGGTCGATGTCCTGCGCGCCGCTCGGCTCGGCGTAGCCATGCAGCCTGTCCCACACCAGGTTGCGGATGCAGCCCGCTGCCAGATACCAGTCCGGCAGTTCGAGCGAGCGCGCGGCGCGCAGGCAGGCCATCAGCCTCGTGTCGGCGCGCACCATGGCGAACAGCTGGCCCGGCAGGTAGGTGTCGGCGAGCAAAGCCGCCGCGGGCAGGCCGTCGGACACCTGTCAGCCGCCCTGATTGAGCCGCCGCATGCCGCGCTCGAGGCCCTCGATGGTGAGCGGGTACATGCGCTCGCCCATCTGCTGCTTGAGCATCTGCAGCGATTGCGTGTAGTCCCAGTATTGCTCGGTCACCGGGTTGAGCCAGATGGCGCTGCCATAGTGATCGAGCAGGCGCGACACCCACAGGTGGCCGGCCTCGGGATTGTTGTGCTCGACGCTGCCGCCGGGGTAGAGGATCTCGTACGGGCTCATGGTCGCGTCGCCGACGAAGATCAGCTTGTAGTCGGGCCCGTAGGTGTGCATCACATCGTAGGTGCTGATGCGCTCGGCGTGGCGGCGGCGGTTGTCCTTCCACACGCTCTCGTACACGCAGTTGTGGAAATAGAAGTATTCGAGATGCTTGAACTCGGTCTTGCAGGCCGAGAACAGCTCCTCGCAGATGCGGATGTGGTCGTCCATCGAGCCGCCGACATCGAGGAACAGCAGCACCTTCACCTTGTTGTGGAGCTGCGGCACCATTTTCAGGTCGAGGTGGCCGGCATTGTTGGCCGTGGCGCGGATGGTGTCGGGCAGGTCCAGCACTTCCTCGGCGCCTTCGCGCGCAAAGCGGCGCAGCTTGCGCAGTGCGACCTTGATATTGCGCGTGCCGAGCTCCAGGTTGTCGTCGAAATTCCTGAACTCGCGCTCATCCCATACCTTCACCGCCTTGCGGTGGCGCGACTCGTTCTGGCCGATGCGGATGCCCTCGGGGTTGTAGCCGTAGGCGCCGAAGGGGCTGGTGCCGCCGGTGCCGATCCACTTGTTGCCGCCGGCGTGGCGTTCCTTCTGCTCCTTCAGCCGCTCCTTGAAGGTTTCCATCAGCTTGTCCCAGCCCATCGCTTCGAGCTTGGCGCGGTCCTCGTCGGACAGGAAACGCTCGAACTCGCGGCGCAGCCAGTCTTCGGGTATCTCGCCGCCGAGCGCCTCGGCCAGCGATTCGATACCCTTGAAATAACTGCCGAACACCTTGTCGAATTTGTCGAAGTGCTTCTCGTCCTTCACCAGCACGGTGCGCGCCAGGTAATAGAAGTCGTCGAGCGAGCCCGACACCACGCGCTTGTCGAGCGCCTCGAGCAGGGTCAGGAATTCCTTGATGCTGACGGGAATCTTGGCGTCTTTGAGCTCGTAGAAGAAGTCGATAAGCATGAGGCGGGAGCAGGGTAGCGGGCAAAACACCAGTTTACGCGCGATCGGCGAAACGGTTAAGCAAGCGCTTGACCTTCTGTGTGAACTGAAATAGTTGACCGATGGTCATATTGTGTTGCAAGGTTAGTGACTCATGGTCATTTTTGGGCGAAATGGTGGGAAACACATTCGGCAAAGCGATTGACAGCGAATCTATCGATTGATAGATTGTTGGACAATGTTGCTGAAAACCCGCATTTTTTGTTTGAGTTGAACGCCCGGGATGGGATAATGCGGACAGGCTAGAGTATTGACTCTATGGCTTGGCTGGCGCGCCCGGAGCGCGGCTGCCGGCCCGGCGCCAGCGCGGCGAGGCCGACGGCTGCCTCTTCCCAACATGGCCATCGCTTGGAATCAGCAGTTCGACTTTTCAAAAACGTGGATTTGGGCATTTCAGGAGAACAAGGCATGGAACCGATTTACGAACCGCATGCATCCCCGGTGCAACTGGAACGGCTCAACAGGCTGTTCGAGGCACAGCAGGCGAGCTATGACGCCAACCGCTATCCCGACGCGGAAGTCCGCCGCACCAACCTGGGCAAGCTCGAAAAGGTGCTGCTCGACAATATCGACGCCATTGCGCAAGCCATCAGCGCCGATTTCGGCAGCCGCTCGCCCAATGAAACGCGCATCGAGCTGTTCGCCAGCATCGAGGGCATCCGCCATGCGAAGAGCCACCTCAAGGGCTGGATGAAGTCGCGCCGTGCCGGCGTATCGATGTGGTTCGCCCCGGCCACCGGCAAGGTGATGCCGCAGCCGCTCGGCGTGGTGGGCATCATCGTGCCGTGGAACTACCCGGCCTATCTCGCGATCGGCCCGCTGACCTCGGCGCTGGCCGCCGGCAACCGCGCCATGATCAAGATGTCGGAAGCCACACCGCACACTGGCGAGCTGCTCGGCAACCTGCTGCGCAGCCAGTTCGACGAAAGCCTGGTGTGCGTGATCAACGGCGGCCCCGACGTGGCGCAGGCGTTCTCGTCCAAGCCCTTCGACCACCTGCTGTTCACCGGCTCGACGGCCGTGGGCAAGCATGTGATGCGCGCCGCGGCGGATCACCTGACGCCGGTCACGCTCGAACTCGGCGGCAAGTCACCGACGATCCTGAGCCCCGATTTCCCGATGGAGACCGCGGTCAAGCGCATCATGTTCGGCAAGTGCTTCAACGCCGGCCAGACCTGCGTGGCGCCCGATTACCTGCTGGTGCCGGCGGGCAAGGAGCAGGCCTTCATCGATCTGGCCCGCCAGCAGGTCGCCAAGTTCTTCCCCAAGATGGCCACCAACAACGATTTCTCGGCCGTGGTCAACCCGCGTCATCGCCAGCGGCTGCAGGGCTATCTCGACGACGCGCGCGCCAAGGGCGCCACGCTGATCGAGCTCAACCCGGCGGGCGAGAACCTGTCTGCCACCGGCAAGATCGCACCGACGCTGGTGCTCAACGTCAACGACGACATGAAGATCATGCAGGAAGAGATCTTCGGCCCCTTGCTGCCGATCCTGCCGTACCGCGATCTGGGTGAGGCGATCAAGTATGTGAACGCTCGTCCGCGCCCGCTGGCGCTGTATTACTTCGACCACGACAGCCGCCGTATCGACCGCGTGATGCGCGAGACGATTTCCGGTGGCGTGACGTTGAACGACACGATCATCCATTTCCCGCAGGACGACCTGCCTACCGGCGGTGTCGGCGCATCGGGCATGGGCTACTACCACGGCAAGTACGGTTTCGACACCATGAGCAAGCTCAAGGGCATCATCAGCCAGAGCCGCTTTGACACGCTGTGGCTGATGCACCCGCCCTATGGCCGCATGTTCAAGACCATCTACAAACTGATGACAGGACGTAATTGATGTTGACTCGCCGCCAGTTCATCAAGGCCGGTTTGCTCGGGGGTGTGTCGCTGGTCGCGGCACGCGCGCTCTACGGCCCGTTCGAGGCGCAGCCGCGTTGGGTCTCACCCAATGGCACACGCTTCGCCGTGCTCGACGAGGCAAGCTGCGGGCTGTTCGCAGCGCTGGCCGACGTGATGCTCGATGGTGCGCTGCCGGCCGAGCCGGCCGCGCACCAGGCGGCGATTGCCGAAACGGTGCGCAATGTGGACATCGCCATCTCCGGCCTGTCGCCCGCGGTGCGCGCCGAGCTCGATCAATTGTTCGGCCTGCTCGATTTTCCGGTCACGCGCCGCACCGTGGCCGGGGTATCGCTGCCCTGGCTCAAGGCCGATCGCGCCAGCATCGAGTCATTCCTGGCGCGCTGGCGCGACAGCCGCATCGCCTTGTTGCGTTCCGGCTACCAGGGCCTGCACAAGATCGTGCTGGCGTCGTGGTATGGCAGCCCCAGCGCCTGGGCGGCCATCGGCTACGACGGCCCGCCGGCGCAGGTATTCGCGGCCTGATCCCAGGCCGGCTTTTGCGGGGCGTGCATCGCCCCACCGTCTGTCCCCCACGAGGTAAACATGGTTCCCGATCCCATCGCCACCGGCCTGGAACAAGGCTGGCAGGTCATCGACGCGTCCACGCTGTCCGCCGACAAGACGCTTGAAGCCGATGTCGTCATCGTCGGCACAGGCGCCGGCGGTGGCATCACCGCTGAAATCCTGAGCAAGGCCGGACTCAAGGTGGTGCTGCTCGAAGAGGGGCCGCTCAAGTCCTCGCGCGATTTCAAGCTGCGCGAGTCCGATGCCTACCCGCAGCTGTACCAGGAATCGGGCGAGCGGCAGACCAAGGACAAGGCGATCTCCATCCTGCAGGGGCGCTCGGTTGGCGGCTCGACCACGGTGAACTGGACGTCGAGCTTCCGCACGCCGCCATCCACGCTCGAAGTGTGGAACAAGCAGTATGGCCTACCCGATCTGACCGTCGATGCGCTGGCGCCGTGGTTCGCCATGGCCGAGAAGCGCCTCAACATCCACAACTGGCCCGGCGAGCCCAATCGCAACAACGATCTGCTGCGCGTCGGTGCCGAGAAGCTCGGCATCAGCTGGGGGCGCATCAACCGTAATGTCAACGGTTGCTGGAACCTGGGCTATTGCGGCATGGGCTGTGCCGTCAACGCCAAGCAGTCGATGCTGATCACCACCATCCCAGCGGCGCTGGGGCAGGGCGCCACGCTGGTATACCGGGTGCGTGTCGAGACACTCGGCGTCGTCGGCGACCAGGTCGGTACGGTCGAATGCCATGGCCTCGACAGCACCGGCCTGCTGCCAACGGGCCGCAAGCTCAGCGTCAAGGCGCGCCACGTCGTGCTGTCCGCCGGCGCCATCGGCAGCCCGGCGGTACTGTTGCGCTCCGGCGCGCCCGATCCGTTCAAGCTGCTCGGCAAGCGCACCTTCCTGCACCCGGTCAGCATCTCGATCTCGGACATGCCCGAGCCCGTGGTTGCCTCGGCTGGTGCGCCGCAGACCGTGTATTCGGACCATTTCCTGCACAATGGCCCGATCGACGGCCCGATCGGCTTCAAGCTTGAGGTACCGCCTATCCATCCGATGCTCGGCGCCACCACGCTGACCGGCATCGGCAAGTCGCACGCGGAGTGGATGTCGCGCTTCAACCATATGCATGTGCAGCTGGCATTGATGCGCGACGGCTTCCATCCCGATAGCCTCGGTGGCCAAGTCGAACTGCGCAGCGATGGCACGCCGATGCTCGATTACCCGCTGACCGATTACGTCTGGGAGGGCCTGAAGCGCTCGCTGCTGGTGATGGCGGAGCTGCAGTTTGCCGCCGGCGCGACGCGTGTGCTGCCGGTGCATGAGGGCGCGGTGCCCTACACCAGCTGGGCGCAGGCCAAACAGGCGATTGCCGCGCTGCCCGCCGAGGTGCTGCGTTTCCGCGTATTCAGCGCGCACGTCATGGGCGGCTGCCGCATGGGCAGCAAGCCGGAGGAATCGGTGGTCGACAGCCATGGCCGCCATCATCAGCTCGTCAACCTGCACGTGATCGACGGCTCGGCCTTCCCGACCAGCATCGGCGCCAATCCGCAGTTGTCGATCTACGGCCTGGCGGCGCGCAATGCGAGCAAGCTGGCCGAAACGCTGACCGGCAAGCCGGCGCCCGCGCTGGCCTGACGCGCATCAGGGGGCTGTGGCGAAGCCCCGTACGAAGGCTTCGACCTGTTCTGCCGGCATGGGCTTGGCGAAGTAGTAGCCTTGTACCACGTCGCACTTCAGCGCCTTGAGCCGGTCCAGCTGCGCCTCGGTCTCCACGCCCTCGGCTACGGTGTTGAGCCCGAGGTTGTGGGCCAGGCTGATGATCGACGAGGCGATCGCGGCATCCTTGCCGTTGTGGGTCAGGTGGTTGATGAACGATTTGTCGATCTTCAGCACATCGAGCTTGAAGCGCTTGAGATAACCCAGCGACGAATAGCCGGTGCCGAAGTCGTCGATGGCCAGCCGCACGCCGATCTGCTTGAGCTGGTCGAGCAGCTGGTAGGTCTGCTCGGTATCCTGCATCAGCATGCCTTCGGTCAATTCCAGCTCGATCATCTCCGGTGCGAGCTGCCACAGCGACAGCTGCTGCTGCAGGATGCGGCTCAGGTTGTCGTCGCTGAACTGGCGCGGCGAGATATTCAGCGCGATCGTGCAATCGGCATCGAGTACCCCCTGCGTATGCCATTGCTGGCGCTGCTTGCACACGCTCTCGATGATCCACGCGCCGACCTGGATGATGAGCCCGGTCTCCTCCATCAGCGGGATGAAGGTAGCCGGCGACACCAGGCCCGCGGTCGGGTGGTTCCAGCGTATCAGCGCCTCCAGGCCCACGATGCGGCGGCGCGCGAGGTCGATCTGCGGCTGGTAGTACAGCACCAGCTCATCGTGCTGCAACGCGTGGCGCGCGCTCTGTTCGAGCATCAGGCGGGCCTTGGCGCGGGCGTTCATGTCCGGAGTATAGAACTGGTAGACGTTGCGTCCCTCGTTTTTGGCGCGGTACATCGCCACGTCGGCAGCCTGCATCAGGCTCACCAGATCGCTGCCGCAGTCGGGATAGGTGGCGATGCCGATGCTCGCCCCGACGGTCACCTCCGTGCCGTTGAGCTGGAAGCTCGGGCGCAGTGCAGACAGCACCTTGCGCGCGCTGAAGGCCGCATCCTCGGCATCGTCGAGGTCTTCGAGTATTACGGTGAATTCGTCGCCACCCAGGCGTGAGATCGTGTCGCTGACGCGCATCGACTGCTTGAGCCGCTCTGCAACCTGCTGCAGCAACTGGTCGCCGGCATCGTGGCCGAGCGAGTCGTTGATCGGCTTGAAGTGGTCGAGGTCGATGTAGAGCAGCGCCACATACTTGTAGGTGCGGCCCGCCCGCGCCAGCGCGTGGCCGAGCGCCGTCTTGAAGCCGCTGCGGTTGTTGAGGCCGGTCAGGTGGTCGGTCATCGCCTGCAGGCGCAGTTGCAATTCCAGCGCCTTGCGCACAGTGATGTCCTGGAACACCACCACCACGCCGTTGTAATGCCCGGACAGCGGCGAGCAGCACAGGCTGACCGGGAAATCGCCGCGCCCGAGGGTGCGGAACTGGGCATCGTCGATACGGATCTCCTGGCCACGCTCGATGGCCGCCCAGAACGGCGTGCTCTGCCAGTTGGATGGCTGGCCGGCGTCGGCCGGGTAGAAGGCCTGGTGGCCCTGGCCGATCAGGCGATCTTCGGGCAGGTTGAGCAGTCGGCGCGCGGCGGGGTTGGCGAAATTGACCGTGCCGTTCGGATCGAAGCCCACGACGCCTTCGCCTGCCGCGTTCAGTATCGACTCGTAATAGCTGCGTTGGCCGTCGAGACGGCGATAGGCCGCCAGCAGCTGCCGTTTGCTCGCGTCGAGTTCGAGCAGCAGCTTGACCTTGCTGCGCAGCACATCACGCTTGATCGGCTTGGTGATGTAGTCGATGGCACCGCTCTCGTAGCCGCGCAGCATGGCGGCCTCGTCGCGCATGATGGCGGTGATGAAGATGATCGGGATGTGCCGGGTGCGCCGCGAGCCGCGCATCAGCTGGGCCATCTCGTAGCCATCCATGTCGGGCATCTGCACGTCGAGCAGAACCAGCGACACATCGTGCTCAAGCATCTTCTGCAAGGCAGCCTTGCCCGAGCTGACCATCATCAGCTGCACGCTGAGGTCCCCCAGAATGGCATCCATGGCCACCAGGTTTTCCGGGGTATCGTCCACGACCAGTACTACCTGCTCAAGCTGCTCGGCCGGAAAACGTTGGTTTGCGTCGATGTTCATCGGTATCTCGTTACGAAATGGCCGTTTCGAGTGCTCGGCCGAGCCAATGGTCCAGCGTCTGGTAGAGCTGGCTCTTGCTGACCGGCTTGGCAAGGTAGTCGTCCGCGCCGGCGTCGAGGCATTTTTCCCTGTCCCCCTTCATAGCATAGGCGGTCAGCGCCACAATCGGGCGCGTAAAACGCTTGTCTGCCCGCAGCCGGTGCGTGGTCTCGAACCCATCCATTAAGGGCATCGCGATATCCATCAGGATCAGGTCGATGTCTTCGCGTTCCTCGATACGGGCCAGGGCCTCGACCCCGTTGCCGGCCGTGATGACTTCATAACCTCGGTCCTCGAGCAGGCTGGTCATCGCATAGATGTTGCGGATGTCGTCATCCACCAGCAGCAGCGTGCCGCCGTGGGCTTGCGTATCCGCCGGCTGCGGCGCCGGGTGTCCCTGGGCGCCGATGTGCTCGACCAGCTCGTCGAGCATGTGCCCGAGCTGCGCTACGTCGACGGGCTTCTCGAGGTAGCCGACGATGTCGGGCCGCGCCGGTGAGGGTTGATCCAGGCAGGAGACAACCTGCACCGGCACCGTGTGGGTCGACGGCAGCTCGCGCAACTGCGTCAGGAAATGCCAGCCGTTGCCGTCCGGCAGCAGGATGTCGAGGATGATCGCTTTGACCGGCAGTTGTCGCGCCAGTTGCACGGCCTCGCCGCCGCTCCGGCTCAGCACCGGGGTGAGGCCACGGCTGCGCACACCGGCCGCGACGATCTCGGCGAAATTGACGTCGTCCTCGACGATCAGCACCAGCGGGTCGCCGCTTGCGTGTTGCGCCAATGCAGCCGGGCGGATGGCCGGCGCTTCGCGCTCCGGCAATGCCTGGCTGCGCGCAGGCAGATAGAGGGTGAAGGTGCTGCCAACGCCTTCCTTGCTGTCCACCGTGATGCTGCCACCCAGCAGCTGCGCCAGCTGCTTGGAGATGGTCAGCCCCAGCCCGGTGCCGCCATACTGCCGGCTGGTCGAGCCATCGAGCTGATGAAAGGCGAGAAAGATCTGCTCCTGCTTGTCCGCCGGGATGCCGCGGCCGGTGTCTACTACCTGAATGGCCAGGGTGTCCTTGGCCTCCAGCCTCAGGCCCGCCGGCAAGGGGGGCGCCGGGCGGGCGACACGGACGTGCACGCCGCCCTGTTCGGTGAACTTGATGGCATTCGAGATCAGGTTCTTGACGATCTGGAACAGGCGATTGCCATCGGTGAGCACCGCGCGCGGCGCGTTCGTGTCGATCTCGATGCAGAGCGACAGCTTGCGTGCCTCGGCGAGCGGCGCGAAGCTCTGCCGCAGATGAGCGGCAAAGTCCGCGAGGATGAGCTGTTCGACCTGCACCGTCATGCGGCCCGCCTCGATTTTCGACAGGTCGAGGATATCGTTGATCAGCGTCAGCAGCTCGTTGCCTGAGCGATGAATGATGTGCGCGTGCTCCACCTGCTTGGCGGTCAGGTTGCCCTGGCGGTTGTCGCCCAGCTGCTCGGCGAGAATCAGGATGCTGTTCAGCGGCGTGCGCAACTCGTGCGACATGTTGGCGAGAAATTCGGACTTGTAGCGGCTGGCCTGGGCGATCTGCTCCGATTGTTCACGAAAGCGCCGCTCGGCGGCCTTGCGCTCCGAGATGTCGATGATCGAGCTCATGATGAGCAAGCCATCGTCGGTCTGGATCGGATTGAGACCGATCTCGATGGGAAATTCGCTGCCGTTCTTGCGGCGGCCATACAGGTCGCGCCCAGCCCCCATCGGGCGCACCTGCGGCGTGCCGACGAAGGCCGAGCGATAGGCCGGGTGCGCCTTGCGGAAGCGTTCCGGGATCAGTATCTCTACCGATTGGCCGAGCAGCTCCTGACGCGAATAGCCAAACCAGACTTCGGTCTGTGAATTCACCAGCTCGATCACGCCGCGGCTGTCGGTCACCACCACGGCATTCGGCGCGGCTTCGACCACCAGCCGGAAACGCGCTTCCGAGCGCTTTCTCGACGAGATGTCGCTCATGCTGGCCAGTATCAGCCGGCCATCGCCGGTATCGATGGCGGAAAAGGTCGGCTCGATCGGAAACTCGCTGCCATCGGCACGCAAGGCCATCCACTCCAGTGTTGGCGCCGGCGGCGCCGGCACGCTGCCGGAAAAGAAGGGCTGGTAGCGCTCGTGGAAGGTGTCACGCGTGCTGGGCACGAGCAGGGCCGCGAACGGCAGGCCGATCAGCATCTCGCGCGCCTGGCCGAACCAGCGTTCGGCCGTACCGTTGACCATGGTGACGTGGCCGTCACTATCGAGTGCGAAGATGGCGTTCGGCATGCTTTCCATCAGGCCGCTGAAGCGCTGCTCGCGCTGGCGGATTTCATGCGTGGCCACGGCGGCCATGTGCTGTTCGCGGCCGCGTGCAGCGGCCAGGGTGGCTACCGACGCCGCGGCCAGCAGGCTGACGAGCGAGCCCAGCGCCAGCACCCAGCGATAGCGCGTGGACTCGGCCAGCGCCAACTGGGAATGGGTGGGCTGCAGCACGAGCAGCCAGTGGTGCTGCGCGAAGTCGATGCCGCGTTCGAGGTGGATGACGTCGTCCGTGGCGGTGGCGCCGGTAATCAGCTGCCCGGCCACGGCCTGCCGCCCATCGTAGACAGCCAGATCGAGGGGCGGCGCCTGACCCAGAATGCCGGCCAGCATCTCGTCCATGCGGATCTGCATGTAGACCCAGCCAAGCAGCGCCTCACGGCGTCGGGCCTGGGTATCGGTCGTACTGTGATTACGGTAGATAGGGTAATACAGCAGGAAACCGCTCGGCGTCGGCGTGGCGACATCCTGCTGCAGCGTGACCTTGCCGGTCGCGGCCGGCTCGCCACTGTCGGCGGCCAGCCTCATTGCGGCCTGCCGCTTGGCTTCGGTATACATGTCGAAGCCGATGATGTGGCGGCTGCTGTCATCCATTGGCTCGGTGTATTCGACCGCCGTATAGCTGTCGCGGTGCCCGGCAGGAAACACCCGGCTGCCCGGCACCGCCTCGGCCAGACGCTGCTGGTAGCCAGCCAGGCCGGCCCCGTCGATGCGCCGGGCAAAGCCGATGCCGCGGACGCCCGGATAGTTGCGATCGAGCCGCAGGTTGCGCACGTAGATCGAGAAGTCCTCGCGTGTGACCTCGTCGGAAGCGAGGTACAAACCCGCCACACCGGTCAGTGCAAGCCGATACATTTCCAGGCGCTTTCGAACCGCGGCCTGCAATTCGCTGGCCTGGGCGTCGATATGCTGCCGGAACAGCGCCTGATCCTGCTCATAAACCAGGTAGCCGACGCCGAGTGTCAGCAGCATCAGGCCGAGCCATACGAACAAGGCAAGCCGGCGTAGCGGGCCGGTCCAACGGGGGGTGGAAGGGGGGGCGAGTACCGTGGTTTGCGGCATGCCTGATATCTGTCCTGGTTTGGAAAATATATTGTTTACAGGTACTTACGGTTTGTCTGCCTGTATTGGTTTTATAGGTAGACCGCGAGCGGAAGCCAAGGTGCAGCTGGTGGGATTCAAGTCTGGAAGGGGGGCTGCGGCGTCGGCGGCCCTTGGCATGTCGTCGCCGGTGGGGCACCTCAGTGGAGTGCCAGAGCCGCCGTGGGCAGGAAGAGGCCAGGCTACAGTCGCGCTGCGACCTGGCTGTACTGGTCAGATGGCTTGTTCGTTGGTCTCGCCGGTGCGGATGCGCACGATCTGTTCGACCGAGGTGACGAAAATCTTGCCGTCACCGATCTTGCCGGTGCGGGCGGCCTTGATGATGGCGTCGATCGCCGGCTCGACCTGGGCATCGGCCAGGATGACCTCGATCTTTACCTTAGGCAGGAAATCGACGACGTATTCGGCGCCGCGATACAGCTCGGTGTGCCCCTTCTGCCGGCCGAAACCCTTGACCTCGGTCACGGTCAGGCCGGTCACGCCGATCTCGTGCAGGGCTTCGCGCACCTCGTCGAGTTTGAATGGCTTGATGACGGCTTCAATCTTCTTCATGAATATCTCCCATTTTTAAGTGAGGCCTCAGATGCCTAGATGCTGAGGCCAGAATCTGTTGCGGTCGTTCAGTGTGAAACAGTAGGGGCAGCGCGCATGTGCATCCCGTGGTGTCAGCGTCAACGTGAAGTACTCGCTGCAATATTCGCAGTAACCGCACCAGGTACCGTAGTAGCGCCAGCTATCGGGTATCGGCGGTGGCTCGGGGGCCTCCACCTGCTTGACGATAGGCGGCTGCTCGTCCATGTCACAGGCCGGAGCTGTAGCGGTTGGTGATCGGGTAACGCCAGTCCTTGCCGTAGCCGCGCGCGGTGATGCGCACCCCCACCGGGGCCTGGCGGCGCTTGTATTCGTTCAGCTTGATCAGGCGGATCACACGCTTGACGTCGGCTTCCGGGTGGCCCTCGGCAATGATTTCCTGCGGGCTGCGGTTGTTCTCGACATAGGCCTTCATGATCGCATCGAGCACATCATAAGGCGGCAGGCTGTCCTGGTCGGTCTGGTTGTCGCGCAGCTCGGCCGACGGCGCTCGGGTGATGATGCGCTCGGGGATCACGCAGCCGACACTGTTGCGATAATGGGCCAGGCGGTAGACCAGGGTCTTGGCCACGTCCTTGAGCACGGCGAAGCCGCCGGCCATGTCGCCGTACAGCGTCGCGTAGCCGACCGCCATCTCCGACTTGTTGCCGGTGGTCAGCACCAGTTTGCCCGTCTTGTTTGACAGCGCCATCAGCAGCGTGCCGCGCACGCGCGCCTGCAGGTTCTCTTCGGTGGTATCGACCGGCAGCCCGGCGAACTCGCCGGCCAGCGCGTCCATGAAACCGTCGTACACCGGGCGGATGGCGATCTCGCTGTATTTCACCTTGAGGATGTCCACCATCTCGCGCGAGTCGTTGACGCTGATGTCGGCCGTGTATTGCGACGGCATCATGACGGCATGAACCTTGTCGGGCCCCAGCGCATCGACGGCAATGGCCAGCGTCAGCGCCGAGTCGATGCCGCCGGACAGGCCGAGCAGCGCGCCAGGGAAGCCGTTCTTGAGGATGTAGTCGCGCACGCCGATGGTCAGCGCCTTGTATACCTGGGCCTCGATCGACGGTGCCGGCGCCACTTCACCCGGCACCCAGTCGCCGTCGCGCAGCTCGAACACGCCGAGCGCGTCGTCGAACATCGGCAGCTGGGCAACGAGCTCGCCCTTGCGGTTCATCAGGAACGAGTCGCCGTCGAAGACCAGCTCATCCTGGCCGCCGGTGAGGTTGGCATAGGCGATGGGCAGACCGGTCTGCTCGATGCGCGACTTGACGACCTCGTAGCGCACCTTCTGCTTGTCGACGTGGAAGGGCGAGGCATTGGGCACGACGATGACCTCGGCACCCGCCGATTTGGCCAGCGCGGCGGCCTGGGGTTGCCAGATGTCCTCGCAGATGTTGATACCGACACGTACACCGGCGATCTCGACCACGCATGGCGCGCCACCGGCCTCGAAATAGCGTTTCTCGTCGAACACCTCGTTGTTGGGCAGCGAGATCTTGCGGTAGGTGGCGATGATCTTGCCGTTGCGGATGATCGACGCGGCGTTGTAGCGCTTGCCTTTTTCCTGCAGCGGATAGCTCACCAGCAGGGCGATGCCCTGGGTCTGCAATGCCAGCTTGGCGAGCTGCGAGGCGCAGTCGGTGTAGAAGGCCGGGCGCAGCAGTAAATCCTCGGGCGGGTAGCCGCACAGCCCGAACTCGGGGGTAACCAGCAAGTCGGCGCCTTGTTCGCGCGCCTCGTGGACATAATGGGCAATCTTGGCCGCATTGCCGGCCAGATCACCGACGGTGGGATTGAATTGGGCGATGGCGAGTTTCATTATCGGTTTCTGTTATGTTTTATGGTCAGTCACGGGCGACTGGCTGCATTCACGACAGGCCGGAATCAGCTTTGTTACGATTATATCGTCTGGCGCGGTGCGCGCACGGGGTTTTGACACTGTGCCCGCCCGTGTTGCCCATCCCTCTACTGCAACTTTAATGCCCGGCCATCACCGGTACGCGCAAATCTTTCTGGATAACCATGCAAGCCGCGACAGAGCTACGGATCATCGACTCGCTGGAAGGCATCGTCCCGGCGCAATGGGATGCCCTCGCGGGTGAACAGCCCAGCCTTAGGCACAGCTTTCTGCATGCGCTGCACGAAACTGGTGCCGCGACACCCGATACCGGGTGGACGCCTTGCTACCCCACGCTGTGGCGCGATGATCGCCTGGTCGGCGCCATGCCGCTCTACCTCAAGGCCCACAGCTATGGCGAATACGTGTTCGACTGGGCCTGGGCCGATGCCCATCGCCGCCATGGCCTGCACTACTACCCGAAGCTGTTGTGTGCCGTGCCGTTTACGCCTGTGCCGGGGCCGCGCCTGCTGGCGCACGAGGCGGATGACCGCGCGCATTTGCTGCACGCCGCACGGGCGCTGATGCAGGCCGAGCCCGCGGTGTCGTCGCTGCATGTGTTGTTCCCGGCAGGCCAGGACATCGCCACGCTGGCGGACGAGGGCGGCATGCGCCGCGACGGCGTACAGTTCCACTGGCACAACCAGGGCTATGCGGACTTCGACGATTTCCTGTCGCGCATGCCGCACGACAAACGCAAGAAGATCCGCCAGGATCGCGCCCGCGCCAGCCGCGAGGTCGAGATCGTCGCGCTGGCCGGTGGCGACATCGGCGAGGCCGACTGGCGGTTCTTCCACCGCTGTTATGTCGAGACCTATCGCGCCCATGGCGCCAGCCCCTATCTGGACCTGGCCTTCTTTCAGGCGCTTGGCCGCAGCATGCCCGAGGCCTGCGTGCTGTTTCTCGCCAGGCGCGCGGGGCGGGCGGTTGCTGCGTCATTCTGCCTGGCCGGCGGCGGCGCCCTGTACGGACGCTATTGGGGAGCGGTCGAATTCGTGCCGGCCCTGCACTTCGAGCTGTGCTATTACCGCCCGATTGCCTACTGTATTGAGCAGGGAATGATGCGCTTCGAGGGCGGCGCCCAGGGTGAGCACAAATTGTCGCGGGGGCTCGATCCGGTGGAAACGCACTCCTGGCATTGGCTCAAGCATCCCGATTTCGCCGATGCCGTGGCCAGCTTCCTGCTGCGCGAGCGGGCGGGTATGCTCGAATATGTCGACGAGCTGCGGGAGCGGCGCCCGTTCAAAGCCAAAGGCGACGAGCCAGTCGGATTCGATGAAGTCAAGAATATTGGGTAACCCACTTGTCTGACATTCGAAAAGTCGGCTATGCTTTGATTCAATCAAACACTTGTTTGAAGTTTTTTGCCGAAACCGGCTTCCACCCATGTCTCAAAAGAAGGAGATTTACATGTCCCTGCCGTCCACCATCCAGGAACTGTTCAATGGTCTGCCTGCACGCCTGAAGGCTGCAGATGCCGCCGGCAAGAATAGCGTGTTCCATTTCGACCTGTCCGGGGACAACGGCGGCCAGTACACCGTCACCGTCGCTGATGGTGCGTGTAAAGTGGAAACCGGTCTGAATGGCGAAGCCAAGTGCAAGGTATCCGCCGCTGCTTCCGACTATCTCGACATCGAGCTCGGCAAGCTGCGCCCCGAGATGGCCTTCATGATGGGCAAGATCAAGATTTCCAATCTGCCGGAAATGATGACCTTCATGCAGCTGTTCACCAAGCTTGCTTGATTCGGCAGCCCGAAAAAACGCCCTCGATATCGAGGGCGTTTTTTTGTACCCGCGTGCCGCTCAGCAGGTGTGCTGGCCGCCATTCATGGCCACGTTGGCGCCCGTCATGAAGCCAGCCGCGTCGGAGGCGATGAAGGCCACCAGCGCCGCGATTTCCTCCGGATGGCCGAGCCGGCCGACCGGGATGCCGGCGATGATCTGGTTACGCACTTCTTCCTTCACCGCCATCACCATTTCGGTGGCGATGTAGCCCGGGCTGATGGTGTTGACGGTCACGCCCTTCTTCGCCACTTCCTGGGCCAGGGCCATGGTGAAACCATGCATGCCGGCCTTGGCTGCGGAATAGTTGGTCTGGCCGAACTGCCCCTTCTGGCCATTGATCGACGAGATGTTGATGACGCGGCCGAAGCCGAGTTCGCACATGTCGTCGATGACTTGGCGCGTGACGTTGAACACCGAGTCGAGGTTGGTCGACATCACGGCATCCCAGGCGGTCTTGTCCATTTTCTGGAAGCGGCCATCCTTGGTGATGCCGGCGTTGTTCACCAGCACGCTGACGGCACCGAGCGCCTGCTTGATCTTGCCAGCTGCCTCGACGCAAGAATCGAAACTGGTGACATCGCACTGTACCGCAAAGATGTCGAAACCCTCTGCACGCATTTTTTCCAGCCAGCCCTCATGTTTGCCGGGCGTGGAATACGTGGTGGCAACCTTGAAGCCGGCCTGCGCCAACCCCTTGCAGATTGCGGTTCCGATGCCACCCATGCCACCGGTAACGAGTGCGACTTTCTGAGCCATTTTTGTCTCCTGGAGTAATCAAAACATGCAATTGATTGCGTCACCCTGTGCATCTGGTGATCGATTTTTGCCGATTATGCTGGGACCTCTCTATGACGAGGTATTCGGTCTAACCCTATAGAGTAAATTCCCTAGCATGGGCTTGTGACTTCTTATTTAAGGATAGACAATTCATCCCGCTCAAGCGGCCGCAGTTTGAATGAGTAATATGACGAAACGATTTCTGTGGCATGACTCGGCTTTCCGTTGGCATGGGCGGATGAGGCCGTCGGCCAGGGTAATTTGCATAATTGCGTCAGTAGCGCTTGAATAGAGGGTAAATCCCGTTTCATGCCTGAGCATGGCTGCTATCGGGTGGCCGCTCCTGCACACACCGCTCCCAGGGGAGAGGGGACAAGAATGAGTTTGACCGTACGGCGTGCGATTGTATTGGCCGTGATTGTGGGGTTGCTGATTCCGGCAACCATCATCAGCTATATCACGCTGGAAGGGCGCGCCAGCGCCCTGAGCGCCCAGCTCAAGAAGGATCACGCCAGACTGACGGAGATCCTCGTGCTCGGCATGCAGGAGCCACTATGGAACCTCAGTGCCGATGCCGGCATGCCGCTGCTCAATTCGATCATGGATGACGATCGCGTCGTGCGTGTACTGGTGACCGACCCGGCGCTGGGCACCTTCCTGCAGGCCGAGCGCCCCGAGCGCCGCCGCGGGCAGGTGTACACGCTGCGCAAGACCGTCGTCTACCAGGGCAGCGAAATCGGCGTGGTCACGGTGGAGATGGATAGCGGTCAGTGGGAGGCCGCATTGCGGGACGACCGCAACAAGTTCCTGCTGACCGTCGGCGGCCAGCTGCTGGTGAGTCTGGCGCTGATCCTGGTGTTGATGCAGGCCCGAGTCCTGCATCCGCTGCGGCGCTTGATGACCGATTCGCAAAAGCTTGCACAGCGCGAGCTCGATACGCCGTTCGAATGGCTGCGCCGCGATGAATTCGGCGCGCTGGGGCGTAGCCTCGAAACCACGCGCCAGTCGCTGCAGACCCTGTTTTCCGAGCTGGAAGCCAAGAACCAGGCGCTCGAAGCCGATATCGCCGTGCGCAAGCAGGTCGAGAACCAGCTGCGCATCAGCGAGGAACGTTACCGGCGTCTGGTCGAGTCGACCAAGGTCATCCCGTGGGAGGCGCAGGCCGGCACCTGGCGCTTCAGCTATGTCGGCCCGCAGGCCGAGGCGCTGCTCGGTTACCCGTTGTCGATGTGGTACCAGGAGGGGTTTCTCACCAGCTACCTGCATCCCGACGACCGGCACCTGGCCTACCAGATTTTCGGTGAGGCCAATCCCGATCAGGCCGAGCGCGAGTTCGAGTGCCGGCTGCTGGCGGCCGATGGGCACAGCGTCTGGGTGTCGCTGGTGGCATCGGTGTATGCCGGCAAGGGTGGCGAAAAATACCTGCAGGGGTATCTGATCGACGTCAGCGCTCGCAAGAAGGTCGAGGAGCAGCTGATCCATTACCGTGACCACCTCGAAGAGCTGGTCGAGGCACGCACGGCAGCGCTGGCATCGGCCAACAACGAGCTGCAGGCCTTCAGCTACTCGGTGTCGCACGACCTGCGCGCGCCGTTGCGGACAGTCGATGGCTTTGGCCAGGCGTTGCTCGAAGATTTTGGCGAAAAGCTCGATGAGCAGGGGCGCGACTACATTCAACGCATGCGGCGTGCCACCCAGCGCATGGGCGAGTTGATCGACACGCTGCTCAACCTCGCTCGCCTGGCGCGCAGCGAAATGCACCTGGAAATGCTGAGCCTGAGCCTGTTGGCGCAATCGGTGGTGGAAGAGCTGCAGGCCAACGAGCCGGAACGCAAGGTGGAAGTCGTGATCGCACCCGAGGTGTACGTCCACGCCGATGGCAAGCTGCTGCGCTCGGCGCTGTACAACCTGCTGTCAAATGCCTGGAAATTCACCGGCAAGAGCGAGCAGCCGCGTATCGAATTCGGTTGTGTCAACAATGCCAGCCGCCGCGTCTATTTCGTGCGCGACAATGGCGTGGGCTTCGACATGGCCTTGGCCGGCAAGCTGTTCGGCGCATTCCAACGCCTGCACACGGTGCAGGAGTTCGAGGGCATCGGTGTCGGGCTGGCCACGGCCCAGCGGATCATCCACCGGCATCGTGGTGAGATCTGGGCAGAGGCCGAGCCGGGCAAGGGCGCAACCTTCTATTTCACCTTGCAGACCACGGCAGGGGGCGCGGTAGAAGAGGGCGGGCCCACGGTCGAGACCACTTCGCGCGCCTGATGCGCGGCTCGGTCGGAGCAGGCCGTATGGCAAGCACCTTGCCCCTACCTGCTTGCCATCGCCGTCGGCCGCTCCACATGGTGGGCGCGGTCCATGACGGTGGCGACGGGTTCCACGCCCAGTCCCTGTGCCACGCGCGTTGCCTGCTCTAGCCCCGCTTGCGTCGCAGAGGCCGCCTGCCACTTGATGAAATCAGGCTGTGTGTCGCCAAGGGCCGCCAGCCAGCCGAGATCGTCTCCTTGCTGTTCGACGGCCACGCCATACCCGCATGATCGATAGTTGCGGATCACCCTGCCCAGCAAGGCCACGTCTTCCCGCGCACGCGGCGGCAGCTGGATCACCACGCGCCCGGTCGCGATGTCGAACTGCTGCAATATCCGTTCAAAAAAGCGCCCATGATCGCTTTTTACCGTCTCAAGCAGGCGTTGCTGCACGCTCAGGAACAGGCGCCCAGGGCCTTGCTGGATGGCAAAGTAGTTGAGCGCGTGCAGCGTGCGCACCATGCGGTCGAGGCTGACCAGGCCGCTGTTGTCGAGGGCGAGCGCGAACAGGCGTGCAGCCTCGATCTGGCCGCCGTCCGGCGCATGACATTCGACCGTGCTGTCATGGCCGATCGCCACGCCATCATGCAGCCGCACGATGGGCTGAAAGCGGCTTTCCAGCTGGTATTTGAAGAATGAGCCGATCACCCGGTTGTCCGCCAGCTGGCCTAGCGGGAAGGCCAGAAAGTGTTCGCCGTAGACACGGTCGATGCAATCCGCGATCTTGCTGGTTTCCATCTGCTGCTTCCTTCCGTGTTGCCTCGTCCAAATAAAAAGGCAGCGCCCCAGGGAGCGCTGCCGTTTGCGTTACCGCTGCGATGTGATCAGCTGGCCGCGGCGAGCGCCTGATTGATGTCGTCGAACAGGTCATCGATGTGCTCGATGCCGATCGACAGGCGGATCATGTCTTCGCGAACCCCCGCGCGCTCGAGCTCAGCGGGTGACAGCTGGCGATGCGTCGTGCTGGCCGGGTGACACGCGAGCGACTTGGCGTCACCGATGTTCACCAGCCGCGTGATCAGCTGCAGCGCATCGATGAAGCGCCCACCGGCATCACGCCCGCCCTTGATGCCGAAACTCAGCACGCCGGAAGCCTTGCCGCCAAGGTAGCGGTCGACCAGCGGCTTGGTCGGGCTGTTGTCGAGCGCCGCATATTGCACCCACTCCACCTTCTCGTGGTTCTGCAGGTGCTTGGCAATGGCCAGGGTATTGTCGTTGATGCGATCCATGCGCAGAGCCAGCGTCTCGATGCCTTGCAGGATCAGGAAGCTGTTGAACGGGCTCAGCGCCGCACCCATATTGCGCAGCGGCACGACGCGCGCACGGCCGATATAGGCTGCAGCGCCCAACGCCTCGGTGTAGACCACGCCGTGGTAGCTGACATCCGGCTCGTTGAGGCGCTTGAAGCGTTCCTTGTGCTCAGCCCAGGGGAACTTGCCCGAATCGACGATCGCACCGCCGATGCTGTTGCCGTGGCCACCCAGGTATTTGGTCAGTGAGTGCACCACGATGTCGGCACCGTGTTCGAACGGGCGGCACAGGTAAGGCGTGGCGACGGTGTTGTCGACGATCAGCGGTACGCCATGGCGATGCGCGATCTCGGCCAGTGCACCGATGTCGATCACATTGCCGAGCGGGTTGCCTATCGATTCGATGTACAGCGCCTTGGTGCGCTCGTCGATCAGCTTCTCGAAGCTGGTTGGATCGCGGTAGTCGGCAAAGCGCGTGGTGATGCCATATTGCGGCAGGGTATGCGCGAACAGGTTATAGGTGCCGCCATACAGGGTGCTGCTCGAGATGATGTTGTCGCCGGCCTCGGCGATCGTCAGGACCGCGTAGGTGATCGCCGCCTGCCCGGATGCCAGCGCCAGCGCGCCCACACCACCTTCCAGCTCGGCCAGGCGTTTTTCCAGCACATCGGTGGTCGGGTTCATGATGCGGGTGTAGATGTTACCCTGCACCTTGAGGTCGAACAGGTCGGCGCCGTGCTGCGTGCTGTCGAAAGCATAGCTGGTGGTCTGGTAGATCGGCACGGCGACGGCCTTGGTGGTCGGGTCGGGGCTGTAGCCGCCGTGTACAGCGATGGTTTCCAGGCGCATATCTTTTGTCTCCTTTGTCATGGTCGGTGTTGGGCGGGCGGGCCCGCCCAAGCGGCGATCATAGCTGCTTTCCGGGGCGGCGTGATTGATCGCGCGCAAGGCGGGGTGCGGTCTGACGCGATCTCCCGCGGGCTTTATCGGATGCCGTAGATCTGATCGAACAGGCCACCGTCGGCGAAGTGTGTCTTCTGCGTCTTTTGCCAGCCGCCAAAAACCTCGTCGATCTTGAACAGATTGACCTTGGGGAATTGCTTGGCGTACTTGTCGGCCACCTTTGCATCGATCGGGCGATAGTAGCTCTGCGCAGCGATTTCCTGGCCTTGTGGGCTATACAGGTATTCGAGATAGGCCTGCGCTACCTTGGTCGTGCCGTGCTTCGCCGCGTTCTTGTCGACAACGGCGACCGGCGGCTCGGCGAGGATCGACAGGGATGGCGCGACGATGTCGAATTTGTCCGGGCCGAGTTCCTTGACCGCCAGCAGGGCTTCATTTTCCCAGGCCAGCAGCACGTCGCCGATGCCGCGTTCGACGAAGGTCGTCGTGGCACCGCGGGCGCCGGAGTCGAGCACGGGCACATTCTTGTACAGGCGCTGCACGAAATCCTTGGCGCGGGCCTCGTTGCCGCCCGGCTGTTTCAGCGCGTAGCCCCAGGCCGCCAGGTAATTCCAGCGTGCACCGCCCGAGGTCTTGGGATTGGGCGTGATCACTTGCGTACCGGGTTTCACCAGGTCGCCCCAGTCCTTGATCTGCTTGGGATTGCCCTTGCGCACCAGGAATACGATGGTCGAGGTATAGGGCGAAGCGTTGTGCGGCAGGCGTTTTTGCCAGGCAGGGTCGAGCAGTTTGGCCCTTTCCGCGATCTCGTCGATGTCGTAGGCCAGGGCGAGGGTGACGACATCGGCCTCGAGCCCGTCGATGACGGCACGCCCCTGCTTGCCGGAGCCGCCGTGCGATGCCTTGACCGATACGTTGTCGCCGGTCTTCTGCTTGTAGTAGGCGGAGAAGGCCTTGTCGAAATCCTGATACAGCTCGCGGGTCGGGTCGTAGGAGACATTCAGCAGATTGATATCAGCCGCGAACGAGGGCAGGGCAACTGCCGCAGCGATGGCCAGCGTGGCCAGTTGGGTGGTAAAGCGCATGGTTGTCCTCTCTGAGTGATGATTGGCTGGCCTGGTATGGGTGACTCGGAGAGGAGTGTAAGCTGGCTAAAATATAACTAAAAATAATAAAAAATAATTTTGTTATTTCTTTTATTTATTTTGAAAGATGACTGGTTGGCGAGCGTACACGAAAAGAAACGGGCCGCATCGCGGCCCGTTTCTGCTGAGCGTCACCGTGTTCAGAACGGCAGCTCGACTTCCGGTGCGGCATCGAGAATCACACGGCGGAAGTCGTTCTTGATCGCTTCCAGTGCATTCTCGTCGTCCGCCTCGAAGCGCAGCACGATGACCGGCGTGGTGTTCGAGGCGCGCGCCAGGCCAAAGCCATTCTTGTATTCCACGCGCAGGCCGTCGAGCGTGATCACTTCCTTGGGCTTGGTGAACTTGGCATCGCGCTGCAGCTTTTCGATCAGCGCGTAATGCTCGCCTTCCTTCATCTTGATGTTGAGTTCCGGCGTGCTGACGGCATTCGGCAGGTTGTTGAGGACTTCGCTCGGGTCTTCCACCTGGCTCAGGATCTCCAGCAGGCGCGCACCGGCGTACATGCCGTCGTCGAAGCCGAACCAGCGCTCCTTGAAGAACACGTGGCCGCTCATCTCGCCCGCGAGCAGCGCGCCGGTTTCCTTCATCTTGGCCTTGATGAAGCTATGGCCGGTACGGCACATGATCGGCTCGCCACCGTTTTCCTCGATCCATGGCGTCAGGTTGCGTGTCGACTTGACGTCGAAGATGACCTTCGCACCCTTGTTGCGCGACAGCACGTCGCCGGCGAACAGCATGAGCTGGCGATCGGGGTAGATGATCTGCCCATCCTTGGTGACCACGCCCAGGCGGTCGCCATCACCGTCGAATGCCAGGCCCAGCTCGGCGTCGGTGGTGCTCAACGCGTGGATCAGGTCCTGCAGGTTCTTCGGTTGCGACGGGTCGGGGTGGTGATTGGGGAAGGTGCCGTCGACTTCGCAGAACAGCTCGCGCACGCGGCAGTTGAGGCGGCGGTACAGTACGGGCGCAAAGGCGCCGGCCACGCCGTTGCCGCAATCGACCACGATATTCATTGGGCGCGCCAGCTGCAGGTCGCCGACGATGCGGTTCAGGTAATCCTCGACGATATTGGCTTCACGGTACTGGCCTTCACCGTGATGCAAGTCGTTGTTTTCCAGGCGCTGCAGCAGATGCTGGATCGCCTCGCCAGCCAGCGTTTCCGTCCCCAGCATCATCTTCAGGCCGTTGTACTCGGGCGGGTTGTGGCTGCCGGTGACCATGACGCCCGAGTTGGTTTCGAGCTGGTAAGCGGCGAAATAGAGCATCGGGGTGGCGACGCGGCCGACGTCGATCACGTCAACGCCTGCTTTTTGAATACCCCGTGCCAGTGCTGCGGATAGTTCCGGGCCGGACAGGCGGCCGTCACGGCCGATGGCGATCGCCTTCTGCTTGCGATCGACGGCCTCCGAGCCGATGGCATGGCCGATAGCCTCGACGATCTCCGGTGTCAGGGTCTTGCCGACAATCCCGCGGATATCGTATGCCTTGAAAATTTCTTTAGGATAACTTGGCACGATTGGAACCTCCCGATATGACATTCGGGGGGGATTCTACCACCAATCATCAGGGCTCTCGGTTACAAATGGCGCCGGAAGTGGTTCTCCAGCCGGCTTGGAAGCCAGCCCAAATGACCGGGGAAAGTACCCGAGAGAAAGCCCACATGACCACCATGGAGAGGGAACTCGGTTTCCACGCTACGCGCCACTTCGCTGCGGGTCGGCAGGGCGGAGGCGGGCAGGAAGGGATCGTTCTGCGCATTGATCACCAGCGCCGGCACCTTGATCGCACGCAGCCATGGCTTGCTGCTCGAGCGTGCCCAATAGTCGTCCTTGCCCTTGAAACCATGCACGGGCGCCGTGAATGCGTCATCGAACTCGTGAAAGGTGGTGGCGTCGGTGACGCGCTTGTGGTCGGCCAGCGTGGGATAGGTGGCCAGCTTGGCGAGTGCCTTGGTCTTCAGCGTGCGCATGAACTCGCGGGTATAGATGTGCTTGTTCAAGCCCGCATCGAGTACCGGTCCGGCGGCAACCAGGTCCAGTGGCGCCGAGATCGCGGCTACCGCACTGACGACGTCGCGCGCTGCCTGCTCCTGCTCGCCGCTCCATTTGAGCAGCATATTGCCGCCCAGCGATACGCCCACCGCCACGATCGGTGCGCCATTGTTGTGCTGGCGCAGGCGTCGCAGTATCCAGTCGACCTCGGCCGAATCGCCGGCATGGTAGGCGCGCGGCAGCAGGTTCAGTTCGCCGCTGCAGCCGCGAAAGTGTGGCACGACACCGCGCCAGCCCAACTGCTCGATGTGGCGCATCAGCGTCAGCGCGTAATGGCTCTGGGACGAGCCCTCCAGCCCATGAAACAGGACGACGAGCGGCGCGTCGGCCGGCCCGTCGAGCCAGTCGAGGTCGATGAAGTCCTGATCTGGCGTGATCCAGCGCTCGCGGCGGTAGGTAACGCCCTGCTGGGCACGCCAGAATGCCGGCACGATGGTCTGCAGATGCCCGCCGGGTAGCCAGCGGGGGGCATGGTAAGCGTGTGTGGTCATGCAGCGATTGTGTGCCGCCGCTGCATCCCGGGCAAGACTATTTGGCCGCCGTCTGGATGGCATCGCTTCCCGACTGCACACGGAAGGCGATGCTGGCACCGGGGCTCGGCACCTTGACCGGCGCCTGGGAGGCGATGCGGACTCGCTTCTGGAATTCCTCCAGATCACCGCTGGCCGCTTCGCGGACCGGGTCGGCCTGCGAACGGTTGATGTTTTCCCAGCGGATCGCGACGATCTGCTTGGGCTGGACATTGCGCAGGATGCTGAACGGATAGGTGTCGACCTTGTTGAAGCCCGTCACCGCCATCAGCGCGACATCGACAGGCGCCTGATCCTGCTTGTCGAAGTCGGGCAGATAGCCCATGCCCTGATGCGAGACGGCATCCTGATAATAGGCACGGAAGGCGATGCCGCCGTCCTGGTTCAGGAAGTCGATCACGTAGGCGAAGATTTCGCCTTCGGGATAGCTGCGTGGCAGGCGTGGCATGCTGCTCAGGTCGTCCGTCAGTTTTCCGCCGGCCAGCATCGATTGCCCCGAGGCTGCCGATGCCTGGTCGGTGTCGATGGCCATGAAGCGGATGTGGCGGTTCTTGGTATAGACCCATTCGCCCGGCACCGAGCCGGTGGCAGCCATCTCGTTCAGCGAAACCAGGCGGGATTTCTCGAATACCGGTGCCAGCAGGTGCTTGGTGGTTTCGCCGCCATAGATGACGGCATTGGGCGCCCGCGAATCGGCGATGTAGGGCAGATCCATCGTGCGGTAGAAGTGCGAGCCGGGTACCAGAATGGCTTCCAGGTTGTTGACGTCGTCGGGCAGGCCGTTATCGATGCGGTCGAACTTCGAGCGCGTGGGCAACAGCTGTTGCAAGGGGGTGATGTTGCTGAAGTAGGGGGCTGTCATGACCATGTCGTCGCCGCGCTTCAGCAGCACGCCGCCGCCGCCGAGGTATTTGACTTCGACCTGATCCTTGTACTGAACCGTTGCGGGCCCCTTGACAAGCTTTTGATTCTTGGGGGCCGTCGAACACGCGACTACACTTGCTGCGACACACGCGACCAGCATCCATTTCAACAACTTCATATCGGTTCCCCTCAGTGCCATCGCCACGAACGAAGTAGAGCAAAGGCTTTAATTTCTCTGCGCATGGTAATGGATTCAAAATCTTGGAGCAACCGCCATGACAAGCGATTGGATGGGGAGGGGGCTGTGGACCCATAAAGCAAAAGCGCCAGTTCTTGCGAACTGGCGCTTTTGCTTTACAGCTTGGGGTGGATGATGGGGATCGAACCCACGACAGCCGGAATCACAATCCGGTACTCTACCAACTGAGCTACATCCACCACTGAAACTATTGGCCTGCCCGACAGGAATCGAACCTGTAACCTACGGCTTAGAAGGCCGTTGCTCTATCCAGTTGAGCTACGGGCAGACTGCCGGGCGAACCCTTAAAACTTTACATATTATGCTTGGTCGGGGCGGTGGGATTCGAACTCACGACCCCCTGGTCCCAAACCAGGTGCGCTACCAGACTGCGCTACGCCCCGCCGAAGAAGGCCGGACTATACGCAAGTTTTTTTTAAGCGTCAACAACACTTGAGGCAAATATCTCAAAAATGAGAAAATTGCGTTTTTCGCAGCCACGCCGCCACAGTCCGAGTTCGGCGGCGGCCATTCTGGCTGTGGGTCAATCGATGGAAACCATATAAATGACAGCAAACATCATCAGTGGCAAGGCCGTTTCCGAGCAGATTCTGGGTAGCGTGGCAGAGCGTGTCAAGGCCAGGCTGGCAGCAGGCAAGCGCGCGCCGACCCTGGCCGTGATCCTGGTGGGGCAGGATCCGGCCTCGACCATCTACGTTCGCAACAAGCGGCTGAAATGCGAGGCCACCGGCATTCGTTCGCTGTCTTATGATCTGCCCGATACCACGAGCCAGGACGAGCTGATCGGCCTGGTCAGGAAACTCAACGACGACCCGACCGTTGACGGCATTCTGGTCCAGCTCCCGCTCCCCAAGCACCTCGACGCCGAGGCGGTGATCGAGACCATCCACCCCGAAAAGGATGTCGACGGCTTCCATCCCTACAATATCGGCCGCCTGGCGCTCAAGATGCCGCTGCTGCGCCCATGCACGCCACGCGGCGTGATGACGCTGCTCGAATCGACCGGTATCGAGCTCAAGGGCAAGCATGCCGTGGTCATCGGCGCCTCCAATATCGTGGGGCGTCCGCAGGCGCTGGAGTTGTTGCTGTCCCGCTGCACGGTGACGGTGTGCCATAGCGCGACCTACGATTTGCCCGACCTGGTGCGCCAGGCGGATATCGTGGTGGCCGGGGTCGGCCGTCCGCACTTCGTCAAGGCTGAATGGCTCAAGCCCGGTGCGATCGTCATCGACGTCGGCATCAACCGCCTCGACGATGGCAAGGTGGTCGGTGACGTCGATTTCGAGGCGGCCAAGGAAGTGGCCGGCCACATCACGCCGGTACCGGGGGGCGTTGGCCTGATGACCGTTGCCACGTTGCTGCAAAACACGGTCGACGCCTGCGATCGCCTGGCCCCCTGATTTGCTCGCAAGGGCAGGCCAGACTGGCTTCTGGCCTGCCCTTATCCCATTTGCCGCATAAGCGCGCGCCCGCTGTTGCACTGCGATATACTGGATTTTCATCTATCCCATTGGGATAGGCATTCCCCCTTTGGAAGTCGTCATGATCGAAATTCTGTTCGGCATTGCTACGCTGTTCATTCTGGTTGCTGCTTTCGTGGTCGTGTCGCGACTGCGCTTTCTGACCGACTCCCAAGAGTCGCTGGCAGTGGGGGTGATGCAGTCGCTCGAGGAAAAGCATCGCGCCATGCTGGGGGACATGCACCAGGCACTGGGTGAATTCGCCGACCGGCTGACGCGCACCGATGTCGACAACAACGACCGGCTGCGCAGCGCGATGACCGAATCGTTCGAGCGCCTGCGCGGTGTCGTGGTCAGTGAGCTGCAACTGGCGCGCAGCACGATGCAGTCGCTGCAGCAAAGCCAGTCCGAACAGCTGGCCGCCAACCGCGAGCAGCTGCTGAAACAGCTTGGTGAATTCTCTCAAGCACTGAGCAGCAAGCAGGACGGCCTGCGCGAGGAGCTGCTGACCCGCCTGCATGAAACGCTGGCCGAGCAGGGCAAGCTGCAGCAGGAGCTGGTGCAGGGCACGATGCGGCTGACCACCGAGCAGCTGACCAAAGCCGTCGATTCGCTGACCCAAGTCGTCGATCAGCGCCTGGAGCTGATTTCCGGCAAGGTGACGGAGCGGCTGGACGAGGGCTTCAAGAAGACCAATGAAACCTTCGCCAACGTCATGGCGCGGCTCGCGGTCATTGACGAAGCGCAGAAGAAGATCGACGGGCTGACCACCAATGTGGTGAGCCTGCAGGAGCTGCTCGGCGACAAGCGCTCACGCGGCGCGTTTGGCGAGGTGCAGCTTGAAGCGCTGGTGGCCAATATTTTGCCGGCACAGTTCTATCGTGTGCAGGCCACCCTGGGCAACGGCACGAGGGCTGACTGCGTGCTCAACCTGCCGGAGCCGACCGGCACCGTCGCCATCGATTCGAAGTTTCCCCTGGAAAACTACCATCGCATGTTCGCGAGCCCCTATGGCTCCCCCGAACGGCTGGCGGCCGAGAAGCTGTTCAAGGCGGATGTGAAGCGCCATATCGACGCGATCGGCGAGAAATATATCGTGCCGGGCGAGACATCGGACGGCGCGGTGATGTTCGTTCCGGCCGAAGCGGTGTTTGCCGAGATTCATGCCTATCACCCCGAGCTGGTGCAGCATGCGCTGCAGAAGCGAGTGTGGATCGTCTCACCGACGACCATGATGGCCGTGCTCAACACGGCCCGCGCGGTGATCAAGGATGTCGAGACACGGCGCCAGGTGCACATCATCAAGGATGCGCTGGGCAAGCTCGGCACGGAATTCAAGCGCTTCGACCTGCGCATGCGCAAGTTGGCCGACCATATCCGCATGGCGCATCAGGATGCGGAAGATGTGCAGATCACCAGCCAGAAGATTTCGCGTCGCTTCGAGGAAATCGAGCAGGTGCGCATCGAGGGGCCGCTGGAGGCTGCGCCGCTGCTCGAAGACGGGCTGGTGTCAGGGACCGAGGCGGTGTCTGTCGCTTAACCGTTCGGGCCGGCTACCGCCCGCTATTGCCTGGCAGGTGTGAGGAGGCCGGCAGGAAAGCATTCGGTATGGTAGAGCCCGGCCGCCCCTTATGAAACGGGCCTGGCAGGGATGGATCGCGGAAGGATTTCTCTTCGCCGCCCGGTTCAGCGTTCATTGGCGCGCCAGGCGCCGTGCGGGAGCTCGATGCCATGTGCCTGGATGACCACGCGCAGGATGTGAGCGGGGTTGATCAATACCACGCCCCCATCCGGGTGCTGGACCTCGACGACCGGTAGCTGCAGGTGCTGATGGATGGCCGTGTAGCGCTCGGCTGGCGGGCGTTGCTCCAGGTTGTCGTAAGCGATGTAGAGATTGTCGCCGTCGGCGAGATCGTAACGGACATGTACGCGCTGATCGGCCAGGGTGCCCAGCGGCGGGGCCGCCAGCATATGCGAGTGCTGCACCCGCTCGACCATCTGCAGCTGATTGGGTGGCGTGGTGACGAGATCGATGCGGCTGATGTTGCGGCTACGGAACATGCTGATGGAGCGTCCGTCGCCCACGACCAGCAACGGGTCCTCGAATAGCCGGTTGGGTTGCAGCTTGGTCAGCCAGTCCTGGGCGATGGCTTCGTCGGCCTGGTTGAAACGGCTGACTCGCCCCGAGATATGGTAGATCGACACATTGACGGACATCTTGCCTTCCTCCTGTTGCCTGCGCGGCGGGTGTCATGCCTTCATCATAGTCGTCCTGGAGGCGGAATTCTAAGAACCTATTTTTCATCCGGGCCCACACGGGCTCGTGCCGGTAGCGACAAAAAGAACGCCCCGCGTGAGGCGGGGCGTGTCGTCGATTACCGGGCAGGCTGGGGGCTATTTGTAGCGCGCCTCGATTTCCGCGAAGAGCGGGCGGAACATCGCCTGCACGTGCGGCTTGAATAGTGCCAGCACCTGGCGGATGCCACGGCGGCCCATCTCCTCGGTGATCGCGCCGCCGGGATTGGATGCCTGTTGAAAGGCAAACCAGAACTTGATGATCAGCCAGCAATTGATGACCAGCGAATCGATTTCCTCCGCGTCAGTCGCCAGCAGGCCAATGGAGCTGAATTCACCGAACAGCTTGGTGAGGATCGCGATGATGTCCTCGCGCACGAATTTCTGGTAGCTCTCGGCGAACTTGTCGTTGCGCGACAGCAGGCCGGGCAGGTCATAGAACATGAAACGAAAGCGCCACATGCCGATGAAGGCTGTGTCGAGGTAGTTGATCATGTCCTCCACCACGATGGGGCGGTCCACCGGGACGGCGAGGCGGGTTTCCATGAACTGTCGGTACTGGAGGAAGATCTGATAAATGATCTCCTCCTTGTTGCGGAAGTGGTAGTACAGGTTGCCCGGGCTGATGCCGAGGTGGGCCGCAATATGGTTGGTCGTGATCGAGCGCTCGCCGTGTTCGTTAAACAGTTCCAGGCTTGCTTGTATAATCCGGTCGTAGGTTTTCATTGGCGGGCTCGTAACTCGATATGGGGGCGGCTTTTTGAGCCTTTCTCCCTATTATATTAGACTATTAACTCTTGCTGCAAAGCAACAATCACCATTTTTGTGCCTGGGTTTTCCCTAGTATTCCGGGGGTTAGCGCCGAAACTTCAAGCGCCGTCAATCTTTTTAAAGTAAAAAATTTAGAGTATCTGCTATGCAATGCCACTTGCTTTACTTTGCGCGACTGCGCGAAGTGTTCGGAACGTCCGCCGAGTCGCTGGAACTGCCCGACGAGGCCGCCAATGTCGCCGCCTTGCTCGACCTGCTGCGAGCGCGGGGCGGGGTGTGGTCAGACGAATTGGCGTCGGGGCGGTCCTTCCGGGTTGCCGTCAATCAGGACATGGTCGGCGCTGACGCGCCGCTGAAGGCGGGCGACGAGGTTGCCATCTTCCCGCCTGTCACCGGGGGCTGAGATGGATATCCGGGTACAGACGCAGGATTTCGATGTCACCGAGGAAATGCGCTCGCTCAGGGCAGGTAATCCGGCCATCGGTGCGGTGGCGACGTTTGTTGGCCTGGTGCGTGACGTCAACGACGGCAGCCGTGTTGGCGGCATGACGCTTGAACACTATCCCGGCATGACCGAAAAGGCGCTGCGCCAGATCGCTGAGCAGGCCTGCTCGCGCTGGGCGCTGCTTGGCGTGACGGTGATCCACCGTGTTGGGCCACTTGCGCCGATGGATCAGATCGTGTTCGTCGGCGTGGCCAGCGCGCACCGGGGCGAGGCGTTTGCCGCCTGCGAATTCATCATGGACTATCTCAAGACCCAGGCGCCGTTCTGGAAAAAGGAAAACACCCCGGACGGCGAGCGTTGGGTCGATGCGCGAGAGGCGGACGACAGCGCTGCGGCGCGCTGGGGTTGAGCGGCACGCCCACCGTAGGCCGCGGTGGACAAGGGGCGAGCCCGCCGTGGGCGCAATCGGGAATCCGGGTCTATATTGAATCCAGTCAGGCCGTTCGCCCATACCCACCATTTCCTTTACCCGTCATTTGAGCCAGATTGCGCCGGTATCCCCTGTCGAGGTGAGCGGTGGCACCCTGGCCGCCGTATTTGACGCGGTATTCTCTCGTTACCCGCAAGCCAGAGGCTATGTGCCGGACGAGCATGGTCGGGTGCGCAGGCACATCGCCGTGTTCGTGGATGGCCGGCAGATCGAGGATCGCCGCCGGCTCGACATGACCGTCGCGGCGGCTAGCGACATATTCGTCATGAAGGCTCTATCTGGAGGGTAGCCCATGTCCCAGCGCCTACTGGTTGGCACGCGCAAAGGTTTATTCGTATTCGAGCCCCAGGCTGCTTCCCGTCAATGGAATCTGGTCCGTCACGAATTTGCCGGTATTCCGGTGACGGCGGTGCTCGACGACCAGCGTTCCGGCCATTGGTTCGTTGGGTTGCGCCACGGGCATTTCGGCGCAAAGCTGCATCGCTCGGTCGATGGCGGGCTGCACTGGCAGGAGGAAGAATGCCCGGCCTTTCCGCCGGAGGCCGCTGCCAAGGCCGACGGTAGCCTGCCGGCGGTGGATACGATATGGTCTCTCGCCGCAGCCGGGCCCGACATGCCCGGTGTGTTGCTGGCCGGCACCATTCCGGCGGCCTTGTTCATTTCCAACGACGACGGCGCGAGCTGGGGGCTGGTCGAATCGCTGTGGGATCTGCCCGAACGCGCCAACTGGCTCGGTGGCGGCACCGATAATCCGGGCCTGCATTCGATCTGCATCGATCCGAGGGATAGCGACCGCGTCAGCGTCGGGATTTCCAGCGGTGGCGTGTGGCGCAGCGAAGACGGCTGCGCAAGCTGGCGCAGTGCGACACAGGGCATGGTGGCGGCGTATATGCCGCCGGAACGCCAGGAGGACGCCTCGGTTCAGGACCCGCATCGTGTCGTGTCCTGCCCTGGTGTACCAGAAACCTTCTGGTGCCAGCATCGCAGTGGAATTTTTCGCTCCGGCAATGACCTCGCTTCGTGGGAGCAGCTGCATAGCGGGCTCTCCGACTTTGGTTTCGCGGTTGCCGTGCACCCCACCAACCCGGATATCGCCTGGTTCGTGCCGGCGCAGTCGGACGAATGCCAGATTCCGCAAGGCGGTGACTTCTACGTGATGCGCACGCGCGACGGCGGCAAGAGCTTCGAGAAGATCACCGCGGGCCTGCCGCCAGAGCCCGCCTATCATCTGATTGATCGGCATGCATTGGCCGTCAACGATGGTGGCCGCGTGCTCGCCTTCGGCTCGACGACTGGCTCGCTGTGGACTTCGTCCGACGAGGGCGGGAGCTGGCTCAGGGTATCCGCGGAACTCCCCCCCATTCTATGCATCACTTTCATCGAATAACCATATGCCTGAAAGGCTTATCTGGCGCGGCTTTGCGGGATAGTCCGATTTGACTTGGCCGCTACGCCACGGTAGATTCGGTCGCGCAATTTCCTCTCCCTACACACACCACTAGGAGACCACAATGGCTGTTCTCGTCAATAAAAAAGCCCCTGATTTCACCGCCGCTGCCGTACTGGGCAACGGCCAGATCGCCGATAACTACAACTTTACCGAGGCGACCAAGGGCAAGTACGCGGCTGTCTTCTTCTACCCGCTGGACTTCACCTTTGTCTGCCCGTCCGAGCTGATTGCGTTTGATCACCGCCTGGAAGAGTTCAAGAAGCGCAATGTCGAAGTGATCGGCGTGTCGATCGACAGCCAGTTCACCCACAGTGCATGGCGTAATACCCCGGTCGACAAGGGCGGTATCGGCCAGGTTGGCTACACGCTGGTGGCCGACATCAAGCACGACATCGCGCGTGCGTTCGACGTCGAGCATGCAGACGGCGTTGCGCTGCGTGGCACCTTCCTGATCGACAAGAACGGCGTGGTGCAACACCAGGTCGTCAACAACCTGCCGCTCGGCCGCGACATCGACGAGCTGCTGCGCGTGATCGATGCACTGCAGTTCACCGAAGAGCACGGTGAAGTGTGCCCGGCAGGCTGGAACAAGGGCAAGGCTGGCATGAAGGCCGATGCCGCGGGTGTTGCTGCCTACCTGGCGGAGCACTCGAAAGAGCTGTAATCCCGACCCGATCGGCACAAAAAACCCGGAAGCGATTCCGGGTTTTTTTGTTTGCATGGGTGTGCGCTGCGATCAGCCGGCTAGGCACAGCTGTCCCAGATAGGTGCCCCATTGGCCGATATAGTTGCCCAGTGCATAGATATAGCCGGTCGCACCGGCGTATTTGCCCGTACCCCCGGTAATGACGGCTTGCTCTGCCGTGCCGCTGGACGACACCACGCCTGCATCGGCGGAGTAGAGGTTGCCTGCGGCTGTCCGGATCACGGTCCGGCCGGTGATGAATCGACGCGTAAACGGGACGGGGCTGCCATCGGGAATCGGCTGCACATTGTTTTCGATTGCGCCGCTGGGCATGGCGGTATGCCCTTGGTCGACACCGAACACGGTTTCGCTGGTGAGGCCCGCATATCCGCTGCCCAAGCCCGTGATGCGTGCTTTGAAGCAGGTCCCCGGTGCGCCCAGATAGGCGTTGCCAGGGTAGGCGGTGGTGATGGTGCAGGTGGCGTCCGCGTCCAGCCTGATCAGCCCCAGCAGGGCCTGACAGTTGTTGGCTGCATAGGTTTGAAGCGACAGGCTCGAGACAGAAATCAACAACAGGGTACGGGTGAAACTCGACATTTTCATGGTGGACGCTCAAGTGTGGACGACCATCACCCAACAGCAATAAAAATGCCAATTTAAAAAATCATAAAATAAACAAATTTATATATGTGATTGTTAATGTTATTTCTAGATTTGTGTAAAGAGATTCGACAGTCACGGGGTTGATCCGCCTCGACCAAGCCAAGTCCCTCATGCCGCATCGGGCTGCCGCTCGGGGGCCGCTTGTGCAAACGCCGGCAGCGCGCAACAGGCCGCGTCGACGTCGAGCAGCGTCGGATAGGGTGTCAAATCAATCGCATAGCGCCGCGCATTGTAGAGTTGAGGCACCAGACAGATGTCGGCCAGCGTGGGCGTATCGCCATGGCAGAAGCGGCCCGTCTCGGCGCTTTTCGCCAGCATGGTTTCCAGTGCCTGCAAGCCTGTTTCCATCCAGTGCCGATACCACTGATTCCTGGCATCGTCGGCGATATGGAGTTGATTGCCCAGATATTGCAACACCCTGAGATTGTTGAGCGGATGCATGTCGCAGGCGACGGTCAGCGCCAGGCTGCGCACCCGCGCCCGCCCCAGGGCATCGGGCGGCAGCAGCGGCGGTTGCGGATAGCGTTCTTCGAGATACTCGCAGATCGCCAGCGACTGCGTGATCGCCTGCCCGTCGTCGAGCAGGGTGGGGACCAGCTGGCTCGGGTTGAGCGCCTTGTAATCCTCGCGATGCTGCTCGCCGCCATCTCGCACCAGGTGTATGGCGTGCTGCTCGGCGGTGATGCCTTTCAGCCCGAGCACGATCCTAACGCGATAGGCGGCCGAAGAACGAAAATAGGTGTAGAGCTCCATGGGCAATCTTTCGAGTCTGATCTGCACGCCGCCGCGGGCCATCTGCCGCCGTGCTAGCCGTTGCCTGCTGCGGGGTAGGGGGCAACGGCCTGTTCGATCGAACCGAAAATCGATTGCCCGTCACGGCCGAACATCTCGATGCTGATCTGATCGCCGTAGTCCAGATAGGGCGTGGCCGGCTTGCCGCTGGCGAGAATCTCCAGCATGCGGCGTTCCACGATGCAGGCCGAGCCACGGCTGCGGTCGACATTGGAGATCGTGCCGGAGCCGATGATCGAGCCGGCACCGAGTTCGCGTGTCCTGGCGACGTGGGCGATCAGGCTTGCAAAGTTAAACACCATGTCCACGCCGCATTCTGGCTGCCCGAACGGCGCCCCGCGTACGGTCACGGTCAGCGGCAGGTGGACCTTGCAGCCCTGCCAGTCGGCGCCGAGTTCGTCCGGGGTGATGGCAACAGGCGAGAAGGCCGTGGCCGGCTTGGACTGGAAGAAGCCGAAACCCTTGGCGAGCTCCGCCGGGATCAGGTTGCGCAGCGTGACGTCGTTGACCAGCATCAGCAGGCGGATGGCCGACGCTGCCTGGCTGGTGCTGGCACCCATGGCGACGTCGCCGGTGATGACCGCGACTTCGCCCTCCAGGTCCACACCCCAAGTGGTGTCGCGCACGGTGATCGGGTCGCGCGGGCCGAGAAAGCTGTCCGAGCCACCCTGATACATCAGCGGGTCGGTCCAGAACTCGGGCGGCATCTCGGCGCCACGAGCCTTGCGCACCAGCTCCACGTGGTTGACGTAGGCCGAGCCATCGGCCCATTGATAGGCGCGCGGCAGGGGCGAGGCGCATTGCGCCGGGTCAAAATCGAACGCGCCGTCGGCGCGCTGCTCGTTCAGCGCAGCATAGACGGCGCGCAGGGGCGTTTCGCACTGCGCCCAGCCATCGAGTGCCGCCTGCAGGGTGGCGGCAATGGCGGGGACCGTCACTGCATGTTTCAGGTCACGGCTGACCACGACCAGCGTGCCGTCGCGGCCGCCGGCTTTGAGGGTTGCGAGTTTCAATCGGGTATCTCCGTTCTGGTCGGGCCGGGGGCATTGCCCCGTGAGGCCCACGGGCCACTGCGGGCCCTGCCTATGTCTTGGGTTTCCAGGAGTGGACGTAATCCGGCCTCTCGACGGATGCCGCGCCCGTATCGATGTCCAGCGGGTAGCGCGTGTCGATCATCACCGCCACCTCGTCGGTCTCGCTGCGCGCGGCTTTCTGCCCGATCTCGAATGCCTCGGGATGCGGGCCGTGGGTGAAGCCGTTGGGGTGCAGCGTCATCATGCCGGGCTTGATGTTGTCGCGGCTGAAGAAGCTGCCACGGTGATAGAGGATCAGCTCATCGAAATCGTCGTTGCTGTGGTAGAACGGCACTTTGAGCGCGCCGGGGTCGCTCTCGATCGGCCGGGGCACGAAGGTGCAGACGATGAAGTTGCGTGCGACGAAGGTGGTGTGCGCCGATGGTGGCAGATGGTAACGGTGGCTCATCAGCGGGCGGATGTCGCGCCAGTTGATCCGGCAGGCCACGAGGTCGCCATGCCAGCCCACGGCATCGAGCGGATTGAACGGGTAGGTGAGGGTGGACAGCTGGCCGCGCCGCTTCACCAACACGCGCGTCTCGTGTTCCCCCTGCTGGGCGAGGAAGGCGTCGTCGATGGCCGGGGTATCGAGTGCCGTCGGGTCGAAGATCGCGTGCGGCCCCACCAGCCCTTTGTCCGGCAACTGGTAGCTGCTCTGTGTGGCCTCGACCAGCATCAGCTGCGTCGGCTCGGTGGGCTCGATGCGCCACAGCGTGCCGCGTGGCAGCACGATGTAGTCTCCGTCGCGATAGCTCAGGTGGCCCCAGTCGCAAAACAGCTCGCCGGCCCCGACGTGCACGAACAGCAGCTCATCGCCGTCCGCATTGCGCACCAGCTGGTCCATCGCCTGGCTGCATTGCCAGTATCGGATGCGGGTGTCGTTGTTGTGGAACAGCGGGTGGGCATCCCAGGGGGTGCGCCCAGTCTGCGCCAGCTCGTTCAGATCGAATGCATGGGGCTGCAGCGGGCCATCGAACGCGCTCCAGCCGGTTGGCGGATGGGCGTGGTGGAAATGGCAGGCAGGGCCGAAGAAGCCTTCCTTGCCCATTTCCCGCTCGTAGCTGCCGGCGGGCAGATCGCAATGCGCCTGTTTTGAATGGCTGCCTTCCGACTTGGGGAACTGGATCCACTTTCTCATGCGGCCTGCCTTCTCTGGTCTACAGGGTTGACATTGCTGACAAGGGTATCGCCGGGCAGTACGTGGCTCGGGTCGATGGCAGGCAGCGTCTTCAGTTTTTCATAGAGCGGCGTGAAATCGGGCGCAGTCTCTTCGAACAGCTGCTCGTAACTGTCGATGACGAAATATGTATCCTGGTAGCGGTCGATGCGGTACTCGGTCTGCATCACGCGCATCAGATCGAATTTCACGCGATGCGGCCGTGGGCTGTCGATGCAATGGATGATCTCACCGCCCGAGGAGAGAATGCCCGCGCCATAGGTGCGCAGCCCCTTGTCGGTCAGGATCAGGCCGAACTCGACGGTGTACCAGTAAAGCCTGGCGAGGAAGCCAACGGCGTCGAGCCCCATCGCTTTCAGGCCACCCCTGCCATATTCCTGCAAATGGTCGGCAAATACCGGGTTCAGCAGCAGCGGGACGTGGCCAAAGAAATCGTGGAATACGTCGGGCTCGACGATGTAGTCGAACTCGGCCGGCTCGCGCAGCCAGACGGTGACCGGAAAACGCCGGTGGGCCAGGTGGGTGAAGAACACATCGTCAGGCACCAGGCCGGGCACCGCGACGATCTGCCAGCCGGTGGCGCGGGCCAGTATCTCGTTGGCGTCGTCAAAGCGCGGGATGCCGTCGGACGACAGGCGCTGTGCCCCCGCGATGAATTCGTCCACCGCGTAACCGGGCAGCTTGCTTATCTGTCGCTCGAACAGGCGGCGGTACAGCGCATGCTGCTCGGGCGTGTAGCGCTCCCATTGTTGATCGACCGTGTAGTCGGGCCGCATCTGGCTGTAGTCGCCACGTAGCGGGTTTTCCGGCTTGATCATGGCTCGCCTCCGCGCCGCTCAGGCGGCCTTGGTCGATGGGTCGTCGAGCACACCGCGACGAATCTGGTCGAGCTCGATCGAGTCGAACAGGGCCTTGAAATTGCCTTCGCCGAAGCCCTCGTTGCCCTTGCGCTGGATGATCTCGAAGAAGATCGGCCCGATTACGGTTTCGGTAAAGATCTGCAGCAGGTAGCCCTGGCCTTGTGACGGTGCGCCGTCGATCAGGATGCGGTTCTGGCGTAAGCGTTCGACATCTTCACCATGGCCCGCCACGCGCTGGTCGACCATGTCGTAGTAGGTATCCGGGGTGTCGAGGAACTTCACGCCACGCACCTTCAAACCCTCGATCGTGGCGAGGATATCGTTGGTGCCCAAGGCAATGTGCTGGATGCCTTCTCCATTATAGGCATGCAGGAATTCCTCGATCTGGCTCTTGTCGTCCGACGATTCGTTGATCGGGATGCGGATCTTGCCGCAGGGGCTCGTCATTGCCTGCGACTTCAGCCCGGTGAGCTTGCCTTCGATATCGAAGTAGCGCACTTCCTTGAAGTTGAACAATTTCTCGTAAAATGACGACCACACGTGCATGCGGCCACGGTGCACATTGTGGGTCAGGTGATCGATATAGGTGAGGCCGACGCCAGGAACATCGCCACCGGAGTCGTCGAGCGGGATAAAATCCACGTCGTAAATCGACTGGCTGCCATAGCGGTCAACCAGGTAGATCGGGCAGCCGCCGATACCCTTGATCGCCGGGATGCTGAGCTCCATCGGGCCATACTGCTGGTTGTGCGGCTCGGCACCTAAGCTGATGGCGCGGTCGAAGGCCTTTTTCGCATCGGCCACGCGAAACGCCATGGCGCAGGCGGAAGGGCCGTGCACGCGGGCGAAAGATTGCGCGAAGCTCTCCTTTTCCGCATTGACGATGAAATTGATATCGCCCTGGCGGTATAACGTGACGTCTTTCGAGCGGTGGCGGGCGACAGCCTTGAAACCGAGCTGGGTGAACAGCGCGTCGAGCAGTTTGGGGTCGGGGGCCGTGTATTCGACGAACTCGAAGCCGTCGGTGCCGGTCGGGTTATCCCACAGGGATACAGGCGTGGCGTGAGGGCGTGCAAATTGCAACGTGGTCATGATGCGTATCTCCGTCCATCTGGGTGGGTGCCCGCTCAGGCAGGCTTATGCCAGACATCGTACGCTCAAAGCTCGGATATTTGATTTCAAAAGTTGTTGTCTTTGCATTAAAATAAGCAACGTTTGCCTAATAATGCAATACAAAGAGCAATTAAATGTCAAAGCGAATCAGGCTCGACAAAATCGACCGCCGCATCCTTGAAGTCCTCCAACAATACGGACGCATCTCCAACGTAGAACTGGCCAAGCGCGTAGCCTTGTCGCCATCCCCATGCCTGCGCCGCCTGCAGCGGCTCGAAGAGACAGGCGTGATCGACCACTACACCGCCATCCTCAATCCGGAGAAGCTCGGCTTCGGCCTGCTGGCCTTCGTCAACGTATCGCTCGACAAGCGCGCCGAGAGCTCGACCGATACCTTCAAGCAGGCCGTGCGCGATTGGCCCGAAGTGACCGAGTGTTATTCGATGACCGGTGAAATGGATTATTTGTTGCGCGTGATGGTGACCGACCTGCAGCACTTCTCGCGCTTCGTCATGGACAAGGTGCTCAAGCAGCCCGGTGTGCTCGACGTGAAATCGAGTTTCGCGCTCGAAGGCGTGAAGCGCACCACGATCCTGCCGGTGGAGGAATCGCTGGAACCCTGAGCCTCACCGGCCCCTCGATGAGCGGGATGAGTCGGGTAAAAAAGCAAAAAGCCGCATTGAGCGGCTTTTTTAATGCTGTCAGGGCAAGCAAGGGATGGTGCCGATGATAGGAGTCGAACCTACGACCTTCGCATTACGAATCAGCCTCAGTGGGTTGGCAGTGATAATCTGGGACTCGCCCGGATCAATGAAATCAACGACCTCCGGCACCAACTGAAGTTTTCATTATCCCTCAGAATTGCAGGTTTTCATAGCCGCTGTGCCATGAGTGTGCCACGGGGAAGTCGTGCGGATCAATCCGTCAGCCGTTGAGTACGTGGGCGTCGAGACAGACATAGCAGAGCCACAAAAGGAAAGGGGCTCTCTTTTGACGGAGAGCCCCTTCGGGAGTTGGTGCCGATGACCGGGATCGAACTGGTGACCTACGCGTTACGAGTGCGTTGCTCTACCAACTGAGCTACATCGGCGTTGCCTCGAACCTTGTTCGGTGCAGCCTCGCAGTATAGCAAGAGTTCGCTGGAGAGTGGAAGTCCTTTGTGCTGTTGCTTCCCGTCAACGGCGCGGCCAGATCATCTCGCCGACGCGGCAGCAGATGAAGGGGTAGCGGTTCACGGTGAACAAGGTCGCGTCCTCAGCGTCTTGAGTGCCAACGAAGAACAGCCAAGCCTTCTCCGGCTGACCGGTCTTGCCCTTCACCGCATCTTTGGCGATCTCGATTTCCTCCCGCAAGGTGTTGCGCTGCCTGTCGGTCCACTCAGCCCACATCACGCGAACCTTGTAGAACCGTGTAGGGCGCTTCTCACCCTTCGGCCACTCGCCGGCATCCAATGCCCACTCGATGTAGACATCCGTCTCGACTGCGGAGCCCCAACGCAGTGCAGCGCAGAACAATCGCGTCGGAGGTTGTTGCGCTTCGATCCCGAAGAAGCCAAGGCCACGAAACACACCCGCATAGGTCGTGCCGGGACAACCCGGAATTTCAAGCGGCAACTGTGCCCGGTCGTTTGGGAAGTCCATGAAGACGCGGCAAACCGGCCGGATGGTCTTGACCGTGTGACCGTGATACGCCGCGCTGCGCTCACCGTTGGCGCGGGTTCGCGTGCGGCCCGCGCCATCACCAGTGCCGGTCACATCCCCACCAGCCGTAACCGGGCGCTCTTCATCAAAACGAAGTCGATTCGGAAATGGCACGGGGAAGCCCTCGGGCGTACCGACCTTCTCGCTCTTCGCCTTCTTGACTAGCTTTTCCACGCCATCGACACCGCACGGCTGGATGTGCTTGTTGTCCATCGGCGTGAAGTACGGGCGCTTCTTGTTGATGTTCTTCCGGTACGAAGCCGGGAAGACCTGAATGCCGCATCCGGGGCACTCGTAGGCTTCCTTGTCCACGACTTCCAAATCCCAAAGCTGCTCTGCGTCGATGATGTCGCCGGTGCGTTTGTCGCGGGCACTATCCACTAATTCCCTCCCTTCGGTTTCGGCGGGCCGCGGATTGAGCGCGGCCCCAAGCTTGTGTCTGGCGAAGTTACCAGCACGTTGATCCATTTGTGCTAGGCGGTTAGCTTTTGAAAACGCGCCAACTGGCTCGCCAGTTGACGACGGCACCAGCAGCGTTCGCTGCGCATCCCCAACCCCGCCGCTTTCCGGACAACGTAACCATGCTGATTTCGCAGCAAGGAGGGCGGCGCTTTGCCAAGGAGATTTCACGTGGCTCTCAAACTCGTCACCCAAAACGGCTATCCGTCGCCGCTGGATGATCCGCAAGTCAAAAGGGTTTTCTCAGGCATTGGCCGCACGCTGGGATTGGCGCAGCGCACCGTCGCCCCACTGGTGCGGGATGATTTACTGTCGGTGCTAGCCGCTGTTGAACGGCAGAAACCAATGCGAGCAGCCAGAGACGCGGCTTTACTGCTGGTGATGTTCTGCGCAGCTTTGCGGCGCGGCTCTGCTATCAACGTGCGAGTGGAGGACATTACCGAGCATTCACTCGGGATCGACTTGATTCTGAGGCGCAGCAAGATCGATCAGGCGGGCAAGGGCTTGGTTGTCAGCATTCCATATGCCCAAGGATCAAAATGCCCGGTCAAGGCCATCGCGAAGTGGCGCACGCTTTCTGGAATCACCACCGGCTATCTATTCCGCAGTGTCAACAAGCACGATCAGGTTGGAAATGACAAGCTGCACGCCGACTCCGTGTGTCGGATCGTCAAGCATGCCGTCAAACTCGCCGGTCTGGACGAAAGCAAGTACAGCTCTCATTCCGCACGGGCAGGATTCGTGACCTCCGCCGCCTCCGCTCAGATGCCATTGGCTGAGATAGCACAGGTCACCAAACATCGAGGGATGCAGAGCCTGCAACGCTACCTGCGCGTGGTGGATCAGCGCAGGACGAAATCCTTGCTTTGAGGCGACGGAGGCGGCGCGATCACCACTCCGCCGCCTCTGGTTCTGCGGGAACTTCCGGCGTTTGGGCAGAACCTGCCGTGTCAGCCGGAATGCATCTCTTCGGGACGATCTGAATCGTTCCGTCATCCCTCAAACGGATGCGTACCCAATCGCCAGCAGCAAGGCCCGCCGACTCCATCAGTGCAGACGGTATCCGGCAGCCCACCGAGTTGCCCCACTTGGTCAGTTTCTGCATCTTGCACCCCGTGTAAACGATGTATAGCCATGAAATTGTCGGAGTCGCAGGCGCGGCGACACCATGACGCGAACCGGCGTGGCGCAGTGCTGATCGGTGTCAGCGCGGGCACATCGGCTGTAGCGCGGGGGCGCTAAATCCGGTACCGAAAAAAACGGGCAAAGCCAAGAATTCTCCTAACTGAGAGTACGGTGCTTTCAGTCCTATTTGGAGGTTCTATGAAATTTGAAAAACCCCTGGCTATCCCCCCGATCTTTGGTCAATCCCTGTATCCAGACACTGACCTCCCCCCGATCGCCATTCTCAAATATCAAGGCATCAGAGGGGTGGTGCTGAGCCATCTTATGGCGACCGATCCTAATACCGACGTGAGGCCGCTGATGGTGAGGGATCTCAAAGGTAAGGAGTTGACGGACAGAGAGCGTCTTACGCTGGAAAGGGCTCGCTTGGCGGCATTGCAGACGCTGACCGCTGCTTGTGACGACATTCTGAAACAGAATGTGGGCACGTTCATCGTGAGTCGCCAAATTCGGCCGCTGACGAAAGATAGCTTGGTGCGCCGCAAGGCTCGCAAGGACGATTCGGAGGAAAGCGATAACGCATTCGCTTTGTCCAAGGGCTGGCTGACTATCCCGCAGGCGGCGAAACGCTTTCCTTTCACGGAAGGGGCTATCCGTCACATGATTTTTCAGGCTGAAGCCTACGTCAGAGTGAAGAAGCGTCCGTCGAAAGCGAGTTCGACCAAGAAGAAGCCTCACGTCCCCGATGGCTTCCTCGACGTGATTGTGAGGATTCCCAATAAGCGCCGGGTTTTTCTCGATGAAAAGAAGTTCGCCGCATGGATGGCTCAGTCGCAAGGTGTTTAGGCCAGTCCGAAAAAACCACTCATTAATTAACCAGCGAAGCTGCCATGTCGTCATTGATTAATCGCTAGCTCCAGTTTGTAGCCCTAGAGATTGATGATGTGATTGCCAGTTTGGAGCTTATAGACTTGATGGTCTGTATCCCCGTTGTGGGTTGCGTGGCCTTCGCGTCCGCTACGGACATACGGCCAGATGCCCCAGCATGGCAGCTTCGCGCTTGGAGTTCAAAAATGTCTGATCGCGTGATTTTTATTTTGAAGAATGTGACTGCGGCAATTCGCGCCGCGTTCGCAGTGAAAGCTGAAAATTCGGAATCGAGTAAAGGCCCCATCAAGGTGGCCGAGCCTTCGGCTCTCTTTCCGAACGTGTCTTATTCGGTTGAGTGCAAAGGAGATGGCAATCATGGCGAGGCCGTCGATCTTCAGATCGAAGCCGCTGCATCTACTGTTGTCGGCACTAATATCGTCCTGCACAACAACCCGTTCGAGCTGGTCCAAACCACCATCAAGAACATGAATGTGAATCTGAAACGCGCCGGGTTTTGGTCTGGGCAGCGTGAGCCTTTGAATATTGCCGCTGCTGAGATGCAGAATGCCGAGTTCACTTTTCTCTACTACTGCGATTCGCCGGAGGCGGCGCGTGAGCTGTTGAAGACGATTAGCTTTCGCATCCACGCCATTCACGGTGAAAAAGCACAGTCCGTCACCTCTTGCGACCGTGAGACGGTTTACGCCAATCACCTGCCCGAAGGGATGCTGCGCGTCTATATCAAATGGGTGGGGGCCAAGGACACCATTTTGGAGGTGGCTGATGAAGAGGCCCGTTCTTCGCTTGTGAGTGTTGCCCCGTTGCTGGTGCGCATCGAATATGTCTTGAACGGGCGCACTATCAGAAAAGGGATTCCAAGCCCTGATGGCAAGCGGACGTTCAATCGCCTTGTCTCTAGCTGGCAGTTTGACAAAGGCAATACCCCGTCTGGCTGGGAACAGTCTCCGGCAAAGGCTGTATTTGCATTCGTGCGCAAGGCGTTGCGGCTTGATCGTCCGCTTGCCAGTGAAACCGTTGCCCCCGAAAGTCTTGATATTTTGAAGCCGTATACGGAGGTCTTGGCCTGGTACTTTTCGGGGAACGATCCGCACGAACACCCTTATTTTTCGCACCTCGATAAGGTAAACCGCAGCAAACGCTTTTCAGCCTGCAAACAGGACATCTACAAGGCCGGCCAGTTTGACATCACCATTCCGTGGGAGAAGGCCAAAATCCTCGCTGTCGATGGCTTGAGCGAGCATCTCGCCTTCGAGAACCGCTTTCGCATTGCGCACTGGCTCCGACCGCATACATTCACGCCGGAGGGGGTGACAAAAGCCAACGGGAAGTTGTCTGCGCTGTATGCTGGTGAGGAGAGCGATGCCAACGTTGAGGACGGCGCATGGGAAGTATCCCGCCCAGCAGAGGAGATTGATTTGGGCGAGCCGAACCGAAAAGGCCCGCCCAAGCCTGTCTCCACGACGCCGGTTTTTCAGCGAACCAAGCCCGGCTTTCGTGTTCCTCGCTGACGGTACATCGTTCCCTCATTCGGGGCTACGTCTTGCCGGTTTTGCCGCGGTCTTCGATGTAGTCCCGAGACACGAGTTTCAGATAGCCCTTTTCCTCGATCAATGACTTGGCACGCTGCCGTAGATCATTCACCTTTTTCCGTGCGGCATCAGGATCGCCTCGCTCTGAAAACGCATCAGGGTCTAGCACCTTCGCTGCCTCTGTTGGGGTAGCGCCGCCATAGGTCAGCGCGTCATAGACACGCAGCGCCTCGAAGAGGCCCCGGCGATTGACGCGGACATCAGCAGGTTTCAGCCCGAATTCGCGCATGTAGTCCAGCAAGACCTCGCGAGCGGCCCCCAACTGCGCGTCTATCGCTGACTGCCCCGCCGTCGTCACGTTGCTGAGGTCGAACACCAAGGCGACCTCGTGCTGCTTGAGCACCACCCGGTATTCCTTGTCTCCATTCTCGGCAGCTTCGTACTCCCGAAACGCCTCGCTGAGCCAGAGGCAGCCGCTCGGGCTGAAATACCCTTCCTTGTACAGCTTGAACTCTCCCAGCCCCCAACTGCGTGCCATCCGCTGCTTGGCCCCCGCAGAGGCCTCGGCCAGTTCATCGCATTGACGCTGAAACTCCGGGTTTCGGCGCAAGAACTCCCACGCCCAGACGCGGAAGGGCCACGCCTCCGGTGTCTTGGGGTAGGACTCGGGCTTTGTCCAGTCAGGCCGTGCCATCGTCTACCTCCTTCTGCTTCGCGGGTGCAGCACCAAGCCGTGACTGGTGCATCTTTTCCAGCACCTTGGAGATGTGGGCTTTGCTCAGGTGCGCGTATCGCTTCACCATCTGAAGGTCTTTATGGCCCAGCACTTCGGCGATTTCCGGGGCTGTGGCACCCTCCATCGCCAGATAGCTTGCCGTGGTGTGGCGCAGATCGTGGAAGCGGAAATGCTCAATGCCAGCACGTTCCAGCGCCGTTTCCCAAGACTTGCGCATCTGCACCGGACGATCCTTCGTGCGCGTACTCGGGAACAGCAACGCGGCCGAGTTGACCTTGCCGTGGTTGGCCTTCTTGTGTGCGTCGCGCAAGGCCCGAACCGTTTCAAACGCCTTGCCGGCCAGCGGTACACCTCGGGGCTCGCTGTTCTTGGTCTGTTCGAGCAGTACCAGGGCAGTCGTATCGCCCTCAAACAGCACGTTGCGCCACCGCAAGGTCATGATCTCGCTGTAACGCATGCCAGTGCCCACGGCCACCTCCAACACGGTCAGGAGGTACGGGTTCTCAGATCGAGCGGCTTGCGTGCGCAGGCGCTCCAGTTCATCGGCGGACAGATACCGAATACGGTTGTTGCTGACCTTGGGCTTCTTGACCCGCGACATGGGCGACTCTGCCAGCCATTCCCATTCTTTTACCGCCACATTGAACACGTGGGACAGGAGCGCCATGTAGCGGAGTACCGTGGCCGGTGTCCGCTTTTTCTCTTTGCCAGTTGGGGTGACGAACGGTTGGCTAAGCAACTCGTCTCGGCACTTCCCGATGAGGGCTGGCGAAACGTCTTGAAGGTTGTAGCGACCGAGCTTTTCTTTCCACCAAGTGAGCTGCGGCCCTTGGTCACGCACGCGCTTGGGTTTCAAGGGAATCAGAACGTTCGTCCGATATTCCTCGATAAGCTCGCTCATCAGGCGCTTTTGCGCTACCTTTTGCGGCAGGAGTCGGCCGTCGTTGATTTCGGATTCGGCCTTTTTTGCCCAGTTCTCGGCGTCAGTCTTCTTGTCGAAGGTCTGAGTCAAGGGCGGGTGGCCGCTGATACGAATTTGAACGTGGTAAGAAACCTTACCTTTGCTGCTGATGCGTTTTCTGATGCTTGCCATGTCGTGCTCCTCTTACGCCAGCAGCGTGGAGATGGCACATCGGCGCATCGTTTCGAGTGTCCCTGACTGTCGCGGCGGTTTGTTCAGACTGTGCCACCAGTGTGCCAGAAACGAAAAAGCGCGCCAACCGGCGCGCTTAACTTGTTGATTTTGCTTGTGTTTTTCAGTTTGTGAGCGTTGCATTACGAATGCGCTGCTCTACCAACTGAGCTACATCGGCAACACCTGCCAGACACAGCTGACAGAGGCGGCGATTCTAGCAACGAACGGCCGGTTTGTGAACTCCCGGCCGCACCTGTCGCGCCCTTGCTTCAGCCGTCGCTGGCCTTTACCTGATTGCGGCCGGCACCCTTGGCGAGGTAGAGCGCCTGGTCGGCGGCTTCCATCAGTTGCTCGGGGCTGGCCGCCTGGGTGGGGGGCATCGCCGCCATGCCAACGCTCACTGTGACGTGGTGGGCGGCCGACGAGCCGCTATGGGGCAGGCCCATGGCGGCGATGGACAGGCACAGGCGGTCCGCCACCACCATGGCATCGTCGAGGGCGGTCTGGGGCAGGAGTGCGACGAACTCCTCGCCGCCAAAGCGCGCCAGGAAATCGTGCGGGCGGTGCAGGGCGTTCTTCAAGGTGCTGGCGACGCGGACCAGGCAGTCGTCTCCTGCCTGATGGCCGTAGGTGTCGTTATAGGCCTTGAAGTGATCGACATCGACGAACAGCAGCGCCAGTTGCTGCCCGTCGCGCGAGGCCCGGCGCCATTCGATTTCCAGCCGCTCGGAGAAGCTGCGGCGGTTGGCGAGGCCGGTGAGCGGGTCGATGCTGGACAGGCGCGACAGCTCCGCGTTGGCGACTTCGAGCTTGGCATTGGCAAAGGCCAGCTTGAGGTTGCGGATCTGCTCGCGCAGCGCGACCAGGTAGTCGCGCCGCAGGTCGTACTCCATCTGGAAATTGGCGATCAGCGAGATGACGATGGAGACGAACAGCACGGCGCCGTTGTTCAGCTTCACTTCCACCGGCATCTGGCCGATCTGCATCAACGCAAGGCTGTAGACCAGCTGTGTCAGCGCACACACGACCAGGGCGTACCAGAAGCGCAGCCGGACGACGATGTTGCCGAACATGAGGATCAGCACGATGCCCATGTGGTAGTAGGTGGCGTTGCTGTGGTAGCTGAGGCTGAAGATCACCACGATGCTGGCCGTGCTCAGCAGCAGCAGCAGGGACACCAGTGCTTCCCGCAGCGCGGCAAAACGGGGTTGCCCGATCAGCCAGACCACCAGCAGGATGGCCGGGGTGACGACGCCCAGGCGGATCTTCCAGGCGGTAAGATAGACATCGGGCAGCATGTCCCGGTCGGTGAACAGGAACAGGTTGTAGAGCAGCATGGCGACCAGGCCGAGCATCTGGAAGCGCCTGCCGCGTTCGGCACCGGTGTCTTGCTCGAAGCGCTGCTCCAGCGGCGCGGGGAAGCGTAGTTCGCGGCTGTGCTGGTCGAGCAGCCTGTCCACGCTGCCGCTCAGCGACAGCAGTTCGCGAGCGGCGACGTCCTGCTCGGCGGTGTCCATGCCAGGGGGCGAGTCAGGCGTGTGGAGGGGCGCTGGCAAGGAAGGATTCGCGCGTCATCAATCGGTCGTAAAAGGCCGCCAGTGCGGGATGCTGGTTGCGCCAGCCAATCTCGGCGAAGCGGAAGGCGAGGTAGCCCAGTGCGCAGCCGACGGCGATGTCGGCCAGCGTCAGGTGCTGCTCGTGAAACCAGGTGCCACCGCCCAGCTGTCTGGCCAGCGAGGCCAGCGCCAGGTCGATCTTGCCTAGCTGGCGGGCGATCCACTCTGCGTCCTGGCGGTCGGGCGTGCGTTTGCGTTCGAGGAAGACGGCGACGGCGGCGTCGATCAGGCCGTCGGCCAGCGCTTCGATAAGCTTGACCTTGACCGCCTGGGCCCGCTCTGCGGGAATCAGCAAGGGGCTGCGCAGCACGCCGTCGATGTACTCCGCGATGACCGGCGAGTCGACGTAGACGCTGCCATCATCGGCGACCAGCGCCGGCACCTTGCCCAGCGGGTTGTAGTCGGGCACATGGGTGTCGGCATTCCACGGGATGTCCACCACCAGCTCGAAGGGCTGATGGCGTTCGGCGAGCACGATGCGGATCTTGCGGGCGTAGGGGCTGGTGAGCGAGGCAATCAGTTTCATCGTCAATATGCTGGGCCTGGAATGGGCTCAGTATAGCAACGGCCGGCGGCCGCCGCGCAAGGTGCGCGATGCAGCGCTGCCGCAAGCATGGCGCCATGGGTAATAATGGCGCTCATTGCCTATCGAGACGGAGTCCCCGTGATCAACGATCCCCAGCACTATGCCCTGACCCGCGTGGTGTTTTACGCCTTCATCGGCGCGATCTACTTCCTGCTCTACCAGGTGCTGGCGCCGTTCCTGGTGCCACTGGCCTGGGCCGGGGTGCTGGCGGTGACGGTGTTCCCCATCCACCGGCGCCTGCTCGCGCGCATGCCGGCCAGGCGCGCGGCGATACTGACGACCCTGCTGGTGATGCTGCTGCTGATCCTGCCCGCCTTGCTGTTTGCCGGCGAGCTCGGCCGGCAGGCCTTCCAGGGGCTGGCTGTGGTGCAGGCCGCCCTGGGCGGTGGCCAGCCCTTGCCGATACCGGGCTTCATCACGCATGGCTGGGATTGGGCGCAATCGCACCTACCGCTGCCGCCCGTGGCCGAGCTCAAGAGCATGCTCAGCGACGGCCTCAAACGCGTGGCCGGGTTCGTGGCCGGGCAGGCGACCGGGCTCATCGGCAACGCCGCCATGCTGCTGGTCGACCTGATGGTGACGCTGTTCGCGCTATTCTTCTTTCTCAAGGATGCGCCGGTCATCACCGACTACGTGCGGCGGCTGCTGCCGTTCTCGGCGTTGCGCCGCGAGCGGCTGATCCATCAGACGCGCGACCTGGTGTTCGCCAGCGTCACCTCCAGCCTCATCGTCGCGATGGTGCAGGGGGCGATCGGCGGCATCATCTTCCTCATCCTCGGCATTCATGGCGCCTTGTTCTGGGGGCTCTTGATGTGCTTCCTCGCCTTGCTGCCGGCGATCGGCACCGCGCTGGTCTGGCTGCCCACCGCGCTGTGGCTGCTCGGCACCGGCGAGATGGCCTCGGGGATCACGCTGCTGGTGCTCGGTTTCGGGTTGATCGGCTCGGTGGATAATGTGTTGCGGCCCATCCTGCTGTCTGGCCACTCCGAGATGAACGAGTTGCTGACCTTCATCTCGCTGCTCGGCGGCATCGCCGTGTTCGGTTTTCTCGGCGTGGTGCTCGGCCCGGTGCTGATGGCGACGGCGCTGACGCTGCTGCAGGCCTATCTGGAAGACGACGAGCAGGCCGGCGACGAGGGCCGGGCCGGGCCGCTGTGAGGGGCGGGCGCTGCCGCCGGGGTCAGTCTTGGGCTGGCTCGCCGGCTGCGGCGGGGCGAGCCGAACGGAAGTGCTTGCGCAGTACCTGGGCGAGTTTCCAGGCGGTGACGGCGAGCGGCAGCAGCTTGGCCACCTGGGCCAGGCGCCCGCCGGCAAGCAGCGGTGCGGCTAGCGTCAATAGCTGCAGCGGGTTGCGCAGCGCCGTCAGCCAGCGGCCGGCGGCCTGGGTCTGGCCGAGTGGCGCGCGCAGCACGGCGGCCTGGCTCTTGATCTCGAGCCGATAGGCGTCGGCCTGCATCTGCAGCAGCAGTTTGCGCATCTCGCGATGCTGTTGGCGGGTGTGCCGGCTCATTTCAGCAACTGTTCCCTATCCTTGCGCAGCTCGTTGATGGTGGCGGCGAATGGCGGCGGGCTGCCCGCGTAGTGCTGCCGCGCGCGCAGCAGCGCGACCACTGCGATCAGCAGATACAGCGCGGTGACTACCAGGGCGGTAAGCCAGCGGTGAGGCGGTGGGGTCAGCAGCAGAGCGGCCAGCGTCAGCGTGACGAGAAACAGCAGCAGGGCACCGGCGCCGATCACGCCGAGTACGAGCGCCCTGATCAGGCGCTCGCGTTCTTCTTCGAACTCCAGGCTGAACAGCTCCAGATGCGTGCGCATCAGGCCCAGCACGCTGCCGGCAAGGGTGGCCAGCACGCCGGGCGCGGGTTTGGTCGGTTCGCTCATCCTTGCCTGTCAGCGTCGCGATACCAGCAGGCCAAGCAGGAAGCCGACCCCGGCCGCGACGCCGACCGCCTGCCACGGGTGTTCGTGCACATACTCGTCGGTCGCCTTGGCGGCCGCGCGTGCCTTTTCGGCGGCCAGGCGCTCGGCCTCGATCAGCTTGGTCTTGGCGTTGCGCAGGTTGGCCGCGATCTTGATGCGCAAGGCCTCGGCGCCGGCGCTGGTGTCGGCCTCCACCTCCTTGAGCATGGCCTCGGTGTCGGCCAGTACATTGCGCAGATCGCCGATCAGCGCTTCATTGTCGAGGCTGGATTCGCTGGACATGGCTTGCTCTCCTTTCATGTGAAATTGCCCGCAACGGCGTGGCTGGCGGCCTCGTCGCGGCAGAAGGTCTTTGCTTAGTATCGGATAATTTTCGCCATCGTGCCCGGACAAACGGTTCGAGCGTGCTTGCCCGATTGCGCCGCGCTCGACCATAATCGGCGCCCATGAAGACGCCTGCACGACACCGCACCCCGATTGCAGCCTGGCTCGCGCTGCTGTCGCTGCTGTTTTTCGTGCTGGCGCCGACGATCTCGGCAGCCCATGCCGCCGGGCAGCTCGACCTGCAGTCTAGCATCTGCCGTGTCGACAAGGCAGGCAAGCCGGCCCCGCCGGCATCGCATCTGCCGGCCTTGCATGGTGAGCATTGCCCGCTCTGCCACCTGACCGCCGCGCCGCCACTGCCCGCTCAGCCGCCGGCCATGCCCGTGCTGGGCGGTACGGCGCCGCTGCTGCCGCCTGCCGCTGCCCCACTGGCCGGCTTCAGCTTCGCCAGCCACGCGCCGCCTACCGGCCCGCCTGCCGCCTCGCCATCCCTGCGCGTTTAGCATCGGCCCGCGGCGACACGGCTTGTCTTTCCATCCTTGTCCCGGCTGGTCGCGTTAAGCGCGCCCACGCCACCCATCTCATGATCGGCGCCGCCCGCAGCCATGCCTGCGGTGCGGTGGCCTGGACAAGGTTTACACGCGATGCATCGTTCTTCCGTTTTTCGTCTTACCCCTATCCATCACGCCCTGCTGTTTGCCGGCCTATGCAGCGCGACCGCCTTTGCCGCCGAGCCCACGCTCGATACCATCATCGTCACTGGTACAGCGATCCGCCATGCGCTGTCGCAGCCGGGCATCGAGTCGGCGCGCGAGGAAGCCGCAAGCGTGGCCGGCGGCGCCAACGTGGTCGACGCGGAGTCCTTCCGCTCGGGCCGCGTGGCGACGCTGAAGGACACGCTCGAATTCTCGCCCGGCGTGCTGGTGCAGCCGCGCTTCGGCGCAGAGGAGGCGCGGCTGTCGATCCGTGGCTCCGGCCTGCAGCGCACTTTTCATGGCCGTGGCATCAAGCTGATGCAGGATGGCGTGCCGCTCAACCTGGCCGACGGCAGCTTCGATTTCCAGGCGCTGGAGCCGCTGGCCACGCGCTATGTCACCGTCTACCGCGGCGCCAATGCCTTGCAGTATGGCGCGACAACGCTCGGTGGTGCGATCAACTACGTGTCGCCGAGCGGTGTCGATGCCGCCAGCGGCGTGCGCGCCGAGGCCGGTGCCTTTGGCTACCGCCGCGAGCAGCTGCAGGGCGCCATCCAGAGCCGGGGCCTCGATGGCTTTGTTTCGCTGGCCGGCTTCCGCCAGGATGGCTACCGAACCCATGCTGTGCAGGATGCACGGCGCCTGATCGCCAATGCGGGCTGGCGCGTCGCCCCAGCGGTGGAAACGCGTTTCTACATCGCCGACGTGCACAGCAACTCCGAGCTGCCGGGCAACCTGACGCGCGCCCAGCTCGTGGACAATCCGCGCCAGGCGGCTGCCGGCAACCTAGCGCTGAACCAGAAGCGCGACATCGACCTGAGCCGCGTGGCGAACCGGACCGTTATCGTCAGCGATGCCGGGCGCTTCACCGTGTCGGCCTATTTTAGCGGCAAGACGCTGTTCCACCCGATCTTCCAGGTACTGGACCAGCGCAATCGCGACGCCGGCGCCGAATTGCGTTGGGAGACCGAGGGCCACTACGGCGGCCTGTCGCAGCGCCTCGTGCTGGGCATGCTCTACTCGCGCGGCAGCACGCATGAAGACCGCTGGGCCAATATCGCCGGCCAGCGCGGTGCCCGCACCGGCCTCAACGACCAGCTGGCGCGCAATACGGAGCTATACGCCGAACAGCAGCTGGCCCTCGATGAACGCCTGTGGCTGTCGCTCGGCGTGCAGTCGGCCCGTGCCGAACGGCGTTTCGACGACCATTTCCTGAGCGATGGCGACCAGAGCTTCGACGCCAGCTACCGCGGCGCCAGCCCCAAGCTGGGCCTGCGCTATGCGCTGACACCGGCCATCGAGCTGTTTGGCAATCTCAGCCGCAGTGACGAGCCGCCGTCGTTCGGTGAGCTGGCTGGCAGCGTGAATGTGAGCCAGAACGCCGCACAGCGCGCGACGACGCTGGAAATCGGCAGCCGCGGCCGCTGGGGTGAACACGCGGGCTGGGACATATCGCTGTATTCGGCGCGGCTGAAGGACGAGCTGCTGAGCCTCAACACGCCGGCCGGCCAGCCGCTGGGCACGATCAACGCGCCGCGGACGCTGCATCGCGGTGTCGAGCTCGGTGCCGAATGGTCGCGTGGGCCGGTCACGCTGCGCGAAGCCTGGCAGTTCAATGATTTCCGCTTCGAAGCCAACGCCAGCTACGGCGACAACCGGCTGCCCGGCGTGCCGCGCCAGTTCTCCAAGACGGAGCTGGGCCTGGACCTGGGAAGCGGCCTGTACGCCGGCATCAACGCCGACTGGTCGCCCCAGCGCTACGCGGTGGACATGGCCGGCACGCTGTTCGCCGATCCGTATGCGATCTGGGGGCTGAAGCTCGGGCAGCATGTCGGCAAGCGCTGGCAGTGGTTCGTCGATGCCCGCAACCTGTCGGACAAACGTTACGCGGCGGCAACAGGCGTCATCGCCGACGCCAGGGGCACCGACAGTGCCCAGTTCCTGCCGGGCGATGGGCGTGCCGTCTACGCCGGGCTCGAATGGATGTGGCGCTAGTGTCCGTGGCCCCCGCTGCCGTCCACGATGCGCGTGGCGGCAGCACTCCGGTCTGCCGTCTTGGGGGCTTGTTTGGCCGGCCTGCGCGGCCGGATGATCGCATTTACCCAGCGGGGCCGGCATGGCCCTGCAACATGAAAGGAAAGCAATGATGAAATCCCGTCTGCTGTCGTCCCTGCTAATGGCGTCCTGCCTTGCATTGGGCTCGCTTGCCCAGGCCCATCAATACAAGGCCGGCGACCTTGGCATCGATCACCCGTGGGCTCGTGCCACCGTGCCGGGCGCCACGACGGGCGCGGTGTACCTGCAGGTGCGCAACACCGGCAAGAACGCCGACACCCTGTTGTCGGCCAGTGGGCCCGAGCTGGCCGACAAGGTCGAAGTGCATTCGCATGTGATCGACAACGGCGTGGCGAAGATGAGGCCGGTGCCGCAGGTGAGCCTGCCGGCCGGCGAGGCGGTGACGTTCAAGCCGGGCGGCCTGCACATCATGCTGATGGGGCTCAAGGCGCCGTTACAGCAAGGGCAGAAGCTGCCCCTCACGCTCAAGTTCGAACGGGCGGGCGAGGTGAAGGTCGAGGTCAAGGTCGAGCCGCTCGATGTCGATGCCGAGGCCATGCACAAGCACTGAGGCGATTTGCAGTGGGGGCGTCCCGACCGCCCCAGCGACTCGCGCGCCTCAATAATGGGGCGGGATTTCCTGCTGCGGCGTGCCGCTGGTAATGCCGCTATTGGCCTTGATCTGCTGGTACAGCAGGCGCAACTGGCCTTGCAGCAGGTCGAGCTGCTGCTGCTGGCGGATCACGGTCTCGTTGAGGGCTTCCAGCAGTTCTTCCTGGAAACTGATCTTGATTTCGAGTTCGGTGAGGCGGTCTTCCATCATGTCTCCTTGGTTCTTGCCGGCAACGGCGTAGCGTGGGGCCTATCACCGGGTCGCGGGCGGCGCCAGCCGGTGGCGCAAAGCAAAATGGCCGGGCAGCGTGAGTTGCCCGGCCATTTTATCGTGCGCTCAGGGCGACGCCGTTTAGAACGGGATGTCGTCCTCGAAATCGTCGAAGCTGGCTGGCTTCTGCGGCGCTGCCGGCTTGGGGGCCGGTGCCGAGCGCTGCTGCTGGCCGCCACGGCTGCCCTGCGAGGATGACGAGCCGCCGCCCATCTGGTCGTAGCCGCCATCATCGTAGCCACCGCCCTGGCCGCCACCGCCACCCGAGCCGCCACGGCCACCGAGCATCTGCATGCGGTCGGCGACGATTTCGGTGGTGTACTGATCCTGGCCTTCCTTGTTCTGCCACTTGCGCGTCTGCAGGCGGCCCTCGATGTAGACCGAGCTACCCTTCTTCAGGTATTCGCCGACGATCTCCGCCTGGCGGCCGAAGAACACCACGCGGTGCCATTCGGTTTTTTCCTGCTTGTCGCCGTTCTTGTCTTTCCAGCTGTCGGTGGTGGCCAGCGCGACGTTGGCCATTGCGTCGCCGGAGGGCATGTAGCGCACTTCCGGGTCGCGGCCGAGGTTGCCGATGAGCATGACCTTGTTCAACGATGCCATCTAGTTTGTCTCCTGAATCAATTTCAATACGCCCGCTTCGTCCCAGTCCTGCTGCAGGACCTTGAGGTAGGCGACGCGCTCCTGCGCGATCACCACGGCCTCTTTTACGCCGCGGAGCGCGCCAAGTCGTTTCGATAGTTCCTGCGGGTCACCTTGCCAGTCGTCGCCGATGTGGAACATCTGCGTCTTGACCGGCAGCGGCGCTTGCATCGAGCTCGCGATCACGAGCCAGCCCAGCATCAGCGTGCTGCACATGCCGAATACGGCCGGCGTGCCGTAATGCTTGTAGAGCCAGCCGCCGAGCGCGCCGCCGAGAAAGGTGCCGAAGGATTGGGTGGCATTATACACGCCGATGGCGGTGCCCTTCGCCTGCGCCGGCGCGATCTTGGAAATCAGCGAGGGCAGGGTGGCTTCGAGTATGTTGAAGGCGAGGAAATACAAGGCCAGCAGCGCGACGATGTTCCAGAACGAATCGAGCGCCAGCGCCATGCCGGCCTGCGCCGCGAGCATGATGCCGATCGCGGCGACGAATACCTGCTTGAGCCTGGCCTTCTTCTCGCCGTAGATGATCGCCGGGATCATGAAGATGAAGGCGCCGGCCATGATCGGCAGGTAGACCTTCCAGTGCTGGCTGGCGTCGAGGCCGCCGGTATTCTTGAGCACCAGCGGCATGACGGTGAACATCGCCATCTGCGCCGCGTGCAGGGCGAAGATGCCGTAGTTGAGGCGCAGCAGTTGTGGCTCGCGCAGCACCGCCTTGAGCGTGGCGGGGTTGGCCTCGGCGTCGGAGTGGAAGCTCAGGCGCGTCGGCGTCGGCACGATCTTCCACACGCCGATCAGCGCCGCCATCGACAGCACGCCGATCAGCACGAAGATGCCGGGCATGCCGAGGTAGTGGTACATCGCCGGCCCAGCCGCGAGCGAGGCTGCGAAGGTGAGGCCGATCGACATGCCGATCATGGCCATGGCCTGGGTGCGGTGTTCCTCGCGTGTGAGGTCGGCCAGCAAGGCGGTGATTGCGGCCGAGATGGCGCCGGCGCCCTGCACGGCGCGGCCGGCGATCATCACGTAGATGTTGTCGGCCGAGGCGCAGATCAGGCTGCCGATGGCCATCAGCACCAGGCCAAGGTAGATCACCTTCTTGCGCCCGATGCGGTCCGACAGCATGCCGAACGGCAGTTGCAGGATGGCCTGGGTCAGGCCATAGGCGCCCAGCGCGATGCCGACCAGCGCATGGTTGTCGCCGCCCTTGAGCTGGGGGGCGTAGAGCGCAAAGATTGGCAGGATCAGGAACATGCCGAACATGCGCAGGCTGTAGATGCCGGCAAGGCTCGCGCTGGCTCTCAGCTCGAACGCGGATAGCGGGGAAGACTTCATAGGGCGGGCTGCGTACTGAATGGAATGGGCAAACGAAGTCCGGTATATTAGCAGATTGGCCTGCTTCAAACCGGCTCACTGGCCTGGTTAACGCAGGCGGCCCCCATCGAGTTGACCGGCTCCCGCTCCGCAATGAACGACCTCATCCGCATCCGTGGTGCACGCACCCACAATCTGAAGAACATCAATCTCGACCTGCCGCGACTGAAACTGATCGTGGTCACCGGCCTGTCGGGGTCCGGCAAGTCCTCGCTGGCCTTCGACACGCTCTACGCCGAGGGCCAGCGCCGCTATGTCGAGTCGCTGTCGGCCTATGCGCGGCAGTTCCTGCAGCTGATGGAGAAGCCCGATGTCGACCTGATCGAGGGCCTGAGCCCGGCGATCTCGATCGAGCAGAAGGCCACGAGCCACAACCCGCGCTCGACCGTCGGCACCGTCACCGAGATCCACGACTACCTGCGCCTGTTGTTCGCGCGCGTCGGCACGCCTTACTGCCCCGACCACGAGCAGCCGCTGGAGTCGCAGACGGTGAGCCAGATGGTCGACCACGCGCTGGCGCTGCCGGAAGAGACCAAGCTGATGATCCTGTCGCCGCTGGTGATCGGCCGCAAGGGCGAGAATCTCGACCTGTTCGACGAGCTGCGCGCCCAGGGCTTCGTGCGGCTGCGGGTCGACGGCGAGGTGTACGACATCGACCAGGTGCCCAAGCTCGACAAGAACAAGAAACACACGATCGAAGCGGTGGTCGACCGGCTCAAGGTCCGCCCCGACATGAAGCAGCGCCTCGCCGAATCGTTCGAGACCGCGCTGCGCCATGCCGATGGCCGCGCGATTGCGGTCGAGATGGATGGCGGCCGCGAGCACTGGTTCTCGGCCAAGTTCGCCTGCCCGGTATGCAGCTACAGCCTGCCGGAGCTGGAGCCACGGCTGTTCTCGTTCAACAACCCGATGGGCGCCTGCCCCAAGTGCGACGGGCTCGGCAATATGAGCTTCTTCGACCCCAAGCGCGTGGCCGAATTTCCGCACCTGAGCCTAGCCGCGGGCGCCATCAAGGGCTGGGACAAGCGCAACCAGTTCTATTTCCAGATGCTGACGAGCCTCGCCAAGCATTATGAATTCGATATCGACACGCCGTTCGAGGAGCTGCCCGCCGAGGTGCAGAAAGTGGTGCTCTACGGCTCGGGCAAGGAAGAGATCCCGTTCATCTACATGAACGAGCGCGGCAGCAAGTTCGAGCGCGTGCACAGCTTCGAGGGCATCATTCCCAACCTTGAGCGCCGCTATCGCGAGACCGACTCGGTCGCGGTGCGCGAGGAGCTGTCCAAATACCAGAACGCGCAAGCCTGCCCGAGCTGCGGCGGCTCGCGCCTGCGCAAGGAAGCGCGCTATGTGCGCGTCGGCGGCAAGAACCTGCACGAGCTGAACCAGATGGCGCTGCGCAATTCGCGCAAATTCTTTGAAGACACGCAGTTCGAAGGCGCCAAGGCCGCCGTCGCCGAGAAGATCGTCAAGGAGATCGCCGATCGGCTGCAGTTCCTCGTCAATGTCGGCCTCGACTACCTGTCGCTCGACCGCTCGGCCGATACGCTGTCGGGCGGCGAGGCGCAGCGCATCCGGCTGGCAAGCCAGATCGGCTCCGGCCTGACCGGCGTGATGTACGTGCTCGACGAGCCGTCGATCGGCCTGCACCAGCGCGACAACGACCGCCTGCTGGCGACACTGCAGCACCTGAAGAACCTCAGCAACACGGTGATCGTCGTCGAGCACGACGAGGACGCGATCCGCGCCGCCGATTTCGTGGTCGACATGGGGCCGGGCGCCGGCGAACACGGCGGCGAGATCATCGCCATCGGCACGCCCGAGGAGATCATGGCCAACCCCGCGTCGAGCACCGGCCAGTTCCTCTCCGGCAAGCGCAAGATCCACGTGCCGGAAACCCGCCGTGCACCCGATCCGGCGCGCATGCTGCGCGTGCTCAACGCCACTGGCAACAACCTGAAGAAGACCACGCTGGAGATCCCGGCCGGCCTCCTGGTGTGCATCACCGGCGTATCGGGCTCGGGCAAGTCCACGCTGATCAATGACACGCTGTACGCCGCAGTGGCGCGCCATCTCTATGGCTCGAACCTGGAGCCTGCGCCGCACGACGCGATCGAAGGGCTGGAGCTGTTCGACAAGGTGATCAACGTCGACCAGTCGCCGATCGGCCGCACGCCGCGCTCCAACCCGGCCACCTACACCGGCCTGTTCACGCCTATCCGCGAGCTGTTCGCCGGCGTGCCGGCCGCGCGCGAACGCGGCTACGGCCCGGGCCGCTTCAGCTTCAACGTCAAGGGCGGCCGCTGCGAGGCCTGCCAGGGCGACGGCGTGATCAAGGTCGAGATGCACTTCTTGCCCGATGTCTACGTGCCGTGCGACGTCTGCCACGGCAAGCGCTACAACCGCGAGACGCTCGAGGTGCAGTACAAGGGCAAGAGCATCCACGAGGTGCTGGAAATGACGGTGGAGCAGGCGCACGAATTCTTCAGCGCCGTGCCGACCGTCGCACGCAAGCTGCAGACCTTGCTTGACGTGGGCCTGGGCTATATCCGGCTGGGCCAGAGCGCGACCACGCTGTCCGGCGGCGAGGCACAACGCGTCAAGCTCGCGCTGGAGCTATCGAAGCGCGATACCGGGCGCACGCTCTACATCCTCGACGAGCCGACCACCGGCCTGCACTTCCACGACATCGACCTGTTGCTCAAGGTGCTGCAACGCCTGACCGAGCACGGCAACAGCGTCGTCGTCATCGAGCACAACCTCGACGTGATCAAGACTGCGGACTGGATCGTCGACCTTGGCCCCGAAGGCGGCGAGGGCGGCGGCAAGATCATCGCCAGCGGCACGCCGGAGCAGGTCGCGCAGAACCCGCACAGCTATACCGGCCACTACCTCGCCAAGGTGCTGCAGGCCTAGGTGCTGCCGGTGGACCTGTACGCGGCCTCGGTGCCGGTGTTCCAGCGCTATCTGGGACAACTGGCCGGCCTGCTCGACATCGCCGAAACCGATGTCCAGGCGCGGCAGCTCGGCGCCGATGCGCTGCTGCAGGCGCGTCTGGCCCCGAACATGCTGCCGTTCGAGACGCAGGTGCAGATCGTCGCCAACTTCGCCCTGCGTGCCTGCTTCCCGCTGGCGGGCGAGGCCGTGCCGCCGTATGGCGATTTCCCGGCGACGTTCGACGGCCTGCGTGCCCGGTTGTCGCGCGCGGCCCAACTGCTCGGGGCGCTTGAGCCCGCCCGCTTTGCGGCGAGCGCCTCGCGCCAGATCGAGGAGCGCGCCGGCGATGCCGTGCTCACCCTCAACGGTGCTGAGTTTCTGACCCAGTACGCGCTGCCCAATTTCTTTTTCCACCTGACCACGGCCTACCTGATCCTGCGCAGTCACGGCCTGGCGATCGGCAAGGCCCAGTTCGACGGCTTTCACGCCTATTCTGGCGCGCGCTGAGCGGTGGGCAGTGAGCAGCCACCGCGTTGATGGCCTGATGCCGGGTCAAGCCGCCTGCGCGGGCTGCTGCATTGGCTATGATGAAGGATGGTGATGGCCGGAGCTGCCGATGCTTGCGTCTCACACATCCCGCCTGCGGTGCATCGCTGCCGGCATCGTGCTGGCGGCGGCGGGCACGGCGGGCGCCGATACCCTCCGCCTGTGCCACGACGAGGAGGAGGGCGCGACTTGGCGTGATCCCGAGCGCCAGCAGCAGGGCCTGAGCTTTGTCATCGTGCGGCAACTCGAACAGCTGGCCGGCGTCCATTTCCAACTGGTCGGCCGATCGTGGAAGCGTTGCCTGGCCGAGCTGCAGGCCAATCTCTGGGATGGCGCATTCGCGGTCAGTTTCAAGCCGTCGAGGCAGGCAATCGGCGTATTCCCGATGAAGGGTGGCGAGCCCGACCCGGCGTTGCGCGTCCGCACCGACGGCTACAGCCTGTTCCGTCTGCGCGGCAGCCAGCCCGGCTGGGATGGCCGGCAGTTCAGTCATGTGCAGGGCATGATCGGCGCGCAATCGGGTTATTCCATCATCGACCAGCTGCATGCTGCCAAGGTCACCGTTGACGACAGCAGCCGCAATATCGAAGTCATCCTGCACAAGCTGCTGGCGGGCAGGCTGGACGGCGCCGCACTGCTGACCAGCGACGGCATGCAGACGATTGCCAGCCGCCGGGAATATGAGGACGCCATCGAGCGCGTCGATCCTCCGCTGGTCACCTAGCCTTACTACCTGGTGTTTTCCCGCGATTTCTACGCCGCCCACCCCGAGCTGGCCCAGCGGCTGTGGGCCATGCTGCCTGCCGCGCGCGAAGCGGCAAAATAAGCCTTTCGGTAGAATGCCCGCAATCGAGCACCGGCGCGGCCTTCACCGCTACGCCGGGCGCTTCTCCTGAATACCGTATGGCCCGCGATACCGGAAATCCAGCATGCCCAACACCCCCGATCAAGCCTTGCAGCAGGAATGGCATACGCTGCAGAACCACCACGAGCAGCATGAACGCAACGCCCTGTTGATCAAGCTGGCCGCTGTCGCGCTCGCCGCTGCCAGCCCGCTGGCGCTGCCCATCTGGAGTGCCGCGTCCCTCCTGCTGGTGCTGTGGTTGCAGGAGGGCATCTTGCGTACCTCGCAATCGCGCCTGGGCGAGCGCATCCTGCGTATCGAGCAGGTCCTGCGCGCCGCCGCGCCGGCCGCCGCCTGCCAGCTGCATTCTGAATGGCTCGCCGGGCGGCCCGGTACCGCAGGGCTGCTGGCCGAGTATGTGAAGAACGCGCTGCGGCCGACGGTGGCGTTTCCATATGTACCGTTGCTGTTGCTGACTGGCCTGCTGGCCCTGGCTGGCTGAGTGCAAACGCCGCTGGCTTGATCGAGCGCTGCTTCTGGGGTGGCGATGGCAAGCGCTGATCGGGTCTGGAGGCCGGTCCTCATGAATGGCGATAGCTGCCAGCACACCGTCTGGCGGGGTGACTACAGGCCTAGGTAGGGTAGCCACAAAGTCGTGCCGCTGCATGGGGCGGCTGGATTGCCGTCTGCCCCGTTTGCCGCAATGGCGGCCGACCCGCTCAGCCGCGAGCCGTGTCAGCCAAGGCCGCCGGCTGCCCGCGCCGTGCCAGCCAGTCCCACACCGCCTGGCCGGTCACCGAATCCCAGCCTTTGAGCTTGTCGACCGGGATCAGCTTGTAGTCGATCAGCTCCTCGTTGAGCCTGAGCTCGCCGCTGGCTTCGACGTGGAAGGCGAGGATCAGCTGGTTGCGGCGGTAGAGCGGGTAATAGCCGACGAAGCTCGCCGGGCCGGCGTCGAGGTTCAGCTCCTCCTTCACCTCGCGGATCGCGCATTCCTCCGGCTGTTCGTTCGCTTCGAGAAAGCCGGTGATGACCGAGAACAGGCCCTCGGGCCAAGCAGCGTTGCGGGCGAGCACCACGCCGTCGGCAGTTTCGACGATGACCGCGACGACCGGCGTCGGGTTGTTCCAGAACACGAAATCGCAGGCGGGGCAGGCCTGGCGCAGGGCGCCGCCGATTTCACGGTGTTTCAGCTCGGCCGCGCATTGCGGGCAATAGCGATAGGACATGGCAGCTTTCTTGGATGGGGAAGGGCAGATTGCGCCACAAGCCATGCCACGTGCATAGCGACGGATAGCCTCAGATTTCGCCGCTGCAGTGCCTGCCGGCCAAAAGACAAGGCCGCCTGTTGGGGCGGCCTCACGGTCATTTGCGCACTTTTTGCGGTTTTTTCGGCATCAGTGGCGGCTTTTGCCAGTCTTCGGCGTAATACACCAGAAAGCCGACCAGTCGCATCATGAATTCGGTGAAGGCCGCGGCGGCGGCTTCCGAATCGCGCTTGCGGCAGGCCGCGATCACGTCGAGGCGCGTCACTGGGGGTGGGCCATAGCGCTTGGCGAGCTCCATATAGGTCGCCAGGTAGCGCTGGCTGCGTGTCGATACCTGCTTGATCATGGTGAACAACAGCGGCATCTCGAGCTCGGCATACAGCGTGTCGTGGTACTGCATGGCCAGCTGGTAGCGCTTGAGCGGGTCGATTTCCCCCGGAATGCGCTCGGCGACTGCGGCGGCGGCCTCGATCGACGCTTCGCTCATCTTGCGCACGCCCTGGCGCAGCGCCTCGCATTCGAGCGCCGTGTGGATGCGGCCGAGCTCGGACAATTCGCGCACCGTCAGCGGCGCGACAAACGCCCCCTGGAACGAGTGGAACGTCACGAACCCTTCGGTCTCCAGCGTTTTCAGCGCCTCGCGCAGCGGGATCGTCGATACGCCGTAGCGGCGTGCCAGCTCGACCTGGGGCAACACCTCGCTATCGCGCAGGCGGCCGCTCAGAATTTCCTGCCGCAGCAGGTCGGTGACCTGGCCGGCAAGTGTGCGTTGACTAGTGTTGTATCCCATCGCGATGAATGGTAGCAGAAGGCGGGCAAGGCGGCAGCCCAAATGGTGATGAAATCCGCAATCGTTCTAACCAGAAATTTTCCTGCTGGTCTTTTTTGCCAGCCACTTTGGCGCATCGCGTCATTAGCCGTCAGGGCCGCCTAAGATAGAGTGGGCCAGCGTTGCCGGGCTGAGTGCCGGTACAACTTGATTGCAACGAGGAGAACAACGATGACCGAGGCATTCATTTTCGATGCCATCCGAACCCCGCGGGGCAAGGGCAAGAAGGACGGTTCGCTGCACGAGGTGAAGCCGATCACCCTGCTGACCGGGCTGATGCAGGCGCTGACCGCGCGTAACGGCCAATTTGACACGGCGCATGTCGAGGACGTGGTGCTCGGTTGCGTGACGCCGGTGGGTGACCAGGGTGCCGACATCGCCAAGACCGCCGCGCTCGCCGCAGGCTGGGACTGGAACGCAGCCGGCGTGCAGATCAACCGTTTCTGCGCCTCGGGCCTTGAAGCGGTCAACATGGCCGCGCAGAAGGTGCGCTCGGGCTGGGAAGACTTGATCGTCGCCGGCGGTGTCGAGTCGATGTCGCGCGTTGCCATGGGCTCGGACGGCGGCGCCTGGGCGATGGACCCGCAGACCAGTCTCGATACCGATTTCGTGCCGCAGGGCATCGGCGCCGACCTGATCGCGACGCTCGATGGCTACAGCCGCCATGATGTCGATTCCTTTGCCGTCGCTTCGCAGCAGAAGGCCGCCGCCGCGCGTGCCGCCGGCCATTTCAGCAAGTCGATCGTGCCGGTGCGCGACGCCAGCGGCATCACCATCCTCGCCGAAGACGAGTTCATCAAGCCGACCACCACGGCCGACGGCCTGGCCAAGCTCAACCCGTCGTTCGAAATGATGGGGCAGATGGGCTTTGACGTGGTGGCGCTGCAAAAGTATGCGCATGTCGAGCGCATCAACCATGTGCACCATGCCGGCAACTCGTCCGGCATCGTGGATGGCGCGGCGCTGGTGCTGATCGGCAGCGAGCAGAAGGGCAGGCAGCTTGGCCTCACGCCGCGTGCGCGCATCGTCTCGGTCGCACTTACCGGCACCGACCCAACCATCATGCTGACTGGCCCCGCGCCGGCCACGCGCAAGGCGCTGGCGAAAGCAGGCCTGAGCGTGGACGACATCGACCTGTTCGAGGTCAACGAGGCCTTCGCCGCCGTGGTGATGCGCTTCATGAACGAACTGAACGTGCCGGCCGAGAAAGTCAACGTCAATGGTGGCGCGATCGCCATGGGGCATCCGCTGGGCGCGACCGGCGCGATGATCCTCGGCACGCTGCTCGACGAGCTCGAGCGCCGCAACCTGAAGCGCGGCCTGGCGACGCTGTGCGTCGGTGGCGGCATGGGCATCGCCACCATCATCGAACGCGTGTGATTACGTGTCGGCTTTCGTGCGATCGCCTTGTCGGCCGCATCGTCGGCTCCGCGCCGTGCCTGTGCATGGCCTCGTCGCCGGTGCCTTGCTGGCAAGCGCCCCGCCAGAATCCTTCACGTAATCCGGGAGAAAGAGACAAATGACCAACGCAATCCGTTATGACATCGATCAGGACCGCATCGTCACCTTGACGATGGACCTGCCCGGCCAATCGGCCAATACCATGAACGCCACCTACCGCGAGGCGATGGGGGTGACGATCGACCGCCTGGAGCAGGAAAAGGAGCAGATCGCCGGGGTGATCCTGACCTCGGGCAAATCGACCTTCTTCGCCGGCGGCGACCTGAACGAGCTGATCCAGGCCACGCCCGAGCATGCCGACGCCTTCTTTCAGATGGTCGAGGGGCTGAAGCAGCAACTGCGCCGGCTGGAAAAGCTGGGCAAGCCGGTGGTGGCCGCGATCAACGGTGCCGCGCTCGGCGGCGGGCTCGAAATCGCGCTCGCCTGCCATCGCCGCATCGCCATCGACAGCCCGAAGATTCAGCTCGGCCTGCCCGAAGTCACGCTGGGCCTGCTGCCCGGCGGCGGCGGGGTGGCCCGGCTGGTGCGCATGCTGGGCCTGCAGGCCGCCTTCCCCTACCTGATGGAAGGCAAGCGCCTGCGCCCGAAACAGGCACTCGACGCCGGCATCGTCGATGAGCTGGCGGCGGACAGGGACGAGCTGCTCGCCAAGGCCCGCGCCTGGGTGCTGGCCAACCCGGCCGCCAGGCAGCCGTGGGATGCCGACGGCTACAAGCTGCCGGGCGGCACGCCGTCGAGCCCGAAGGTGGCGCAGATGCTGGCTATCGCACCGGCCATGCTGACCGCCAAGACGCACGGCTGCTACCCGGCGCCGGAAGCGATCATGGCGGCGGCGGTCGAGGGCGCGCAGGTCGATTTCGACACCGCGAGCCGCATCGAGTCGCGCTACTTCGTCAAGCTGGCGACCGGCCAGGTGTCGAAGAACATGATCGGCACCTTCTGGTTCCAGCTCAACGAGATCAAGGCCGGCGGCAGCCGCCCGCAAGGCGTGCAGCCATGGAAGGCGAGCAAGGTCGCCGTGCTCGGCGCCGGCATGATGGGCGCGGGGATCGCTTACGCCTGCGCCAGCAGGAATGTGCCGGTGGTGCTGAAGGATGTCGCGATCGAGGCCGCCGAGAAGGGCAAGAGCTACACCCGGAAGCTGCTCGACAAGAAGGTGAGCCGTGGCCAGCTGTCGCAGGACAAGGCGAACGAAACGCTGAGCCTGATCCAGCCGACCACCGATGCGGCCGATTTCGCCGGCTGCGACCTGGTGATCGAGGCGGTGTTCGAGAACCGCGAGCTCAAGGCCAAGGTGACACAGGAAGCCGAGAAATACCTCGCGCCGAACGCCGTCGTCGCGTCGAACACCTCGACGCTGCCGATCACCGGCCTGGCCCGCGCATCGGCCACGTCCGAACACTTCATCGGCCTGCATTTCTTCTCGCCGGTCGACAAGATGGAGCTGGTCGAGATCATCAAGGGCGAGAAGACCTCGCCCGAGACCCTGGCGCGCGCCTTCGACTTCGTGCTGCAGATCGGCAAGACACCGATCGTCGTCAACGACAGCCGTGGCTTCTTCACCAGCCGCGTGTTCGGCACCTTCGTCAACGAAGGCATGGCGATGCTCGGCGAAGGCCTGCCGGCATCGGCGATCGAGATGGCGGCGCTCAAGGCCGGCATGCCGGTCGGCCCGCTGGCGATCACCGACGAGGTCAGCCTGTCGCTGGTCGACCACATCGCCTCGCAGGCCCGAGCTGATTTCGAGGCCGAGGGCAAGCCCTACCCGGGCCACCCGGCCGAGGCCGTGGCCGAGACGATGCTCAAGCAGCAAAAACGTGCCGGCAAGGCAGCAGGGGCGGGCTTCTACGACTACCCGGCAGACGGCGGCAAGAAGCACCTGTGGGCGGGGCTGAACGAGCTGTTCGGCACCCGGGCGGGCGCAGTGGACCTGCAGGAGATGGTCGACCGCATCCTGTTCATCCAGGCCATCGAGACCATCCGTTGTTTCGAGGAAGGCGTGCTGGAGACCGTGCGCGACGCCAATATCGGCTCGATCTTCGGCATCGGCTTCGCACCGTGGACGGGCGGCGCGATTCAATACGTCAACCAGTATGGCCTGGCTGCCTTCGTGCAGCGCGCCGACGCGCTGGCCGCCAAGCATGGCGCCCGCTTCGCACCGCCAGCCTTGCTCCGGGACAAGGCCGCAAAGGGCGAAATCTTCGCCTGAATCACCTCACTGTTGGCTGATGGCGTGTTTGTACCCCGAACACGCCATCGATGATTCGCCGCGCCCAAAAAAGCGCGGCATCTTTTTTTAGTGCCGCCGAGCGTCCCGACCCGCTCGCGGGTCGGGACGCCGGCGAGCACTTATCTGAGGCCCATCCGCAGCATGGGCCGCAGGCGTGCCTACATCAGCGTCTTATCCGGCCCGCTTGCGGGTCGGAACGCCGGCGAGCACTTATCTGCGGCCTACCCCTAGCCTTATGCCGTGGCCTGGCCCAAGGCACTGACAAGTGCCGTAGCATTGATGAAATGCTCATGCGTACCATGCTGGGTGCAGGCAAAGGCGCCGGCTATTGCGCCGGCCTCCATGGCGCTGCGCCAGCCGGCGCCACCGAGGCGTGCCCAGAGGAAGGCCGCGACGAACGAGTCGCCGGCGCCGTTGCTGTCGACGACGGTGCCCGGTGGCGGGGAGATCGGGACGCGCTGCAGGCTCGGCTGTTCGCGCGTGGCGTAATGGCTGCCGCGCTCACCGTCCATGACGATCACCGCGGCCGCTCGGCCATCGCGCAATAGCCTGCCCACCACGTGTTGCCTGTTATCCCGCAGGTTGGCGCCACTGACGAAGACCAGCTCGGAGTGCAGCGCGAAGTCCAGGTGGTAGGGGTTAATGCCGTCCCAGTCGTGCAGGTCGGTCGATACCGGCACGCCCAGCGCCTGCGCGTCGTCGTAGAGGTGGCGGGCCCAATCCATGATCGAGAAGTGGGCATGGCGAGCCCGTTCCAGGTGTGGCCTGTATAGGTCTTCCGGTAGCCGCAGGCCATCGGGGTGGCGGCCGTCGTAGAACGATTGCCGGCGCCCGTGCTTGTCCACCAGGTTGACGCTGCGGCGCGTGCCGGCCGGGTGGAGCTGAAAGCCGAAGGCCAGACCGGTGGTGGCGTAGCGTTCGAGGATCAGGCGTCCTTCGCGGTCGTCGCCGATGATGTCGAGAAACTGCGTCCTGAGCCCGAGCGTGTGGCTGGCCAGGGCCACGCCGTTGCCGGTGTGGGCGACATAGTCGCGGATCGGCGGGACGTGGATCGAATCGGCGGCGGGCACGGGCAGGCTGTCGACGTGCACGATGGTATCGATGCCGGCGCCGCCGATGACGAGCAGGTCCAGGTCGCGCATGAGGGATCTCCTTGGTGTGGTCGGCCCACTCTAGCGCCGGCCCGCGGTCATCACCTGATGATTTGTGCTGACACCCCCATTGGCCGCGGAGAAAGGCCTGGCGCGGGCTTTGCGCGGGGGCCGGGAACTACTAAACTGCCGGGTAATCCATAACACGCCTATTCAAGACTGCCGTTACGTCCCGTTTCCTGCCCGACATCCGGCCCGGCTGCTGCCGTGGCGCTCCTTCGCGGCAGGGCTCGTAGCAGTCTCAACCAGCCTGGCCTGACGCAGTACGCGCATCCGGCGTTGCCGGGCTGTCACGCAAAGAGGATCGAATCAACCATGAATCGCCACATTTCCTGGTGGCTGGGCCTGCCCATGGCCCTGGCTACCTTGCTGCCCGCACCTTTTGCCCTGGCGGCGCCGCTCAACCTGTCCCGCATCAAGAACGTCGTGGTGATCTACGGCGAGAATCGCAGTTTCGATAATCTCTATGGCCTGTTCCCCGGCGCCGACGGCGTGCTGCAGGCCAAGCCCGGCCAGAGCCTGCAGACCGATCGCGACGGCAAGCCGCTGGCCATGCTGCCGCCGATCTGGGGCGGGCTCAACGCGCAGGTGGCGGAGGACAAGACCCTGTCGCTGGCCAATGCGCCGTTCCGCATCGACGACCCGCAGGGCTTCAATCAGCCCCTGACGGTGGAAACACGTGACCTGGTGCACCGCTTCTATCAGCACCAGATGCAGCTCAATGGCGGCAGGAATGACCGCTTTGCCGCGTGGTCCGATGCGGGTGGGCTGGTCATGGGCTATTACGATGGCAGCAAGCAGGCGATGTGGGCCTGGGCCAAGCAGTTCACGCTAGCCGATCATTTTTTCATGAGCGCGTTCGGCGGCTCTTTCCTCAACCACCAGTGGCTGGTCTGCGCCTGCACGCCGATCTACCCTGATGCGGCCAATAGCCCGGCCAAGGGGCGGCTGGCCGTCGTCGAATCCGACGGGATATCGCTGAGCGTGGCGCCAGGCCTGGGCTCGGCGCGGGATGCCAAGCCTCGGTTCGTGCGCGACGGGGCGTTGACGCCGGATGGCTACGCCGTCAACACGATGCAGCCGGCCTATCAGCCGTCGTCGGTGAAGCCGGCGGCAGGGGGCGACGCCGAGTTCGCCGACCCCGCGAGCGACCAGACCCTGCCGCCGCAAAAACAGCTGACGATCGGCGATCGCCTGTCCGACAAGAACATTTCATGGGCCTGGTATGCCGGCGGCTGGAACAAGGCGCTGGCCGATCGCAGCGCGATCTACGGCGATGCCCCGCCCAAGTTCCAGGCGCATCACCAGCCGTTCAACTACTTCGAACGCTATGCGCCGGGCTCCGCGGCACGCGTCCAGCATCTCAAGGATGGCGACGATTTCATCAGGGATATCGAGCAGGGCAAGCTGCCAGCGGTGTCGTTCTACAAGCCGCAGGGGGACTTGAATCAGCATCCCGGCTATGCCGACGTGGCGAACGGCGACCAGCACATCGCCGGCCTGGTGAGCAAGCTGATCCAGAGCCCGCAGTGGAAGACCATGATGATCGTCGTCACCTACGACGAGAATGGCGGCTTCTGGGACCATGTGGCGCCGCCCAAGGGTGACCGCTGGGGGCCGGGCAGCCGTGTGCCGGCGATCATCATCTCGCCGTTTGCGCGGCGCAATCATGTGGATGCGACGCCCTACGATACGACGTCCATCCTGTGGTTCCTGAGCAACCGCTTCGATCTGGCGCCCTTGCCCGGCATGGTGGCTCGGCAGGCCGCACTCAAGGCCAACGGCCAGCCCGAGATGGGGGACCTGACCCAGGCGCTGAGCCCGGAGAATCTGGCGACGCGGGTGCCCGGCGAGCATCATGCGCGTGCCCGTGGCGCGGATACCTCAGGCGGCCGTCACGCGGCGCACAAGGGGCATCACGGCAAGGCGGCCAAGGGCAAGCCGCACAAGGTCACCGGCCATGCCAAGTCGGGCCACAAGGCGCAGGCCGCCAAGCCTGCACACAAGAAGGCTAAGACCAAGCGGTAAGCCGGCCACGGGCGCGGCGTGCGACGCGACCTGCGAGGTCGCGCAGCGCGCCGCCCAGGCGCGACATCAGGCGGGTGCCCGGCCCCTGTACCGCCACCGAGCTGTGCGCCAGCGGCTCGATCACGACGCGATCATCGCTGCGGATCAGATGTGATTGTCCGCAGCGCAACACGATGTCCTGTCCTGCCTCGGTCATCCATACCATGCCACGGGTACAGGTGATCAGGGTCGAGCGGCCGTCGTCCAGCCTTAATACTGAGTGCATCGCCAGTTGGTAGGTTTTCATTGCCGGGCTCCTTTTCTCGTTTCAATTCTTGCTGTTGTGATGCACATCGTAGAGAAAAGGGCGTGGGCTGGTTAGCGCCAAACTGTAATGATTTTTGGGAATACAGACGGCGGTACAGCTAAACTGTAACGGTGTTTGTGCAGTGCAACTGTCACTGGCGATCGAAGGCGTCCTTGCGGACACTGTGGGCTAGCAAAACCTGCCACTGATGTTGCCGCGCATGGCTGATCGAAGCCCGCCGCAGAGCGCGGACAGCTTGCCAAGGAGATACCCATGCAAGTCGAGAAGTCGAGCCTGTTATACGAGTCGCTTGCCAGCGAGATCGCCGCCATGATCGCCAGTGGCGCGATCAAGTCCGGCGACAAATTGCCATCGATCCGTAAGCTGTCGAACCAGCGCGACGTCAGCCTGTCGACCGTGATCCAGGCATTTCGCGTGCTTGAGGATCGCGGCCTGATCGAGGCGCGCCCGCAGGCAGGCTTCTTCGTGCGCCGGGCCAGCATCGGGCGCAGCGAGCCGGCCCTGTCGGCACCATCCTGCGCGCCCTGCGAAGTCGAGATCGACGAATTGCGCTGGCAGATACTACACATGAGCCAGCGCGGCGAGGGCGCGACGCTCGGCTGCGCCGCCATCGATCCCGATCTGTTTCCCACGCAGCAATTGCAGCGGTTGCTATCGTCGGTTGCGCGGCGTTATCCGCGCATGATCGGTACCTATACCTTTCCGCCCGGCAATATCCAGCTGCGGCGCCAGATCGCGCGGCGCTCGCTGGAGTGGGGCGGACAACTGCGGCCAGACGATCTGATCATCACCAATGGCTGCATCGAAGCGCTCAATCTGTGCCTGCGCGCGGTGACCAAGCCCGGCGACGTGGTGGCGATCGAGTCGCCGGCCTATTTTGGCCTGCTGCAACAGCTCGAGAGCTACAAACTGAAGGCGCTGGAGATCCCGACCCATCCCAAGACCGGCATCTCGCTCGAGGCGCTGGAGCTGGCCATGCGCACCAGCGACATCAAGGCGGTGGTGCTGGTGCCGAACTTTTCCAATCCGCTCGGCAGCCTGATGCCGGACGAGAACAAGAAGCGCCTGGTCGATATGCTCGCCACCCGGCGCATTCCGCTGATCGAGGACGACATCTACGGCGATTTCCACTTCGGTGAGCAGCGCCCGCGGCCGGCCAAGGCCTTCGACACAACCGGCAACGTGCTGTATTGCTCGTCGTTCAACAAGGTGCTGGCGCCTGGCTTCCGTGTCGGCTGGGTGGCGCCGGGGCGTTTCCATGGCTCGATCCAGAATCTCAAGATGATCAGCTCGATGGCCACGCCAGAGCTGCTGCAGTTGACGCTCGCCCAGTTCGTCGAGAGTGGTGGCTACGACCACCACCTGCGCAAGCTGCGCCGGGCGGTGTCGGGCCAGGTGCAGAAATATGCCGATGCCGTCTGTCGCTATTTCCCGGCCGATACCCGTCTTGCCATTCCGCAAGGCGGATATGTGCTGTGGCTCGAGCTGGCGCGCGGCTTCGACAGCATCGCGCTGTTGCGCAGGTCGATCGCGGAAAACATCCCGTTCGCCCCGGGGGCGCTGTTCTCGGCGAACCAGAACGAATATCGCCACTGCCTGCGCCTGAACTGCGGCGTGCGCTGGTCGCCCGCCGTCGAAGCGGCAATCCGTCGCTTGGGCGAGCTGGCGGCGGTCTTGCAACCGCACACCGCGCCCATGCATTGAGCGGGTGTGGGCGATATATTCCCGGCATCGGATAAAGCCGTTTTTGGCGAAATAGAGTCGTTGCTCGACTATGCTTTCGACATGCGTTACGATAGGCCCGGTTTGGGATCAGTTGGGCCTGCTGCCTGTCGAGAGCTGTCATGAATATCAACGTAACACGTCCGTTTCTGCCGCCGATCGAGGTTTACCAGCGTTATATCGAGGGGATCTGGAAGCGGAACTGGCTGACCAATCACGGCCCACTGGTCAGTGAACTGGAACTGGAGCTCAAGCATTATCTGGAGCTCGATCACCTGCTGTACGTCACCAACGGCACGATCGCGCTGCAGGTCGCCATCAAGGCGCTGGGGCTGTCCGGCGAGATCATCACCACGCCATTCAGCTATGTCGCGACCACCACGTCGATCCTGTGGGAAGGTTGCACGCCGGTCATGGTCGATATCGACCCGGACACCTTCAACATCAACCCCGAGCTGATCGAGTCCGCGATCACCGAGCGCACCAGCGCCATCCTGGCGACCCATGTCTACGGCAACCCATGCGATGTCGAGGCAATCGAGCAGATCGCCCGCAAACATGGGCTCAAGGTCATCTACGATGCGGCCCACGCCTTCGGCACTAAGGTCAACGGCCAGTCCGTGTTTGGCTACGGCGACATGTCGACGTGCAGCTTCCATGCGACCAAGTTGTTCCACACGGTAGAGGGGGGCGCGATCATCACGCCTCGCCCCGAGTTGCTGAAGGCTGCCTCGCGCCTGCGCAATTTCGGCCACGTGACGGCCGAGAGCTTCGACGGTATCGGCATCAACGGCAAGAACAGCGAGTTCCATGCGGCAATGGGCCTGTGCAATCTCAACTATGTCGACGAGATACTGGCTCGCCGCCAGTTCCTGTCCGAGCGCTATGACAGCTTCTTCGCCAATGTGCCGCTGCAGCGTCCGGCGATTCGCGGCAAGGTGGATTACAACCACGCCTACTACGCGGTGGCTTTCCCCGACGAAAAGACCTTGCTGACGGTGGTGGAAGGCCTGAGCCGTTATTCGATCGCGCCGCGCCGCTATTTCTATCCGAGCCTGAATCGCCTGCCTTATCTCGATTCGCAGGCTTGCCCAGTGTCCGAAGACATCTCGAAGCGGGTGCTGGCCCTGCCGCTCTATCACGACCTGTCGATCGAAGAACTCGACCTGATCGCGCGTATCGTCATCCGGACCATGCGTTATGGCCTCTAGCCCTGTCCAGACCTCGTTCTACTCGCGCGATGAACTGCTGGCGCTGGGCTTCGCGGCGATCGGCGAGTCGGTACAGATTTCGCGCAAGGCATCGTTCTATGGCATTGGGCGTATCGCGCTCGGCAGCCACGTGCGCATCGATGATTTCTGCGTGCTGTCGGCAGGCGAGGGCGGTATCGCGATCGGCAGCTACGTCCATATTGCCGTTTACACCTCGCTGATCGGCGCCGGCCGCATCGAGGTTCAGGATTTCTGCAATCTGTCCTCGCGCGTGTCGGTCTACAGCTCGAACGACGACTACTCGGGCGCGAGCCTGACCAACCCGACCATCCCCGAGGCTTTCAGCCACGTGAGCCATGCGCCGGTGACGCTGGGGCGCCACACCATCATCGGCAGCGGCTCTGTCGTCCTGCCCGGCGTGGTGTGTGGCGAAGGGGCGGCGATCGGCTCGCTATCGCTGGTTAATCGGGATTGCGATGCATTCATGATCTACGCTGGCGTGCCGGCGCGGCCCGTCAAGGCGCGCTCGCGCGAATTGTTGAATGAAGAAAGACGTCTGCTCGCATCGCTTGGTTGAGCGGGCTATTCCTGGGTTTTTGCGGCAAAGTTAAGGTATGAGCAATCTGAACGCCCTGTATATGCAAATTCAGCAGTCGCTGATCAATGGCCGCCTGGCCGAAGCGGCCATGCTGGCAACCAAGGCGCACACCGCCGACCCCGAGGCGGCCGAGACCGGCTACTACATGGCGATCGTCTCGCATCGCATGAACAAGTACCAGACGGCGCATCGCTTTCTCGACGAGGTCATCGCGCGTGCGCCCGAGTATGGCCCGGCATGGCTCGAAAAAGGGCGGGTGTATTACTCGCAGGGCGATTTCGAGGCATCGCTCGACCCATTCTTCACCGCCTGGAAGCTGATGCCGAACAACCCGGCCGTGGCCAAGGATCTGGGCCTGATGCTGGTGTTCTTCGACCGCTTCGGCGAGGCCATCCCCGTGCTCCGTGTCGCGGCTGCCCAGCTCAAGCAGGATGTCGAGGTGTTCAAGTATCTGGGCATCGCGCTGTGTCGCGAGGGCAACGTCAAGAAAGGCCTGGCGACGTTCGAGGCGGTGATTCCCGGCAAGCGCTCCGAGCCTGGCTGGCACACCGTGCTGGGCCAGATCTATCTGTCGGCCGGCCTGCACGACATGGCGCTCAAGTCGGCCAACAACGCGCTCGAAATTCGCAGCGACTTCTACCCGGCCTACGATGTGCGCAATGCCGTGCTGCAGGGGCGGCGCCAGCACGATGCGCTGCTCGACTGCTACGACAAGCTGCTGGCGCGCCAGGTATCGGCGCCCATGCTGGTCAACAAGGCTGTCGTCCTGGTGGCCATGGGGCGCTACGAGGAGGCCCGCCAATGCTACGAGCAGGCTGTCGAGCTGGAGCCCGATAACCATCATCTGATGTCGTCTTTCTGCGGCACCTCGATGTATATGGACAGCCTGTCGGCGCAGCAGGTATTCGAGCTGCACCAGCGCTATGGCCGCCTGGTCGAGGCCTGCACGCCGCTCGCCGATTTCGCCGATCGCCCGCGTGACCCCAAGCGCAAGCTGCGTATCGGCTATGTGTCGGCCGATTTCAACAACCATGCGGTGGCAAAATGGACACTGGGCATGTTCCGCGAGCTTCGCCACGATGATCTCGATGTATACGTGTACTACAACAACGGTATGGTTGACGACACCACGCGCGAATTCATGCGCTGCGCCGATGCCTGGCGCCAGGTCGATCGCATGCCGGACAGCCAGTTGGCGTCGCTGATCGTCGACGACATGATCGACATCCTGGTCGATGTTTCGGTGCACACCCAGGGCCATCGCCTGCCGGTGTTCGCGCGCAAGCCGGCACCGATACAGGTGTCGTGGGTCGGCGTGCCGAATACCTCCGGCCTCACCCGCATCGACTACCGGCTGACCGACGCCTATTTCGATCCCGTCGGCAAGACCGAACACTACAACACCGAAACCTTGTGGCGCATGCCGGATACCCTGTCGTCGCTCGACTGGGATGTGTTCGTCGAGCCAGGCCCACTGCCAGCGCTCGAAAACGGCTATGTGACATTTGGCGCATTCAACCGCCTCGGCAAGATGAGCCGGCAAAGCGTGGCGTTCTGGTCGCAGGTACTGAAGGCCGTGCCGGACAGCAAGCTGCGCCTGATCGTCTTGTCCGCGGATGGCAAGCGCTCGTCACAGGTCGATGGCCTGCTGGCCATGTTCGCGTCGTTTGGCATCGGCGAGGAGCGCCTGCAGCTTGAGGGCGGCAAACCCGTCGCCGAGTTCTACAAAATGCACGACACCATCGACATCCAGCTCGATACCTATCCCTATAGCGGCTCGACGACAACCGCGATTTCGCTGGGGATGGGCGTGCCGGTCGTCGGCTTTGCCGGGGAGGCCAGCGTGAGCCGGGCTTCGTCAATGGTGGTCAGTAATGTCGGCCACCCCGAATGGGTGGTGGAAACCATGCCGGAGGCCGTGGATGTCGCGGTCAGGCTTGCGGCCGATCTCGACCGGCTTGCCGCCCTGAGAGCCGGCTTGCCCGATGCGACCCGTACCTCGCCGCTGTTCGATTCACCGCGCTTTGCACGCAATATGGAGCAGGCATTCCGCGAGATGTGGCTGCGCTACTGCGACGCCTGATCCGCCGATAGCAAGCGGTTTTGACCGTGCCCCGGTTTCAAAATAGAATGATTGCTCGATTATAAGCTGTTGGTTCCAAATGCCGATTTCCTGTGCCGCTGTCAACGGCTGCGGGAGGTCGCCGACGCGGAGCCGTTTTAAAATGTCAGATGCTATGGGGAAGATGTTGAAACATTCGATCGTTATTGCCGCTGCATTTGCGGCAGTCTTGGCAATGCCAGCACAAGCGGACTTTGATTCGGGCCTCGCCGCCTACCACAAGCAGGATTTCGCGACCGCACTGAAGGAATGGCAGCCTCTGGTCGATCAGGGCAATCCACGCGCGTTGAGAAACGTTGGTTTGATGTACTTGCTCGGCCAGGGGGTGAAGGCAAACCCCGACAAGGCGATCGAGTTTCTGCAGAAGGCGGTTGATGGTAACGATCCCGAAGCCATGCGCATCATGGCCCAGGTCTACATCGATGGCCGTGTGCCCAAGCTCGGCCAGAGCCTGCCGATGGGGACCGAGTTGCTGCGCCGTGCCTCGTCGCTTGGCGACACCGAAGCGCAGTATCAGCTGGCCAAGCTGCTGTATCGGGCGGAAAACCTCCAGGCCGCCATCCCATTGCTCGCCACCGCTGCCAATAACGGGCACAAGGCCGCAGCCTTGACGCTGGCACAGATTCTGGAAATGGGCGTCGGCGTGAAGAAGGATCAGGCCGAAGCCGACAAGTACTATGCGATGGCCGGTGGCAAGCCCAAGGATATCAAGCAGAAATAAGCGGCCGCTGCGTGTTCCGGCAGGGTTTTCCTGCCGCCCTGCCAGCCCCTTCGGCGACCCGGAGGGGCTTTTTGTCGCCAGATGTACATCCTGGCCTGGCCTCGCGGGCTGATTATGCCCGGCAGGTCGGCTCGATGGCTTCCATAAAACAGAACCCCCTGCGTCATGGACGCAGGGGGTTCTGTCATTTCCGACACGCAACCGATGGTTCAGTCGACGTGATAGTTGGGTGCTTCCTTGGTGATCTGCACGTCGTGAACGTGGGATTCGCGCATCCCCGCCGAGGTGATTTCGACAAATTCGGCACGCTCGCGCATTTCGTCGATGGTGGCGCAGCCCACATAGCCCATCGATGAACGCAGGCCGCCCATCAGCTGGTGAATCACCGCCGTGATCGGGCCCTTGTACGGTACGCGGCCTTCGATGCCTTCCGGCACGAACTTGTCGGTATTTTTCTCGTTGTCCTGGAAATAGCGATCCGACGAGCCTTGCTGCATCGCGCCGAGCGAGCCCATGCCACGGTAACTCTTGTAGGAGCGGCCTTGATACAGCTCGGTTTCACCGGGCGACTCTTCCGTGCCGGCGAACAGGCCGCCGAGCATGACAGCATTGGCCCCGGCCGCGATAGCCTTGGCGATGTCACCGGAGAAGCGGATGCCGCCGTCGGCAATCATCGGTACGCCTGTACCCTTGAGCGCTTCCGATACATTGTGGATGGCGCTGATCTGCGGCACCCCGACACCGGCAACGATACGGGTGGTGCAGATCGAGCCTGGGCCGATACCGACCTTGACCGCATCAGCGCCAGCATCGACGAGCGCGCGGGCCGCACTTGCCGTGGCGATGTTGCCGCCGATGACCTGTACCTGCGGGAAATGCTTCTTCACCCAGTTGACGCGGTCGAGTACACCTTGCGAATGGCCGTGTGCGGTATCGACGACAATCACATCGACACCGGCTTCGACCAGCAGCTCGACCCGCTCATCCGTGCCTGCACCGACGCCGACAGCCGCGCCAACGCGCAGGCGGCCCAGCGAATCCTTGCATGCATACGGGTGCTCGACCGTCTTGATGATGTCCTTGACGGTGATGAGGCCCTTGAGTTCGAACGCGTCGTTGATCACCAGCACACGTTCCAGGCGATGCTTGTGCATCAGCTGGCGGGCCTCTTCAGGGCTTGCGCCTTCCTTGACCGTGACCAGGCGTTCACGCGGGGTCATGATGTTGGCGATCAGCTGATCGAGGTGCGATTCAAAGCGCAAATCACGGTTGGTGACAATGCCCACTACCTTGCCATTCTCCACCACCGGCAAGCCCGAGATCTTGTGCTGGCGCGTGAGTGCCAGCACCTGCGCCACCGTCATCGTCGGCGGGATCGTGATCGGGTCTTTCACCACACCGGACTCGAAGCGCTTGACCTTGGCGACTTCCAGTGCCTGGGCCTTGGGCTGCATGTTCTTGTGAACGATGCCGATACCACCTTCCTGCGCGATGGCGATGGCCAAGCGCGACTCGGTGACCGTGTCCATGGCGGCGGACACGAGCGGCATGTTCAGTGTGATATCTCGGGTGAGTTTGGTCGCGAGGCTGACGTCGCGGGGGAGTACATCGGAGTGGGCGGGGATCAGAAGAACGTCATCAAAGGTGAACGCTTTTTGAATCACGCGCATGATATTTCCTTGCGGCAAAACAGCATTATACAGACTCGAAGGCCGGCTAGCAAAGATCGGCGCTACCCTGAGTGGTGTCTATAATGGCCCTAAGGGGAAATATATCATTGGCCGTATGGGGCTGGAATGCCGTCAGCAAAGCCGTGATTGTGCTTGTCGTTGCTTGGCACCGAGAGCCTGCGGGCAATGCCGGTGCGGGACGATGCGCTTACCGTATCAGGAGATCATATTGAGATGAAACTGCCTATCTCGCTTCCACATTCGGCCATGAGCTTGAAGCTGCCGCCCAGCAAGGTGCTGGCTGCGATCGGCAAGATGACCATCTACAAGAAGATCCTGATCGCGCCGGTGGTGGCGGTGCTTTTCCTGTTGCTCATCTTTGGCACGGGGTACTGGTCATTGCAGCGCCAGGGCGAGGCGCTCGACGACGTGTACTTGAAGCGCTTCCAGCACTACCAGGCGACATCGGCCGCGAGTCTCGGGTTATCTGGCGTGCATTCGGGGGTATATCGCCTGTTTACCTGGCTCAAGAATTACAACGAGGCCAAGATCAAGGAAACCGGCGCGAAGCTGGATACCGCCATCGGCGTCACGATTGCCGACATGCAGGCGTTCGCCAAGTCGCCCGATCTGACGCCGGATGAAGCCAGGCAGGCCAAGGATATCCTCGTGTCGTTGGCGGACTACCGCAAGAATGTCAGCGGTTCGGTGGATGTCAGCACCATCGACGTGAATACCGCGATGGCGATGATGCAGGCGTCCGACAATATCTTTCAGGCGCTGAGCAAGAAATTCGATGACCTGGTCAAGCTGCAGACAGCGCTGGCCAGGCAGTCCTATGAGCGGGCGGTGAGTGCGCATCGTTCCGGCGTCGGGCTGTCGGTGTTGATCAGCCTCGCGGCCGTCGTGGCGCTGCTGGCGATTGCGACGGTGATGAGCCGGGTCATCACCAACCCGCTACGCACGGCAATCGGTGCGGCTCAGCGTATTGCGCAGGGCGATCTGACGCAGGATCACCAGGTGCGCGGCACGGATGAAACCGCGCAGTTGCTGGGGGCGCTGAAACAGATGCAGGGCGAGCTCAAGTCCATGATCGTGGGCATTTCCGCCAGCGCCGGCCAGCTTGGTACGGCGGTGCACACGATGTCCGAGTCCACCGGCCAGATTAATGACAGCTCCCGCAGCCAGAACGACTCTGCCGCGCAGGCCGTGCACTCGGTAGAAGCCGTTGTGCAAGGCATCGAGCAGGTAAGGCAGACCGCACGCGATGCGACAGCCGTGTCGGAGCGTGCCGCCGAGCTGTCGAGCCAGGGGCAGCAGCTGGCGGTCAAAGCGGTGGAGGAGGTCAACCGGATTGCCGAGACCGTCAGCAAATCGTCGGAAAACATCGCGCGCCTTTACGAGCAGTCGCAGCGCATCAGTGGCATCGCCAACGTGATTCGTGAGATTGCCGATCAGACCAATCTGCTGGCGCTCAATGCCGCGATCGAGGCTGCGCGGGCAGGGGAGGCCGGCAGAGGGTTCGCGGTTGTCGCGGACGAGGTTCGCAAGCTTGCTGAACGCACGCGTGTGGCCACGGTGGAGATCAAGGACATGGTCGACACGGTGCAGAATGAGACGATGGAAGCCGTGCAGTCCATGGAAATTGGCGGTGCGCAGGTCGCCAATAGTGTGAAGCTGATCGACGCCGTGGTTGAGCCGCTGGAACAGCTCAGGGAGGATGCCCGAGGGGCCTACGACAACCTGGTTCGGCTGGCAGGCGTCATCGACGAACAGCACGCCGCCAGCGGGCTCATCACCACGAACATCGAGCGGATCGCCGACATGTCGCAGTCGAACTCGGTGTCGGCAGCTGATGCGGCAAGCTCGGCATCGCATCTTGAGGAGCTGGCCAGCCGGCTGCAGAGGGAAATCAGCCGGTTTCAGATTTGATGGTGACTTGCCACGATCGTCAATAGGTGGGTGGGGGCGGATCAAGTAAAATCTGTCCTCTTCAATCATTCTATCTGAGCGGTCGCCGCCGCCTTATATGCAAAACAAACACGAACGGTTCATGCAAGAGGCCTTGGCCCTGGCTGCCAAAGCCGCTGATGAGGGCGAGGTGCCTGTCGGGGCCGTGGTGGTCAAGGATGGGGTCGTTGTCGGCCGCGGCTGGAATCGACCCATTGCGGCGCACGACCCGACCGCCCATGCGGAAATCCAGGCGCTGCGCGATGCCGCCTCCGCCCTAGGTAACTACCGCCTGGTCGACTGCGATCTGTATGTGACGCTCGAACCCTGCCCCATGTGCGCCGGTGCGATCATGCATGGGCGTATCCGGCGCGTGCTCTATGGCGCCCGCGACCCCAAGACCGGCGTGTGCGGCAGCGTCATCGACCTGTTCGCCGAAACACGGCTGAATCACCATGCCGACGTGGTCGGAGGGCTGCTGGAGTCCGAGTGCGGTACGTTGTTGAAGGACTTCTTTACCCGGCGGCGCCAGCAACATCGGCCGGACAAGACGGCCAAGGCGTCGTTCGAGATTCGGCTGGTGCCGTGGTCGGAGGCCGGTGAGCGTCTGTCTGCCATCAGACGGCAAGTCTTCATCGACGAGCAGGGGATTCCGGCAGCCATGGCGTGTGATGAACAGGACGAACGGGCGACCCATGTCCTGGCGACCGACATGAGTGATGAGCCGATTGGCAGCGGCCGCTTGCTGCCTGACGGCCAGATCGGGCGGATGGCCGTGCTGAAATCATGGCGTGGCAAGGGGGTAGGGCAGGCACTGCTGCAGACGCTGCTTTCAGCCAATGGCAACGCCGCGGAACGGGCCGATGTCTGGCTCATGGCGCAGGCCTCGGCAATCGAATTCTACCGGCGGCAAGGGTTTGTTGCCGATGGTGAGCCATTTGTCGAAGCGGGGATTGTGCATCAGAAGATGAAATTACCGCAGTGAGGCACGCAGTTTTTGCTTGTATTTACAATATAAGTGACTGATTATTCATATTGCCCGTGCCGATGTTGAACCGGTTACGTGCTTTTCAGTCAGTGAGGTGATGATGGATAGCTCCGCAGTTGGCGCAAATGTGCAGGCACAGGCCCTGCAGTCCACGGGTATCTACGCCATGAAGAAGGCCGATCAGGTGACTGCCGATACGGTGGCGACGCTGCTTGGCTCGGTGCAACGGACCGCACCGACTTACAACAATCCCCCGAACCTGGGCAGCAGCATCGACGTGCGAGCCTGAGCCGGCTCAGTTGAACCACTCCTGATGGCGCGGCTGGCCAGGAGGAAGCAGCCCGGCGATGCCGAGTTGCCGCTCCTGCGATGCCAGCTCGCCCGCAAATGCCATGCGGTCGTCGATGCCTTGGTAGATTTCCATCCATAGCAAGGGCTCGTCGCATTTCTCCAGCTTGCGGCCGATCACGCCGGTCTGCCGTGCCATGTTCTCCAGCAACCCCGCAATTTTCGACCCCGCAGCTACGGGGTCGTCGACACGATAGTAGACGTAGAGTTCGGCCATTCAGTGCACGGCGTAAGGCAGTGTCTTGCGTATGAGCACCGGGCCTTCGAGCGAGCCCAGGTGAAGGTCGTGCTCCAGGCTTGCGATCTGCACGACGGCCAATACGTCGAAACCGCCACCTGGCGCGGGGGCTACGTTGGCGATCATGCCGCTGGCCTGGCCGTTCATCTCGGCGCTGTAGAGTTCCTGCCCCGGTGAGACCTCGTCGACTGCCACATGCATCAAGTACATGCGGCGCTTGAGTTTGCCCAGGTACTGCGTGCGTGCAACGATTTCCTGCCCTGGGTAGCAGCCCTTGCTGAAGCTGACTGCGCCGATCAGCTCCATGTTCGCCATTTGTGGGACGAATTGTTCCTGCGTTGCAGGCAGGATCCACGGCGTGCCGTCCTGCACCTCCAGCCAGCTCCAGACGGCCTGTCCAACCGGTTTTGCGTCCTCGGCCAGCTTTTCCCAGATCGTCGCTGCCTGCTCCACCGGCACGGCAAGCTCAAAGCGTTGTGCCGACAGGCGGATCACCGTCACGCCATTGTGGTGGGCCGTATCCATCGGTGCTGCGGGCGCCGGGCCGATGTGCCGCTCGATGAGTGTGGCCGCATGGGTGCCTGCCAAGCCCAGCAGGATGGTGTCCGCGCTCGCATCGGCCGGCTTGGTCTTGCTGCGCAGCACATACATCGATAGCTTTTTCTGGATGGCTGCCTGCAAAGGCTTGGGTAGCTGCAGCAGGTAGGCTTCGTTATCGCACCAGATGAGGAAGTTGGCCAGCATACGGCCTTTAGGGGTGGAGAAACTGCTCCATTGGGCCTGATTGACGCCGAGCTTCTTTACATCGCTCGATAGCAGGTTGTTGAGGAACAGGCTGGTTTCCTCTCCGGTGAAGCGGATCAGGCCGTGATGGGACAAATCAGCCAGCACCGTGTCTTGCCGTGCAGCGTGCAATTCAGCGTGCTGATTGCCGAAGTGCAGAACGGCATCGTCCGAGAAAGTGGCCTGGCGAGTAGCCAGAAACGCGCGCCAAGAGTCGTGCATGCTGTGTCCAGATGTGGTTGTGACGAGACGATTATAAGGTATTCGTACCCAGCAACGCCGCAAACTGCGCCGGGGGCACCGGCGGGCTGAACAGATAGCCTTGGATCTCGGTGCAGCCGCGTGCCAGCAGGAAGTCACGCTGGTCCGGTGTTTCCACCCCCTCTGCGATGACATTCAGATGCAGGCTCTGCGCCAGGCTCACGATTGCCGCCGTGATCGCGGCATTGTCGGCATCCTGCGGCAATTCGCGAATGAAGGACTGGTCGATCTTGAGCTTGTCGATCGGAAAGCGTTTCAGGTAGGACAAGCTGGAATAGCCCGTGCCGAAGTCGTCGATGGAAATGCCAATACCGTGCGTCTTGAGGCTGCTCATATTGTCGATGGCGACATCGGTGTTCTGCATCAGCATGCTCTCCGTCAGCTCCAGCATCAGCCGCGCCGGGGGCAGGCCGGTTACCGCCAGGGTCGCCAGCACCGTCGGCAGGAAGTCCTTCTGCCGGAATTGCAGTGCGGAGACATTGACCGACAGGGGGATGGGCGCGAGGCCCAGTTGTTCCCATTGCTTGCCCTGTTGGCAGACGGTTTCCAGCACCCAGTTACTGATCGGAACGATGAGCCCGGACTCTTCTGCCACCGGGATGAAACGCGCCGGCGAGATCAGGCCCAGCTCCGGGTGGCGCCAACGGATCAATGCCTCGGCCCCGACAATGCGGCGCTGCGATACATCGTACTGCGGCTGATAATAGAGCTCGAACTGCCGTTGCTCGAGTGCCCGGCGCAGGTTGTTTTCCAGCATCAAATGCTCGAATACGCGGGCATTCATGTTCTGCGTGAAAAACTGATAGTTGTTCCGGCCGCTATCCTTGGCATGGTACATCGCCGCATCGGCATTCTTGATCAGGGTCTCGAAATCGGTGCCGTCGTCCGGATAGACAGCAATGCCGATGCTGGGCGTCAGCCGCAACTCGTGCTGTTCGAGGTGATAGGGCTGGATGATGGCATCGATCACGCGTTGCGCCATATGGGCTGCATCTTCGCCCTGCCTCAAGTCATTGAGCAGGACGGCGAACTCGTCGCCGCCGAGGCGCGATACGGTGTCGTTGTCGATCACGGTGGCGCGGAGCCGCTCGGCAACGCCCTGCAGCAAGGCATCCCCCACCTTGTGCCCAAGCGAGTCGTTGATATTCTTGAAGCGGTCGAGATCGAGAAACAGCACGGCCAGCTTGCTGCCTGCCCGATGCGCCCCGGCGATTGCGGTATCGACGCGATCCTTGAGCAGTTGCCGGTTGGGTAGCTGGGTCAGTACATCGAAATTGGCGAGGAACTGGATGTGTTCGGCCTGTGCCTTGCGTTCGCTGATGTCGGAGAATGTGCCGATGAAGTGCGTGATATCGCCGTTCTCTTTGCGCAGGACGGTGATGGTGAGCCATTCCGGGAATATTTCGCCGTTCTTGCGGCGGTTGAAGACCTCTCCCTGCCAATAGCCCGTCGCTTTCAGGACGGCCCACAGGTCGCGGTAGTAGTCGCTGCCATGCCGCCCCGATGAAAGCAGGCTGGGGTTCTGGCCCAGCACCTCATCCTGGCTGTAGCCGGTGATCTTGGTGAAGGCGTCGTTGACCGAGATGATGCGGTTGAAACGGTCGGTGATGAGAATGCCTTCGCCTGTCCCCTGGAATACCTTGGCATGCAGGAGCAGGTCCTCCTCCGTGCGCTTGGTATCGGTGATGTCGCGCAAGGTGCCGATCATGCGTGCTGGCTGACCCTGGTCGTTCCAGTCGATGACCTTGCCGCGGGCCATGACCCAGCGCGTGTGGCCGTCAAAGCAGTGGATGCGATATTCGCACTGATAGTGGCCCTCGTCGCGGCGGAAGCAGCGTTCGATGGCATCGAATACCCTCGGTTTGTCCTCGCTGTGTATGCGCTGGTGCCAGTCGCCCAGGGCCGGGCTGAGCCGGTGCTCGTCCGTGGCGCCGAGAATTTCTTCATATTGCCGGGAGTAAAACGCTTCGTTGGCCTCGATGTTCCAGTCCCATACGCCATCGCGGCTGCCTTCGAGCGCAAAGTGCCAGCGTTCTTCGCTTTCCCGCAGTGCATGCTCGATCAGCTGGTTCTCGATGGCGATGCCGGCGAGCTTGGCCATACGTTCGAGCATGTCCTGTTCGTGCGCCAAAGGCTCGCGCGCTTCGGCAAAGTACAGCCCGAGCACGCCGACGACGCGGAGATTCTTGGCAATCACCGGGTAGGCCCAAGCGGCCGTCAGGCCGTGCGTGATAGCTATGTCGCGGTGCTGGCGCCAGACGATATCGTCGCCCACGTTGGCAACGTTGATCGGGCGTTTGAGTGCCGCCGCCGCACAACAGGAGCCGCCATATGGTGCCGCTGGCCAGTTGCTGCTTTGCCGGACAAATTCAGCCGGCAGCTCGCCGCTGACCAGGTAATGCAATTGCTTGCTTTCCTGGTCAAACTCCATGGCGCAGGCGATGGCGCCGGGCATCTGCCGTTCGAGCGCTTCGCACAAGGTCGCCAATGTCGCGACCAGCGATTTCCCGGCGGCAATCTGCTCCAGCACGAGGCGCTCGCTCGATAGCAGGCGCTGTATGCGTTTCTGCTGCGTGATGTCCTGTACCGTCCCCCGCAGTGCCGTGAGGTTGCCGAGCGAGTCGAAGCGCGGGGAGCAGGTCATCAGCAGGTCAACAAGGCGTCCTCCAAGCTGAATGCGATATTCGACCGTTGTCTTGGCATGGCTCTCGCGTGCCTGCTCCATGGCGTTGCGAACGCGCATGCCCTCGTCACCAAGCTGCATGAAGAAGGTCTGCAAGGACGGGGTAGCCTGGCGTGCCGATGTGCTGTGCAGTTGCCGCATGACCTCCGACCACCACATGACATCGTCGCTGGTGTGCCATTCCCAGTTGCCTATCTGTGCTACCTGCTGGGCATCGGTTAGGCGCGACTCGCTTTGTTTCAAGGCCTCGATGGCGGCGATCCGGTCGCTGATGTCCGATAGCGAGCCAGCCATCCGTATCGGCTGTTCGTCCGCATCCCAGATGCCTTCGCCGCGCAGGCGGAACCACCCATAGTCGCCACTGCGCGTGGCCAGCCGACATTCGACGTCGAATGGCACATGCAGGGTGAGGTGATTGTTCATGTAAGCCACGATCTGATCGTGCTCATCCGGGTGAAAATGCTCGGCTAGCACGGCGAATTCGTCACCGAGCTCCCCCGGCTCGTAGCCGAGCAAGGTTTCGAAGCGGGCCGAGAAATACAGGGTGTTGCTGCGGATATCCCAATCCCACAGGCCATCGCTCGAGCCGCGCACCGCGATGGCGTAGCGTTCTTCGCTCAGGCGCAGCGCCGCTTCGGTCTCGACACGCTCGGTGCTGTCGTTGAGCAGATGGATCTCGCCGACGGCGTCGCAGAACGAGGTGATGTCGATATGGCGATAGTTGCCGTCGGCGGTGAATATGGTTTCCTGGCGCGGTTGCTGAAAGCGCAGGGCGCGGTCGAGCTGATACTGTCGGTGCGCCGCGGCAGCCTGATCGCCATAGAGCGCGGAAAACCAGTCGGCAAGCCCGGTGATCTCGCTCCTTGCATGCCCAATGATCCGTTCCGCCGCCGCATTCATCCAGATCTGCTCGCCTTGTACCTGAACCACGCCGCCAGGCAGGCACTCGATCATGCGGCGAAAGGAGGCTGCGCTTTGCTGCAGCATCCGCTGCTGTTCGCGCTGTTCCGATATATCCGTCTGGAACAGGTAAAGGACGGCGCCATTGGGGGCATCGGCCAGCAGGGCCGGGTCGATGGATAGCTGGGTCAGCGTGCCGTCGCGCCGGCTCAGTGGCAGTTCCGCCGCCGTTCTGCTGCCGGCCAGCCACTCGGCGAGCGCCTTGAGCAGGGGGGGGCGTGTCTCCGGTGTGCTGATCAGGTCTTCCAGCGGCTGGCCTAGCGCCCTGTCGGCGGGGTAGCCGTACAGTGCTTCGCTGGCTTGGCTCCAGTACACGACCCGGTGCTGCGCATCGCACGCCAGAGCCGCAACATGGGGCAGCGCATCGAGGATGGCATGCAGGTAGTGGGTTTGCTCGTCCTGCTGGCGCGCGGTTTTCTTAAGACGGGTGAACGAGCTCAACAAGCCTGTCGGGGGCTTCGAAAATGGCATGAGGCGATAGCTTGGTTTGAATGCATTGGCTTGCGGTTCTGATGCCGCAGCTCTATTTATATAGAGACATGCCGTTCAAATCCAGTAGGGCGGGGGAGGAAGAGATGAATTTGCTGGCCCAAAAACAAAAACCGCCATGTTTTCATGGCGGTTTGGAAATACTGGCTCCCCGACCTGGACTCGAACCAGGGACCTGCGGATTAACAGTCCGTCGCTCTACCGACTGAGCTATCAGGGATCTATTGTTCTTGGTGCTTACAGCATTGATGCGCTTGCTATGCAAGCTGCATCGAAATCTGGCTCCCCGACCTGGACTCGAACCAGGGACCTGCGGATTAACAGTCCGTCGCTCTACCGACTGAGCTATCAGGGATCTATTACAAAATCGTTAAAATATTAGCATTTGCATATTTGCTTCTTATGCAAATCGCATTAGAATCTGGCTCCCCGACCTGGACTCGAACCAGGGACCTGCGGATTAACAGTCCGTCGCTCTACCGACTGAGCTATCAGGGATCAAAAGAGGCGCGTATATTAGGTGTTCTTTGATTGTGGGTCAACAGGAAAAACAACAACGGTAACCGGATACATGAAAATTCTAAAAATCACCTTGGGTACGATAGCGTTTGTCGTGATTGCCGCGCTGCTGTTTCCCCTGGTTTACCCGATTAACCTATATATCCCGCAGGTCGAAGCCTCGCTCCGCAATCAGCTGCATCAGCCTGTATCGATCGGTGACATGAGCGTGGCCTACGCCCCCATGCCGCGCCTGGTGCTCAACAACGTCAAGATTGGGCAGAACCAGGAAGCCAATATCAGCAAGGTGCTGGTGCAGCCCGCCTATCTGTCCTTGCTGGCCGACCGTAAGGTTGTTAGCCGTCTGTCGCTGGACACCGCCGAATTGAAGCAGGAGTTTGTCCTGATTGCCCCCGTCATCATGAATGCAGGCAAGGACAACAAGGGCTGGCGCGTCGAAGCGATGAGCTTCAGCAATAGCACCATCCACTTGAACAAGGCATCGCTCGGGCCGCTCAACGCCGACGTGTCGTTCGACAAGCAAGGGGGCTTCAAGGACATCCTCCTGAGCCAGGAGGGCACCAATGCCAAGCTGCGCATTGCGCCGGATGGCGATCAGTATGCATATAGTTTCGATGCCGACAACTGGGCCATCCCGATGGCACCGAGTGTCAATTTCAGCTCGCTGGTCGTGAATGCCAAGGGGAACGCCGACAATGTCGTGTTCGACGATATCCGGGGCGTGCTGTATGGCGGCACGTTGACGGCATCCGCCAAGCTGGAATGGCGCGACGGCTGGCAACTGTCGGGGCGCTACGAGGTCAACAATATGCAGCTCGAGCCGCTCACTTCCGGTCTGAATCCCAAGACATTCGTGTCGGGGCGCGCCAGCGTGGAGGGCGTGTTCGGCTCCTCCGGCAAATACCTGGAGGACCTGCTTGCGCACCCACGCGCCGAGGGCAAGTTCAAGGCTGAAGACGGTACGCTCAACAATATCGATTTCATCACCGCGATTCGTTATAACTACGGCACAAATGGCGGTGGGCTGCGCGGCGGCAAGACCCGTTTCGATTCGATGAGCGGTATCATCGAGATCAGCGAGAAGACCTATCGTTTCAAGAATATCGCGCTGCAGTCCGGCCTGCTGGGTGCCTCTGGCGCGGTAACCGTCGATGCCAGGCAGCGTGTCAACGGTAACCTGGCGCTACGCATGAAGAGCGCGGTCAACCCGATGGCTGTGCCGATGATCGTCAATGGTCCGCTGGAGAGCCCGCTGTTGACGCCGGCTGCCAATCTACGTAGCACCAGGGACGAGACCAACAGCGGGTTTTCGGCCTCCGAGCCTGCCCAGCAGTAGTTTCCGACGAGGCGGGCGCCACCCCGGCGGTGTCGCTCGCGTCTCCCGCCCGAGTCCTGGCGCCGCCGAGCCGCCCATTGGTAGTATGGCCATCTGGCGTGTGGCACGCTCCGGTGCCGTTGTGGCCAATTCCCTTAATTAGATCCGATTGTTCGTCCCGATGTCCCAGAGTCCCTTCGATCCCAAGCCTGTGCTGGCATCCTTGCCCAATCTGCCGGGCGTGTACCGCATGTTGTCCGCCGACGGTGCCGTCCTGTATGTCGGTAAAGCCAAGGACCTGAAAAAGCGGGTTTCTTCATACTTCCAGAAGAGCGATCTGTCGCCACGCATCCGCCTGATGGTGGCGCAGATTGCCGCGATCGAAACCACCGTGGTGCGTTCGGAGAGTGAGGCATTCATTCTCGAGAACAACCTGATCAAGGCGTTGTCCCCGCGCTACAACATCCTTTTTCGCGACGACAAGTCCTACCCCTACATCATGCTGACCGGGCACGCATTCCCGCGGCTCGGTTTTTACCGTGGGGCACTCGATCGCAAGCACCAGTATTTTGGCCCATTCCCGAGCGGGCATGCCGTACGCGAGAACATCCACCTGCTGCAGAAGGTTTTCAAACTGCGCACCTGCGAGGATTCGGTATACAACAATCGATCCCGCCCCTGCCTGCTGCACCAGATCAAGCGCTGTACCGCGCCGTGTGTCGGTCTGATCGACGAGGCGCACTATCGCGAGGACGTGCGCAATGCGTTGTTGTTTCTGCAAGGCAAGGACAGCGAGTTACTGACCGATCTCAACAGCAAGATGGAACAGGCTGCTGGTGAATGGCGATTTGAAGAAGCCGCGGTGCTGCGCGACCAGATTCACAGCCTGACGCGTATCCGCAGCAAGCAGTTTGTCAGCAGCAATACCACCCAGCTTGATGCCGACGTGGTCGCCTGCGTGGCCGCCAACGGCCTGCTGTGCGTCAATCTGGTCATGGTGCGGGGCGGGCGCCACCTCGGCGACAAGAGCTTCTTTCCCAGCAATGCCGACGACTATGACGCGGCGTCGGCGCTCGAGGCTTTTTTGCTGCAGCACTATCTCGATCGTACGATCCCACAGGCCATCATCGTGGCCGGCGTGCCGGAACCCGAGCCGCTGCAGGCGCTGCTCAGCGAGCAGGCCGGGCGCAAGGTGTATCTGAACGACAACCCGGTGGGGGAGCGGCGGGTGTGGCTGGAAATGGCGACCAAGAACGCCGAGATAGCCATCGGCCAGCGCCTGACCAGCCAAAGCACACAGGAAGGGCGGCTGAGCGCACTGCAGGATGCGTTGGGCCTGCCCGAGAGCGTGGCGCGCATCGAGTGTTTCGACATCAGCCATACCATGGGTGAGGCCACGGTTGCCTCCTGCGTGGTCTACGACCGATTGTCGATGCAGCCATCCGAATATCGGCGCTACAACATCACCGGCATTACGCCCGGCGATGATTTTGCCGCCATGCGCGACGCCCTGACCCGACGCTATCAAAAGATCGCAGCCGGCGAGGGGGTGATGCCGGATCTGGTCTTGATTGACGGCGGCAAGGGGCAGGTCGGGGTCGCGCTCGATGTCATGGCCGAGGTTGGGCTCAATGAGCTCATGCTGGTTGGTGTGGCGAAGGGCGAGGAACGCAAGCCGGGGCTGGAGCAGCTGATTATTCCGCAGCAACAAAAGACGCTACAATTGCCCACGGACCACCCCGGCCTGCATCTGATCCAGCAGATTCGCGACGAAGCGCATCGTTTTGCCATTACCGGGCATCGCAACCGCCGAGGCAAGGCACGCACCACGTCGTCACTGGAGGACATCGCCGGCGTTGGCCCCAAGCGGCGCCAGCGACTGCTGACGCATTTTGGCGGGCTGAAAGGGGTCCAGACGGCGAGCGTCGACGAGCTGTGCCAGGTTGAGGGCATCAACCGGACGTTGGCCGAAACGATATACAGGCAATTTCACTAAATAAATAAGAACAGCAAACAGAACATCCGATGCCTTTCAATCTACCCATCTTCCTGACCTGGTGCCGTATCGTTCTGATCCCGATGTTTGTCGGCATCTTTTACCTGCCCGAGCATTGGCTGCCGATGCACGACAAGAACCTGTTTGCCGCTGCCTGCTTCGCACTGGCGGCCATTACCGATTGGTTTGATGGTTATCTGGCCAGAGCGCTGGGGCAGACGACTTCGTTTGGCGCATTTCTCGATCCGGTGGCAGACAAGTTGATGGTGGCTGCCGCCTTGATCCTGCTGGTCAAGCTGGGTCGGACGGAGTCGTGGATCGCGGTGGTCATCATCGGGCGCGAGATCACGATTTCCGCGTTGCGGGAGTGGATGGCGCAGCTGGGCAAGAGCAAAAGTGTTGCCGTTTCTTTTGTCGGCAAGCTGAAAACAGCGGCTCAAATGCTTGCCATCGTACTGTTGCTGTATGCTGCACCACTGGTGTCTGGGGTCGATACGCTTTATTTCGGTGAGTGGCTGATGTTCGTGGCGGCCATTTTGACTTTGTGGTCAATGGGTTATTACCTGCGTGTGGCCTGGCCTCAAATAAAACAGGGATAAAGTTGATTGCAGATTGTTGACACGGCCGTTTTGGTCGCTATAATTGCCGCTCTCTGAACGACGGCGGTGACGCCGAAGTGCAAAGCGGGAATAGCTCAGTTGGTAGAGCGCAACCTTGCCAAGGTTGAGGTCGCGAGTTCGAGCCTCGTTTCCCGCTCCAGTTGCAATGTTGTTGGCAGTTCAGAAAATGCGGGAATAGCTCAGTTGGTAGAGCGCAACCTTGCCAAGGTTGAGGTCGCGAGTTCGAGCCTCGTTTCCCGCTCCAGTTTCAATGCTGTTGGCAGTTCAGAAAACGCGGGAATAGCTCAGTTGGTAGAGCGCAACCTTGCCAAGGTTGAGGTCGCGAGTTCGAGCCTCGTTTCCCGCTCCATATTCGCGGGGAAAGCAATCGCTTTCCCCCTTTCACTTCCAGCATCGTGTTTTTTCATGCTGGAGTGGCGACAAGTAGAATACAGCTTGTCGCACAGCCGTCCAAGACGATGGCGGGGTAGCAAAGTGGTTATGCAGCGGCCTGCAAAGCCGTCTACGCCGGTTCGATTCCGGCCTCCGCCTCCAGTAACATCAGGAAATCAGCCGCTGAGAGCGGCTTTTTTCTCGCCTCTTTTGTTTCCCCTCATTTGTTTCGTTGGCAATTCCGTCTGGCTCTACCATGAGCTGGGTAGCCTGGCGTGGTTTCCTGTAGCCACTTGGCACATGGCTCCTGTAGCATGATTGACCCCTTATCGTATTTGTCAGTCCCCTTCCATACGATGCGCTTGTCCCGACTCTTTGCCATCAATACGGCGATCCTGTCGACCCTGGTCGGCGTGATGCTGTCGTGGATCATCTTCGATGAATGGCAGATTTATCGTTCTGCACGTGATGGCCTGGGTGAAATCCAGACGGCCTACATGGCAATGGTGGTAGCCGAAAAGGTATCGTTCGAGCGTGGGCCGGCAAATGGTGTGCTGGGCGATGCGCAGCATGATCCCGCCAAGCTGCAACGACTGAAAAAGGCACGGGCCGCGAGTGATACCGTGATTGCAGAGCTGATGGCGCGGATTGCGGACGACACCGATCTGCACGATCAAGAGGCTGCCATCGAGATGCACAAGGCCATCGCCCAGCTGGAGGCTGCCCGGCGTGAGGTGGATGGTGTCGCGGCCTTACCCCGATCCAGGCGGAGCGCAGAACAGGTGATGGGGGCAGTGCATCAGATGTTCGATGTGATCCCGATCATCATGTCTGCGGTGACGAAGCTGTCTCGTGATGCGGAAGAAATCTACCCGCAGTTCTCCGATGCGCTGATCGGCGCGCGTCTGGCGGCGGAGTTGAGGGTGCAGGCTGGCCGGCTGGGGTCGCAGTTTACGGCGGCCCTGACCGAGCAAAAGCCGCTGGCCGACAGCGAGAAGCAGGCGATTGACGTATTGCGCGGCCGTATCGAACAGCTCCACATGTTGATCCAGCTACGCCTGCAAAGCCAATTCGCCGACCAGCTGGCGCTGGGGGCCATGCAGTCGATGGAGCAGCGGTATTTCGGCGATGGCCTGCGTTTCGTCAACGGCGTCATCGCCGACAGCGAGGCCGGCCGGCGCTATGGCATGGATGCTGCAGGCTTCGCCGCCCGTTACGTGCCCGACATGGCCTCCATCATCCAACTGCGCGATGTCATGGTAGAGAACGCCATGACCGGTGCGCGCGAGAGCCATCGCGTGGCGAGACAGAACCTGCTGCTGGCGTTGTTCATCGGCATGCTCACGGTGCTGACCGTACTGGTGATCCTGCTGGTGATCCGGCACCGTGTCGTCAGCCCCTTGCTGAGGACGGCAAAGGCGCTGGCAGAGATTGCCCATGGCAAGTTCGACATCGTGGTCCCGGCCCGCAAGCAGCTGGATGAAATCGGCGACATTCTCGATGTCGTTGCCCTCTTGAAGGCCAACAGCATTGCCAAGCAGCGCCTTGAAGTGGAGCGTCAGCAGCTGGTCGACGAGTTGCGACAGGCCTCCCGCACCGATTTCCTGACGGGAATACTCAACCGGCGCGCCTTCTCCGAGGTGGCGAATGCCCAGATCGCCAATGCCCGGCGTCACGGTACCGCGTTGACGCTGATCATGTTCGATATCGATCATTTCAAATCGATCAACGATCGTTTCGGGCACGATGCGGGGGACGCCGTGCTGGTGGAAATCGCCGACCTGGCCAGGCGGGTATTTCGCGAGGGAGATATCGTCGCGCGTTACGGCGGTGAGGAGTTTATCGCGCTGGCCTGCAATTGCGATCTGCAGGGCGGGATGGTGTTGGCGGATCGGCTGAGGCTGTCGATCGAGAACTGGCGCTTTACAGCGGCCGACGGCACGCTCAGGGCGACATCGAGTTTTGGCCTGGCGCTGTTCGACGCCAGCCAGGATGATCTTGGCTCGCTGCTGCGGCGTGCCGACCAGGCGCTCTATCTTGCCAAGCAGCATGGCAGGAATCGCGTAGAGACAAGCTAGGCCCATCCTGCCTTGGGGCTCGGCCCACCGGGCCAAGGGCTGACCACTGCGGCCACGTCGCCGCCAATCATTTCTGCCTGGGCAACTCGGGCAGTGGGGCGCCAAAGAAGTAGGGGTACACCCGGAAGTCGTTCACCAGCCCGCCCTGCTTCGGCGGTTGCTCCAGGCGCGCCATGGCTTGCCTGGACAGTGGCTTGATCTTGGCCGCGTCGCGCGAGCGGCTGAAAACGCCGTGCCGCCACTGGTACACCTCGTCGAGCTTCTCGTGATAGGTGTAGGCGTGGTTGTGATCGTTGTAGAAATCATCAAACCGGTTGCGGCCCAGATAGATGGCGTTCGAGCCCTCATACCCGGTCTTCTGGTAGGACTTCGCATCGGTGTTGAGAAAATAGGCCCAGTCGCCGGGCACGAAATGCCGGGCCGGCACGCCGTACTGGATGGTCAGCAGCTTGCCTGGCCGGTTTTGTTCCTTGTTGTCGAAATCCGCTTCGAAATCCCACATCCGGCCGGGCTCGATGTCGGTCAATGGGTCCTGGTTCGACCAGAGGCGGGCCTCGATCCGTTTGACCTGTTCCGGGTCACGCTTGATCCGCTGGTAATAATCGAGCACCCCCTGAATCATCACCAGCTTGGCGCCGGTGTAGCAGCCGATCGAATACAGGCGCTGGTTGATGAAGGCATCGTTGACGGCCACATGCAGGGGGACATCGTGCCGTGGCGTGCCGCGCCGCCAATAGCGGGTGTTCCAGCGCGCCTGCCCGCCATTGGGCCATACCCAGTTCAGGTTCTCGGCCCATGCCACGATGTTCTGTCGAATGGCGACATGGTCCTTCAAGGTATCGAGCGAGCAGGCCGGCGCATCGAATGCCGTCAGCCGGCCCGTTTGCATCAGGGCAAGCAGAATCTCCTGTTTCGATACCGTGTGGATGGGCCGCATGGTACCGTGGGCGCCGGGCAGCAGGAGCCGCTCGTCTTTCACGCGGAGCGCCGGGTGGCGCGCCAGGGCCAGCGTGTCGTGCGTCTGTCGATCTGTGCGCATGACGTAGCTCAGCGTGCCGTGCTCGGTGTCGATGGTCTTGGCGATGTGGCGCATCGAGATGCCGTTCGATAGCAAATAGGCGTCGACAGCCTGCCCAAACTTGACGACCTCGCCCGCCGGGCAGGAGAAACGGAGCCCGCTGGCTGGCGTGCCTGTTTGCCGCGAGCCGGGCTGGCAGTCGCCACAAGCCACAGTGACTGCCTCCTGGCCGCCTGCCGGTGCCGCCTGTAGCGGCTGCATCTGGATCACCATGAGCAAACAACAGCCGCTGAACAGCGAGCGTTTCATACATTCCTTTCTGTTGGTTCTGGCCGCATCCGCCGCCTTGCACTACCCAATATAGCCGTGGAAAGCCCGCTGGTTTGGCGTTGTTTTCCTGGTCGAAAATACCGCCCACCACGCGGGCCCACGATCGCCAGCTGGCTGGCCGCCATGGTTGCCTGAGTCTTGCCGGTGCGGCGGCAAACTGGCGAAAAAAAGCCCCCAGGATCGGGGGCTGGTGTTCCTGGCCCGCCCTGCGAATCAGCTCGTCAGGTCTTCCAGATTCTCGAACAGCGCCAGTGCCTCCGGGTTGGCCAGTGCTTCCTTGTTCTTTACCGGGTGACCATGGATAACGTTGCGCACCGCCAGCTCGACGATCTTGCCGCTGATGGTGCGGGGGATGTCCGTGACGGCGATGATCTTGGCCGGGACGTGGCGCGGGCTGGCGCCTTCCTTGATGCGTTGCCTGATGCGCTGGGCCAGCGCTTCGTCGAGCCGGGACTTGGGTTGCAGGCGAAGGAACAGGATCACCCGCACATCGCCTTGCCAATCCTGGCCGACCGCCAGTGACTCCAGTACTTCCGGGAAGGCTTCCACTTGGCGGTAGATCTCGGCCGTGCCGATCCTGACGCCACCTGGGTTCAACACCGTGTCGGAACGGCCATAAATCACGATGCCGTCGTGCTCCGTCAGCTCGGCATAGTCGCCATGGCACCAGATATTGTCGAAGCGCTCGAAATAGGCCGCCCGGTATTTGGCCCCATCCGGGTCGTTCCAGAACTGGATCGGCATGGACGGAAATGGCTTGGTGCAGACCAGTTCCCCTTTTTCCTGCTGTACCGGCTTGCCGTCGTCGTCGTAGATTTGTACCGCCATGCCGAGCCCGCGGCATTGCAGCTCGCCGCGATATACCGGCAGCACGGGGCTGCCGAGCGCGAAGCAGGAGACGATGTCGGTGCCGCCCGAGATCGAGCTCAGGCGGACATCTGGCTTGATGTCCCGATAGACATAGTCGTAGCTCTCCGGCAGCAGCGGCGAGCCGGTGGAGCAGATGGTATCCAGCGCCCATAGCTCGTGCGACTTGCGCGGCTTGGCACCGGCCTTTTCGAGGGCGGACAGGTATTTTGCACTGGTGCCGAAGGTGGTGAATTCCTCCACCTCGGCATAGTCCCACAGCACCTCGGCCGACGGATAGAACGGCGAGCCATCGTAAAGTGCGACCTTGGCGCCGACGGCGAGCGCCGATACCAGCCAGTTCCACATCATCCAGCCGCAGGTGGTGAAGTAGAAAATCGTATCGTCGCGGCTGAGGTCGCCATGCAGGACATGCTCCTTGAGATGCTGGAGCAGGGTGCCGCCCGCAGAATGGACGATGCACTTGGGCACACCCGTGGTGCCTGACGAATACATGATGTAGAGCGGATGATCGAACGGCAACTGGACGAAATCGACCTGGGTGGCATCATTGTCGGCAAAATCGATCCAGTTGACGGCATGCTTCAGGCCCCTCAACTCCGGCGTGGGCGAGATGAACGGCACCACCACGAGCTGCTGGACGCTGGGCAGCTGTTCGAGGATGCTGCCGATGCGCTCCAGGCTGTCTACCGACTTGCCGTTGTAGTAGTAGCCGTCCGCGGTGAACAGCACCTTGGGCTGAATCTGGCCGAAGCGGTCCAGCACGCCCTGGATGCCGAAATCGGGCGAGCAGGACGACCAGACAGCCCCGAGGCTGGTCGCGGCCAGCATGGCGATGACGGTTTGCGGCAGGTTGGGCATGAAGCCCGCCACCCGGTCGCCAACCGTGACGCCTGCCGATTTCAGCGCCTGTGCGACCTTGGCGACTTCTTCATAGAGTTCCGCATAGCTGTATTCCGCTTCGGCCTGGTCTTCCGCGCGGAACACCAGCGCGGTACGGCTGTCGCGGTAGCGCAGCAGATTCTCGGCAAAATTGAGGCGGCTGCCGACAAACCACTTCGCGCCCGGCATCTTGTGGCCGTCGACCAGCACTTGATCCCACTCCTGGCTCGCCTGCACCTCGCAGAAGCGCCACAGCGCCGACCAGAAATCGGCTGGGTGTGCCACCGACCAGTCATACAGCGCGGGGTAGTTGGCCAGCTTCTGGCCGTAACCATCGTTGACGAAGGCGGTGAAGCGCGTAACGTTTGCAGCTTTGATCTGTGCTGCCTTGGGGGACCACAGTGGATTGCCGTTGCTCATACATATCCTCGCTGGGTAACGATAGGCTCTCTGGCTACCGTCTTGAAGTTGGCGTATCGGGCTGTCGTCAATATCGGCACCGGCCCGCGCGATGGCTCGTTGAGGGCAGGCACTCGGGAATCCGCCTGCCTGATGTTCAAGACGGCTTTTCGACCATTATGCGCCACCGGCCCGGTGCTTGCTGTCGGCGATTCAAATTTACGTTAACGTAAAATGCAAAATTCTAACATGAGCGCCGCCGTTGTTTGGGGCTGGCTGCAAGCCAGGCTGGGAGCGCGTTGCGGCAGGGCAGGGCTAGCTGATCTCGGCCAGATAGCTGATCAGGCGCCTGATCTTTGTCTCGCGCATCTCGAATACATCGCAGAACGCCAGAATCAGCACGCCGCCGTCGCGCCGGGCACAGCGCACCGAGCCTTCGGCGACGACTACGTCGTTCTGCTCGGTCAGGCGGGTGACCTCGATCTCCGGGCTGCCGACGCAGGCCTCGTTTTCGATCTCCCTGTCGAACGCGGCCTTGCCGACCACATGGAACTGGCCGGGGATCAGCCATTCGACATCGTCGGCCAGGCAGGACAGGATCAGCGCGTGGTCGGTGCGGCGGAAGCCTGCCATGTATTGCTCGACAGTGGCTTGATTGGGGCTCATGTGGAACTCCTGTCGGTATGGGGGCTGCACTGGCCGCGCCAGCTGGCGCCGGGCTTGCCGGAAACCCAGTCCCGGCGCGCCCTGCAGGGCGGCGACCAGCTTGCTATTCAGCCAAGGCCATGGCCCTGATGTCGTTGAATGCCGCCTTGTGCTTTGCCACCTTGGCAGCGTCGCAGAAGCGGCAGATTGTCCGGGCGCCTCGTCCAGTCAGCATCACCATCGAATCCTGCGCGCACTTCGTGCAGCGGCCATAGCCCGAGCCGGCAAGATCGAGAAAGGGCCGGAACCATTGGCATTCGGTATTGGGCAGCTTGGCCGATAGCCAGGCGTACTCCGCCATCGGCAGCCACCCGCCAAGCCCCAGGTAGGCCAGCGTTTTGAGTGCCGCCAGCGGGCGCAGCGACTCGACATGCGTGGTGGCGATCGCCAGCGACTTCAGCCAAGTCATGCCCGCCAAGGGCTCAAGGGAATCGACCCGCTGGCGCCCCCACATGCTCCCCGTAATCGCCAGCGATTCGAGCCTGGGCAGCCGGGCAATTGGCGAAAAGTCCGAGATCAGCTTGAAATTTTCCAGCTCAAGCACTTTCAGCGATGCGAGGTCAGCCGGCGGCTCGATCGACTCGACCTTGGTCGAGCTGCCGATGTGGAGGTAGGTCAGCGCGCCCAGCCCGGCGATGGCGTCGAGGCGCTTGATATTGCTCCATTTGATCTGCAAACAGGTCAAGCCCTCGATCCGGCATGCTGCTTCAAACAAGGGTTGCGTGACGTGCGACCAGATGCTCAGCCAGCGGAGCTGCTGCAACTCGGGGAGCGTGGCGCTCCATAGCCGGATCAGCTGTTTCTTTTCGCTATCCGATACCGCGCCCAAGTCCCAGCTCAGCCGCAGGCGTTCGCCGCCGTCGTAATCCGTGGGATGGACGATGGGCCGTGGCCAGTTTGATACATGAAAGGGCTGCAATGTTGTCGATCCGGGCTCTGGTGTCGGATCATCCCATTCAACACCGCCACGATGGCGATGTGCAAGCCCTGATGCGGGGCCGGCAGCGACGGCCAATGCAGGGCTTCGCCTCGAATCACTCTCGTCCCGCCAGCAACTGCGCCAGCTCTACCGCCGAGCGCACACCCATCTTCGCAAATACGTTTGCCCGGTGGACTTCCACCGTGCGCATCGTGATGTTCAGCTCGTCTGCGATCACCTTGTTGAGCTTGCCGGCCAGCACGCGCTCCATGACTTCGCGTTCGCGCGGGGAGAGCTTGGCCAGGCGGGCGTGGACGGCCTCGTGGCTGCCGCGTGACTGGCGGCGGGCGCTGGCGACGGCGAGAGCGTCGTTGATCTTGTCGAGCAGCACCTGGTCGCGGCAGGGTTTTTCGAGGAAGTCGAAAGCGCCCTGCTTGACGGCGCCGACGGCCATCGCGATGTCACCGTGGCCGGAGAGGAAGACGGCGAGCAGCTCACTGGCGCGCTGGCGCAGCGCGTCGAAGACATCGAGCCCGCTCATGCCTTCCATGCGCACATCGAGCACCACGCAGCCTTCCCAGCCGGGCTCGAGCGCGGCGAGGAAGGCCTCGCCCGATTCGAACACGCGCACGGTGTAGCCGTGCGACAGCAGCAATAGGCCGATGGCGTCGCGCACGGCGGTGTCGTCGTCGACGATGTAGACGGATTTGAGGTCGGTGCTCATGGCGTGGTCTCGCTCGTGGTGACGGGCAGGGTGAAGTGGAAGATCGTGCCGCCGCCGTCGCGCGGCTCGAACCAGAGCCGGCCGTGGTGGTTCTCGACCACCGAACGGCAGATGCTGAGCCCGAGGCCCATGCCCAGGCTCTTGGTGGTGTAGAAGGCTTCGAACAGGTGCTCGACGACATCGTCGCCGATGCCCTGGCCGGTGTCGGCGACGCTGACCTGCACCATGTCGCCGTCGCGCCGGCTGCGGATCTCGATGCTGCGGCGCGCGGCGGGCTGGTTGGCGCAGGCATCCATGCCGTTGCGGATCAGGTTGATCAGCACCTGCTCGAGCAGAATGGGGTCGGCCTGGATCGCCGGCAGGCTGCGGTCCAGCTCGCTGGTGATGCGCATGCCGCGGGCGCGGGCATCGGCCTCGATCAGACCGACGGCATCGTCGATCAGCGCATTGAGGTCGCAGGGCTCGTGGTGCGGCGTGCGGCGGCGGACGAATTCGCGGATGCGGCGCACGATCTGCGCGGCGCGGTGGGCCTGGTCGGCGATCTTGTCCAGCGTGCCGACCAGCAGCTCGCGCTGTTCGCCGTTGTTGGCCAGCTGCTTGGCGGCGCTGGCGTAGCTCGACATCGCCATCAGCGGCTGGTTGAGCTCGTGGGCGAGGGTCGAGGCCATCTCGCCCATCGAGGTCAGGCGCGCCGTCTGCTGCAGCTTTTCTTCCTGCTGGCGGGTGAAGTGCTCGCTGCGCTTGCGTTCGGTGATGTCGAGCACCGAGCTCATCCAGCCGCGTTGCCTGCCGTGGGCATCGATCAGCGGCGTGGTGTAGATCATGGTGTCGACGTAGTGGCCGTCGCGGTGGCGGATGCGCGATTCGAAGCCGGTCAGCGGCGCCAGGCCGGACAGCACGGCGGCATTCTGGTGCTTGTGGCGTTCGAGCGCGTCCGGGTCCCAGTAGGGGTAGGGCGGGAGCATGCCGATCAGCTCCTCCTGGCGGTAGCCGACCATCTTGCAGAAGGCCGGATTGACGTAGACGATGCGCCCCTCCATGTCGCGCGCGCGCATGCCGACCGACAGCGAGTCTTCCATCGCCTTGCGGAAGGCGTGCTCCTCGCGGAGCGCCGCCTCGGCCGCCAGCCGGCCCTGGATGTGGCGCCGCAAGCGCCACCAGCTGAACAGCACCGCCAGCGCCAGCGCTACGACGGATACGATCAGCAGCTTCTGCATCACGCTGCTGCCGGTATCGTAGGCGGTGACCCTGAGCAGCAAGCCATGCCCGGGCGGGTCGAACGCCAGCTGGTAGGAGAGGCCCTCGGTGCCGGCCTCGACGCGGGATTTACTGGCCAGCACCACGCCGTCGGCGTCGCTGAGCGTCAACCGGTATTTGGTGGCGAACCACCAGGGCACCTGCTGGGCCACCAGCCGCGGCAGCGAGATCAGGGCCACGGCGATTTCATCGCCGACCGGCACGGTGGCGACGACGCAGGCCTCGTGGCCTATCCAGAATAGGGTGGAATAGGTGGGGCGCCCCGTGGCATGGGCCAGCTCGATCGTCGCCGCCAGCGCTGCCGTATCGGCACCCAGGCTTGCGCCCGAGGCAAAGCGCAGGTGGCCGTCGGCACCGTAGACCTGGGCGCCGATGACGCTCGGGTTGCCGCTCATCAGCAGATTGAGGCGGCCGCGGAAATCGCTCTCGGTGAGCGCGCGCTCCTGGTCGGCCGAGGCAATGCCGCGCAGCCGTTCTTCGGTCTGGTCGAACTGGAATTGCAGATTCTGCTCGGCCCACAGCACGTCGTTGATCAACACGATGCGCTGCGCTTCGCGCTCCTCGCGGGCGGAATACCAGAGCAGGCCCGACACGGCGGCGATGAACAACACCAGCGCGATGCGCGGCCAGAACCAGAGCCAATGCCCTTGGCGTGGCGAGAAGAAGGAGTAGCGCGGCGGGCTCATGGTCTACATCGTAGTAAAACAGGGGCCGCCCCCGCCAGCCTGTGGAAAACCACAATGCGTGTTACCACAATTGAGCTGCGACTCTAGGCCCACCAGAATCCCGATCATAACAGCCGTTCCAACGAGGAGACCCCCACCATGAACCGTCGTTCCCTGCTGCTCGGCGCCGTTGCGCTCGCGTTCTCCGGCCTGGCTTTTGCCGCTGACCCCATCATCATCAAATTCAGCCATGTGGTGGCCCAGGACACACCCAAGGGCAAGGCGGCCGAATATTTCAAGAAGCTCGCGGAAGAGCGCACCAAGGGACGCGTGAAGGTCGAGGTCTACCCCAACAGCCAGCTGTACAAGGATAAGGAAGAGATGGAAGCGCTGCAGCTCGGCGCGGTGCAGATGCTGGCGCCCTCGCTTGCCAAGTTCGGGCCGCTCGGGGCGAAGGAGTTCGAGGTGTTCGATCTGCCTTACATCTTCGACAACTATGCCGAGCTGCACAAGGTGACGCAGGGCCCGATCGGCGCCAGCCTGCTGGCCAGGCTCGACAGCAAGGGCATCAAGGGCCTGTCGTTCTGGGATAACGGCTTCAAGAATTTCAGCGCCAACAAGCCGCTCAAGAGCCCGGCAGATTTTCGCGGCCTGAAGATGAGGATCCAGTCCTCCAAGGTGCTCGATGCGGAAATGCGCTCGCTCGGCGCCAACCCGCAGGTGATGGCGTTCTCCGAGGTGTACCAGGCCCTGCAGACCGGCGTGGTTGACGGCACCGAGAACCCGAACTCGAACTTCTATACGCAGAAGATGCACGAGGTGCAGAAATACCTGACCGTGTCCGAGCATGGCTACCTTGGCTATGCCGTGATCGTGAACAAGAAGTTCTGGGAAAACCTGCCGGCCGATGTACGCACCCAGCTCGAAGGCGCGATGAAGGATGCGACCAAGTACGCCAACGATATCGCCAAGAGCGAGAACGATGCCGACCTCGAAAACGTCCGCAAGTCCGGCAAGACGCAGATACTGACGCTCTCGGCGGACGAGAAGAAGGCGCTGCGCAAGGCGATGATCCCGGTTCACCGCCAGATGGAAGAGCGCATCGGCCGCGACCTGATCCAGGCCATCTACAAGGAAACCGGCTTCAATCCGAACTGACGGGCCAGCCCGCCAGGCCATCTCGCATGCTGGCCCCGCAGGCTGGCTGCGCGGGCTGGCCGCGTTCCGGCGACGGGGCGGGGCTTGCCTGCGCTACCGTTGCGCTCTTTTCCCCGGGGGCCGTCCTGGCCCCCGCATGAGGCAAACGCCATGAAATTTCTCGATCACCTCGAAGAGTGGCTGATCGGCACCCTGATGGGTGCAGCCACGTTGCTGATCTTCGTGGCGGTGGTGCACCGCTACCTGTCAAGCATGAATACGCCGCTGCAGGACTGGCTGCTCACCACCAATCTGTCCTGGGCGCAGGAGCTGTGCATCTACATGTTCGTGTGGATGGCCAAGTTCGGCGCAGCCTACGGGGTGCGTACCGGCATCCACGTCGGCGTCGATGTGCTGATCAACCGGCTCGACGAACGAAACCGCAAGCTGTTCGTGTTGATCGGCCTGCTGGCCGGCGCGCTGTTCACCGGCACCGTCGGCACCCTGGGCGCGACCTTTGTCTGGGAGATCGGCCACACCGACCAGACCTCGCCGGACATGGAAATCCCCATGTGGTGGGTCTATCTCGCGATCCCGTGCGGCTCCTACCTGATGTGCTTCCGCTTCCTGCAGGTGGCCTGGACCTTCCTCCGCACCGGCGAGCTGCCCAAGCATGACCATGCGCATGTCGAGGGCCTCGACGAAGAACTGAAAGGACAAGCGGCATGAGCACCGACGCCATTCCCGTTCCGGCCAAGCCCTTGTCGATCAAGGTGCCGCTGGCGATTCTCGCGGCGCTGGCCGTGCTCGCCGTGGCCGGCGGCAAGGTCGCACTGATCTTCTGCCTGCTGCTGGCGCTGATGCTCACCGGCATGCCGATCTCGATCGCGCTGGGCCTGACCGTGTTGACCTTCCTGTTCACCATGACCCAGGTGCCGATCGAATCGGTGGCGCTCAAGCTGTTCACCGGCATCGAGAAATTCGAGATCATGGCGATCCCGTTCTTCATCCTCGCCGGCAATTTCCTGACCCACGGCGGTGTGGCGCGGCGCATGATCAATTTCGCCACCAGCATGGTCGGCCACTGGCACGGTGGCCTGGCGCTCGCCGGGGTGATGGCCTGCGCCCTGTTCGCCGCGGTATCGGGCTCCAGCCCGGCCACCGTGGTGGCGATTGGCTCGATCATCCTGCCCGCGATGGTGAAACAGGGCTTCCCCAAGGGCTTCGGCGCGGGGGTGATCACCACCTCTGGGGCCCTGGGTATTCTGATCCCGCCATCGATCGTGATGGTCATGTACTCGGTGGCGACCAACACCTCGGTCGGCGCCTTGTTCATGGCCGGCGTGATTCCCGGCCTGCTGCTGGCAAGCTTTCTCGGCTTCACCACCTGGTGGCGTGCCCGCCGCTTCAACTACCCGCGCATGGCCCGGGCGAGCTGGGGTGAGCGCTGGCTGGCCTTCCGCAAGTCGGTATGGGGACTGTTGCTGATCGTCATCGTGATGGGCGGCATCTACACCGGCATCTTCACGCCGACCGAGGCTGCCGCGATGGCTGCGGTCTACGCCTTCATCATCGCCGTGTTCGTGTACCGCGACATGCCGCTCAAGCGCATCCCCAAGGTGCTGCTCGATTCGGCCTCGATGTCGGCGATGCTGCTCTACATCATCACCAATGCCGTGCTGTTCTCCTTCCTGATGACGCACGAGAACATCCCGCAGGCGATGGCCGACTGGCTGTTGAGCATGGGGCTCGGACCGATTTCCTTCCTGCTGGCGGTCAACGTCCTGCTGCTGCTCGCTGGTAACGTGATGGAGCCGTCGAGCATCGTGCTGATCATGGCGCCGATCCTGTTCCCGGTGGCGCAGAAGCTGGGCATCAATCCGGTGCACTTCGGCATCCTGATCACGGTGAACATGGAAGTCGGCATGTGCCACCCGCCGGTCGGGCTGAACCTGTACGTCGCCTCCGGCATCACCAAGATGGGCATCACCGAGCTGACCGTGGCGGTCTGGCCGTGGTTGCTCACCATGCTGGCCTTCCTCGGCCTGGTGACCTATGTACCGCAGCTGTCGCTGTGGCTGCCGCAGGCACTGGGCATGATCCAGTAGGGCAGGGCACCTCGGGACCTGCCACGCGAGCACGATCCTGTGGTGCTGGGTTGCGATGCCCTGAAGCAGGGCAAAGATTTGAGGCCGGGTTTGTCCCGGCCTTTTTTCGCGATGCGGGCAATAAAGGTGCGGTCAACAAAAAAGCCGAGGCTGACCTCGGCTTTTCGTCACTGAGCGGATACGCTCGTCTTATTTCTCGACGAAGGCGCGTTCGATCACGTAGTCGCCCGGCTCGCCGATGCGCGGCGATACCTTGAAGCCACGTGCATCGAGCAGGTCGCAGGTGTCCTTCAGCATGGCCGGGCTGCCGCACAGCATGGCGCGGTCGGTTTCCGGGTTCAGCGGCGGCAGGCCGATGTCGGTGAACAGCTTGCCCGATTCGACGAGATCGGTCAGGCGGCCCTGGTTGCGGAACGGCTCGCGTGTCACGGTCGGGTAGTAGATCAGCTTGTCGCGGATCATCTCGCCGAAGAACTCGTCGTTTGCCAGTTCCTTGGTGATGTAGTCCTGGTAGGCGAGCTCGCTGACGGTGCGCACGCCGTGGAACAGGATGATCTTGTCGAAGCGCTCGTAGGCTTCCGGATCCTTGATCAGGCTCATGAACGGTGCCAGGCCGGTGCCGGTACCGAACAGGTAGAGGTGCTTGCCGGGCAGCAGGTCGTCGAGCACGAGCGTGCCGGTGGGCTTGCGGCTCACCATGATCTCGTCGCCTTCCTTCAGGTGTTGCAGGCGCGAGGTGAGCGGGCCGTTCTGCACCTTGATGCTGAAGAACTCGAGTTCTTCTTCATGATTTGCGCTGGCGATGCTGTAGGCGCGCATCAGCGGGCGGCCTTCGACCTGCAGACCAATCATCACGAACTGGCCGTTGCGGAAGCGCAAGCCGGGGTCGCGCGTGGTCTTGAAGCTGAACAGGGTATCGTTCCAGTGGTGTACGCTGAGTACGCGTTCTTGAGCAAAGTTCGACATAAATCCAACCGAATGATCATGCGGGAAAAAGTGGTGGAATTATACCTGCTGTCAATTCATTGTGTTTGCGCTGCAACAAACATTTGCTAGACGAATTGCTTCTATCCTCATGCAAAAAAGCTATTTCAACAGTCATTTGATATAGCGATGGACGCTATACCTCGCAGCGCATGGCTCAATCCGACCATATCTTGTCACCACCGGCCCGCCTGGCCGCCATGTGATCGCGGCCCGGAGCGCCTGTCATGCTGTGGTAAAATCGCGGTCTTTTCGGGATTTTCGGACCGTCACGGGCAGCCGTGACGGCCTCAGCAGGAGAATCGGTATGTCGGGCAATACCCTGGGCTTGTTGTTCACCGTCACCAGTTTCGGCGAAAGCCACGGGCCGGGCATCGGCTGCATTGTCGACGGTTGCCCGCCGGGGCTGGCGATCAGCGAGGCCGACATCCAGCTCGAACTCGACCGCCGCAAGCCCGGTACCTCGCGCCATGTCACCCAGCGCAAGGAAGAGGACAAGGTCGAGATCCTCTCCGGCGTGTTCGAAGGCAAGACCACCGGCACGCCGATCGCGCTCCTGATCCGCAACACTGACCAGCGCAGCCAGGACTACGGCAAGATCGCCGAGACCTTCCGCCCCGGCCATGCCGACTACACCTACTGGCACAAGTACGGCATCCGCGATTACCGCGGTGGTGGCCGTTCCAGTGCGCGTGAAACCGCCGTGCGCGTGGCCGCCGGCGCCATCGCCAAGAAGTGGCTCAAGGAGAAGTACGGCGTCGTCATCCGTGGCTACATGAGCCAGGTCGGCACCGTGCAGGTGCCGTTCAAGAGCTGGGACGATGTGCCGACCAACCCGTTCTTCGCACCGAACAACGATGTCGTGCCGCAGCTCGAAAGCTATATGGACGAGATCCGCGCCGCGCGCGATTCGATCGGCGCGCGCATCGAGGTCGTCGCCGAGAACGTGCCGGTGGGCTGGGGTGAGCCGGTGTACGACCGTCTCGACGCCGATATCGCCTACGCGATGATGAACATCAATGCCGTCAAGGGCGTGGAGATCGGCGTGGGCTTTGCCAGCATCGCCCAGCGCGGCTCGGAGCACTGCGACGAGCTGACGCCCGAGGGCTTCGCCAGCAACCATGCAGGCGGTGTGCTGGGCGGCATCTCCACCGGCCAGGACATCACGGTCAGCCTCGCCGTCAAGCCGACTTCCAGCATCCCGCAGGAGCGCCGCTCGATCGACAAGGCCGGCAACTCGGTGATGATGCAGACCACGGGCCGCCACGATCCTTGCGTCGGCATCCGCGCTACACCGATTGCCGAGGCGATGCTGGCGCTGGTGCTGATCGACCATGCCTTGCGCCACCGCGCCCAATGCGGCGATGTGAACGTCGCTACGCCGCGCATCCCGGGCAAGCTGGCGCGCTGAGCCGAGCCTGCTGCCGGCGACGGTACAGGCAAATCACGGCAGGGCGGCCGGATGGCCGCCTTTTTGTTGCCCGTCTGCGGCTGTCCCGCGCCCGCGTACGCTGAGCCGGGCTGGGTTACACTAGTCAGATCGCTGTGTCGGGCTGCTGCCATGTCCAATCCCATTTCCGCAATTCTTGCCCGCCAGCCCGTGCTGATTCTCGACGGCGCGCTGGCGACCGAGCTCGAAAAACGCGGCGCCGATCTGGCTGACCCGCTGTGGTCGGCCAGGGTGCTGATCGAGCAGCCCGCGCTGATCCAGCAGGGGCACCACGACTATTTCCTGGCCGGCGCTGACGTGGCGACCACGGCAAGCTACCAGGCAACATTTGAGGGCTTCGCCAGGCGTGGCTTTGACGCGGTACAGTCGGCCGTGCTGATGCGCCGCTCGGTCGAGCTGGCGGTGGCCGCGCGCGATGCGTTCTGGGCGGCGCATGCCGGCGAACGGGGCCGGGCGCAGCCGCTGGTGGCGGCGTCGGTCGGGCCGTATGGCGCGATGCTGGCCAACGGTGCCGAATACCGTGGGCAATATGGGCTGAGCGAAGACGAGCTGATGGCTTTCCACCGTGAACGCATCCGCGTGCTACTGGCGGCCGGGGCGGATTGCCTGGCCTGCGAAACCATTCCCAGCCGGGTCGAGGCAAGGGCGATTGCCAGGCTGCTGGCGAGCGAATTCCCCGGGGCCTGCGCATGGCTGAGCTTTTCCTGCTGCGACGATGCCCATATCTGCGAGGGCGACGAATTTGCCGAGAGCGTGGCCGAGCTCGATGCCTTCCCACAGATCGCCGCCATTGGCCTCAACTGCACCTCGCCGCGCCATGCCGCAGCGCTGCTGCAGGCGGCCCGCCCGGCGACGTCCAAGCCCTTGCTCGCCTATCCCAACTCCGGTGAGCAATACGACCCGGCCAGCAAGCAATGGTCGGGCACGGCCGAGCCCGAGACGTTTGCCGCGGCCGCACGGACATGGCAGGCGGCGGGCGCGACCTTGATCGGCGGATGCTGCCGCACGACACCCGCCGATATCTGCGCCATCAGCGATTGGGCGCGGGCCTGAGCCAGGCTTTCGCTCCGTGGCAGGTGGGCTGGCCTGATGGCGCTGCAGGGGGCCGGAGCGCCTGGGGTAGCCGTCCTTACGACAGGCGGCAGCCTGGCCGGTGACGCGCGAGCGTTGCCCTGGCCCGGATGAACAGAAGGCCACCCCTTGGGGTGGCCTTCATGCTGCTGGCGGCGGGTGTCAGTGCAGCTTGATGCGCGGGTCGCGCACGCGGGCGATGGTCTCGACCCAGGTCGACAGCCAGGTGCGGAACCAGCCGTTGATCGCCACCTGGTGCTTCTTGTGCAGCGACCAGTACATCAGCTTGGCGAACAGGCCCTCGACGAACAGGCTGCCGCGGGTGAGCCCGCCCATCAGGGCGCCGACCGTGCTGTATTCGCCGAGCGAGACGAGCGAACCGTAATCCTGGTAGGTGAACTCGGGCAGGGCCTTGCCGGCCAGCAGGTTGGTGATGGTTTTCGCCATCATAGTGGCCTGCTGGTGTGCCGATTGCGCGCGCGGTGGCACGAAAGGCTTGCCTTCCCCCTGCGGGCAGGCGGCGCAGTCGCCCATGGCGAAGATCGTCGGGTCGCGCGTGGTCTGCAGGGTGCGGTGCACCACCAGCTGGTTCATGCGGTTGGTTTCCAGGCCGTCGATCTCCTTGAGGAAATCCGGTGCCTTGATGCCCGCGGCCCACACCACCAGCCCGCTCGGGATGAACTTGCCGCTGGCCATCTGCACGCCTTGCCGGGAGACCTCGACCACCTTCTCGTTGGTATGGATCTCCACGCCGATCTTGCGCAATTCCAGCGCCACGGCCGACGAGATGCGCTCGGGCAATGCCGGCAGCAGGCGCGGCGAGGCATCGACGATGACGATCTTGAGGTCTTTCTCCGGGTGGATATTGGTCAGACCATAGCTCGTCAGGATCTTCGTCGTCATGTGCAGCTCGGCCGATAGCTCGACCCCCGTGGCACCGCCGCCGATGATGGTGACAGTGAAACGGCCTTCGCCCATGGCCTTCTGCGTGGCCTGGGCGCGGATGCAGGCGTTGATCAGCTTCTGGTGGAAGCGCTCGGCGGCGGCCGAGGAGTCCAGCATGATCGAGTTGTCCTGCGCGCCGGGCGTGCCGAAGTCGTTGGTCTGGCTGCCGATGGCCATCACCAGCGTGTCGTAGGGCAGGGTCTGGCCCGGCAGCAGCTCCTCGCCGTTCTCGTCGAGCGTGGGCGCGATCGAGATTTCCTTCCTGGCCCGATCGAGGCCGTCCATGCGGCCGAGGCGGAAGGTGAAGCTGTGCCAGCGCGCGAGTGCGAGATATTCGAGCTCGTCGGCGTGGCTGTCCATGGTACCGGCGGCTACCTGGTGTAATAGCGGCTTCCACAGGTGGGTGCGGGCGGCATCGACCAGGGTGATCTGCGCCTTCTTTTTCTGGCCCAGCTTGTCGCCGAGGCGGACAGCCAGTTCCAGCCCGCCGGCGCCGCCGCCGACGATGACGATGCGGTGTAGAGATGAATCAGCGTTGGTGCTCACAATGTGCTCTCCCAATGTTGCATTGCAGCAATCGTTGGTCATTATATGCGTTGGACTGATGTCGACCAATCGAAAAGGCGACATTAGCTTAGGCTGTTGTGTCGTGGACGAACACGCGGGCTTCCCGGTCGCGCCTGGGCGCGAGCCGGGCCTAGCCCGTCGTGGGCGGTGTGCCGTTCGTCAGAGGGTGACCCGCAGACCGTCGTAGCCCACGCGGATGCTGTCCGGCAGGGCGGCCGACATGGCTGAATATTCCAGCTCATGGGTCATGTGGATCAGGTAGGTAAGGCTTGCGCCAATGCGTTTTGCGTGATCGACCGCCTGATCGAAGCCGAAGTGCGTAGGGTGGGGCACGCGGCGCAGACAGTCGAGGAATAGCACGTCGAGGCCGCGCAGCTGCGGCCAGGTCTCGGAGGGTATCTCGGAGACATCGGTGATGTAGGCGAAATTGCCGATACGGTAACCGTAGATCGGCCATTTGCCATGCAGGACGGTGAGAGGGGTGATCTCGATCCCGTGGAATTCAAATGGGCCTTCGACCGGGCGTGCGTCGAGCACGGGCTTGTCCCAGTAGTTCGAAGGCGGAAAGAAACAGTAGGAGAAGCGATTCTGGATATCGGCCAGCGTGAACGGATTGCCGTAGATCGGAATCGCCGCCCGCTGATGGAAGCAGAAGGCGCGCAGATCGTCGATGCCGTTCAGGTGGTCGGCATGCGGGTGGGTGTAGAGCACCGCGTCGACGCGGCCGATGCCTTCGCGCAGCGCCTGCTGACGCAGGTCGGGGCCGGTGTCGATCAGCAGCGTGCGGCCGTTGACGGTGACCAGCGCCGAGGCGCGCGAACGTCTGTTGCGTGGGTTGTCCGAGGTGCAGGTCCCGCACTGGCAGCCGATGACGGGGGTGCCGGCGCTGGAGCCGCTGCCGAGGATCAGCACTTCCATGTCAGTGTTGCGCCCGCTGGAACAGGCGGTAGAAATTATCCGTCGTCGCCTGGGCGATGCTTTCCACGCTCACGCCGCGCAGGTCGGCGATATGTTCGGCCACATGGCGCACCAGCGCGGGATGATTCATCTTGCCGCGGAACGGCACGGGGGCCAGATAGGGCGCGTCGGTCTCGATCAGCATGCGTTCGAGCGGCACGCGGCGGGCGACGTCCTTCAGCTCGACGGCATTCTTGAAGGTGACGATGCCCGAGAACGAGATGTAGAAATTCTGCTCGATGGCAGCCTCGGCCACGGCCCAGCTCTCGGTGAAGCAATGCATGACGCCGCCGACGTCGGCCGCCTGTTCTTCGCGCATGATGCGCAGCGTATCGTCGGCCGCCGAGCGCGTGTGGATGATCAGCGGCAGCTTGCTCTGGCGCGCCGCGCGGATATGGGTGCGGAAGCGCTCGCGCTGCCATTCGAGATCGCCTTCGAGACGATAGTAGTCGAGCCCGGTTTCGCCGATCGCCACGCAGCGCGGGTGGCGCGCCAGCTCGACCAGCTGCTCGACACTCGGCTCGGCGGTGTCTTCATAATCGGGGTGCACGCCGACCGAGGCATAGACATTGCCGTAGCGCTCGGCCATGGCCAGCACGCTGGGCAGCTCGGGCAGGTTGACCGATACGCATAGCGCGTGCGTCACCTGGTTCTGCGCCATCTGCTGCTGCAGCTGGTCAGCCTGGGCTGCGAGCTCCGGGAAATTGATGTGGCAATGTGAGTCGATAAACTGCATCAGTCGGGCTTTACAGCAAAAGGGCCGTTGTCGGTGGCGACCGGCAACGGCCCGTGTTCTCGATAGGTCGGTTTACAGCGTGTGGGTCGGGCGGTTCGACTGCAGCGCGCTGCCGAGCAATCCCTCGATCTTGTTGCGGGCGGTGATGCCGTTCTCGTTCTGCGTGAACTGCACGCCGATGCCCTGCGTGCGGTTGTTCTGCGCGCCCGCCGGGGTGATCCATACCACCTTGCCGGCCACGGCGAGGCGAGCCGGGTCTTCCATCAGCGTCAGCAGCATGAATACCTCGTCGCCGATCTTGTAGGCGCGCGAGGTCGGGATGAAGATGCCGCCGCCTTGCACAAAGCTCATATAGGCTGCGTGCAGTGCTGCTTTTTCCTTGATGCTGAGCGACAGCACGCCGGAACGCGCTGCTGCCGCCGAGGGTTTCAGGTCTTCTGCCATGGTTGTGTCAAACGCCTGTCATCGCTTCAATGTAGCCGAAAAACAGCTGTTCGAGCGCGAGTTTCGGATTGAGTGGGTGATGCGCGAAACGCCGCGCTTCGACCAGCGTCTTGTCAAATTCGGCCAGGCGGAGCGGATCGATGGTTTTGGCCAGGCGATCCAGGTCCGCTTGCCTGTCCGGATGATAACGGATTATGCCGGACAATTCATAACTGAGCAGGTCATATAACCATTTCTGCAGCCAGTCGACGAGCTTGGTCATGTCGGTTTTCTGCCAGCTTTCCGCGAGCTGCAGCGGATCGAGCCTGGCCGGCTGCGCGAGCGCGCTGATGAACTGCCGCCGCTCGGCCTGCATCGCCTCGTCGGCGAGCGTCAGGGCCGCGAGCGGGGCGTAGCCGGCCTGCGCCAGCGTCAGCGCGGCGTTGTTCACGCCTTGTGCGGTGAGCCAGGCTTCGGCCTCGGTGCGCTCGGGCAGGCTCAGGCCGAATACGCGGCAGCGGCTGCGGATCGTCGGCAGCAGGCGCTGCGGCTGGTGGCTGACGAGGATGAACAGCGCGCCCGGTGGCGGCTCTTCGAGTGTCTTCAGCAGCGCGTTGGCGGCCGCCGCGTTCATGGCCTCGGCCGGGTGCAGCAGCGTGACGCGATGGCCGCCGCGGTGCGAGCTGACGTTGACGAAATCGGTGAGCTCGCGCACCTGCTTGATGCTGATCTGCGTCGGCGCCTTCTTGCTCTTGCCGTCTTCGCCGTCGCTCTCGTCGTCGACCAGGAGCGTCACCTCGCGGAAATCGGGGTGATTGCCCTGCCGGAGCCAGGTGCAGGCCTCGCAATGGCCGCAGGGGCGGTGATCGGGTTGTGGCTGCTCGCAGAGCAGCGAATGGGCCAGCTCGCGCGCGAAATCGACCTTGCCGATGCCGGCCTGGCCGGCCAGCAGCAGCGCGTGCGGCCAGCGTGAGTGCGTGCCGTTGAGGACCTGCCAGTCTTGTTGTTGCCAGGTGTAGAGCGGCATCAGGCGAGGCCTTCCATGATCGTGGCGAGGTCGTGTTGGATCGCGGCGATGTCGCGGCTCGCGTCGATCACGCGGAAGCGCGCCGGGTAGGCCGCAGCACGGGCCAGATAGGCCGAGCGCACACGCGCATGGAAGTCGGCCTGCTCCTGCTCGAAACGGTCGAGCTCGCGCGAGGCGGCCATGCGTGCCTGACTGACGGCGAGCGGCACGTCGAACAGCAGCGTCAGGTCGGGCTGGATGCCGCCGATCCAGTGTTCGAGCTGCTCCAGCTTGTCCTGAGGCAGGCCGCGGCCGCCGCCCTGATAGGCGAAACTCGCGTCGGTGAAGCGGTCCGACACCACCCAACGCCCGGCCGCCAGCGCCGGCTGGATCACCCGTTCGAGGTGCTCGCGCCGCGCGGCGAACATCAGCAGCGCCTCGGTTTCGAGGTGCATCGGTTCTTTCAGCAGCAAGGCGCGCAGCTGCTCGCCGAGCGGGGTGCCGCCCGGCTCACGCGTGACGACAGGGTCGATCCGGCGTGCCTGCAACCAGGCGGTCAGCCACGCCAGATGGGTGCTCTTGCCGGCGCCGTCGATGCCTTCGAGGGTGATGAAACGGGCATTGCTCATGAGATGGGGTCCGCCAGGGCTATTTGCCCCGAATATACTTGTTCACGGCGCGGTTGTGCTCGTCGAGCGTCGCCGAGAAATGGGAGCTGCCGTCGCCACGCGCCACGAAATACAGCGCATCGGTGCGGGCCGGGTTCAGTGCGGCCTGCAGCGCGTGCAGACCGGGCAGCGCGATCGGCGTCGGCGTGAGGCCGGCGCGCGTGTAGGTGTTGTAGGGCGTATCGGTCGTCAGGTCGGCCTTGCGCAGATTGCCGTCGTAATGCTCACCCAAGCCATAGATCACGGCCGGGTCGGTCTGCAGGCGCATGCCCTTTTTCAGGCGATTGACGAATACGCCGGCAATCATCGGCCGGTCGCTCTCGTGGCCGGTTTCCTTTTCCACCAGCGAGGCCATGATCAGCGCCTCGTAGGGGCTTTGATAGGGCAGGTCGGCGGCGCGTTCGGCCCAGGCTTCGTCGAGGTGGCGTTTGAGCACCGCGTGGGCCTGCTTGAGGATGATCAGGTCCGAGCTGCCCAGCGCCGCGAAATAGGTGTCGGGGAAGAACAGGCCTTCGGCATGGGTGGCCTGGATGCCGAGTTTCTGCAGGATCTGCTGTTCGCTCATGCCCTGCGTGTCGTGCTGCAGGTTTTCGTTGCGATCGAGCGCATCGCGCATCTGCTTGAAGGTCCAGCCCTCGATCACGGTGACCACGCTCAGGTGAAAGTCGCCCTTCACCAGCTTGTCGAGCAGCAGCATGGGTGTCAGCGGCTCGGTGAGCTGGTAGCTGCCGGCCTTGATGTCGCTGCCGTGGCCGGTGGCGCGCGCGAGCAGCCAGAAGCTCCAGGGCTCGGGCAGCACGCCCTGGTTGACCAGCTGGCGGCTGACCGCCTTCAGCGTGCTGCCCTGGCGCAGGCTGAAAATCTTCGGGTAGGCGTCGATGGACAGCGGGGTGTTGAGGAAATAGGCCAGCCAGCCGCCGGCCAGAATGGCCGCGGCAAGGACGATGAAGACGAGGGTACGGATCAGGCTGTTGATCAGGCGCATGCTAGGAAAGACGGCATCGGGTGGGGGCGGCGACAGGCCCGACAGGCGGCCGGCGGCGCGAAATCGCAATGTGTCGGAACCGTGGCCGCCCGGCGGCGCATCTTGCGCAACGCCACCACGGGCCGGCGGAAACCGAGCCGTATTCTAGCGAGTTGCCGGAGCGCATGAAACAGATATTGCCGCTGCGGCATGGCCGGGCAGGGTCAGAACCACTTGGCGTAGCGCAATTCGAATTCGCGCTCGAACACCAGGTAGTCGTCCTGGGTCTGCCTGGCGAACGAGAACTGCAGCGCGCTGCGATCGGCGAAGTAGCGGCCCGCGCTGACTGCCATCGAGGTGAACCAGGTATCGTTGGCGCGCCGGTTGTAGCGGGCTTCCGGGTTGAGCTCGATGAAATAGCCGGCGGGTAGCCGGTAGTGCAGCGTGGGCTGGTAGATGCCCATGCGGATCTTGCCGCGGCTGGTGTCGCCGCCGACATCGTATTGCTCGCGCACGATGATGCCGACGAAGGAGCCGCGCTCGCCGATCGGCAGGTCCTGCTCCACGGCGGCGGCCGGGGCCACCACGTAGCGGCCGTAGCCGAGGCTGTCGCGATTGGCCGTCGGCAGGCCGACCTGCACGCCGAAGCCTATGCGTGTGCCTGGCGCGACGCTGGTCAGTAGTGCCAGGTGGGCCAGTGTGTCGCCCGCGCCGGTGTGCCATTGCGACAGGCGGTTGTCGGCAGCGGGCAGGTTGGTGCTGACGCCATTGAGCTCCAGCCGGCTCCAGAGATGCCAGTCGCCGCCGACCGTACGGATGTTCTCGAAACGCAAGACGGCGAAATCCATCGCATACTGGCGCACGATGTCGCGATGCTTGTAACGCATGTCGACGAAGGTCTGGTCGGCCAGCCGTGGGTCGAAACTATCGGCCAAGGCTGGCGGGGCCGAGCAAAGCAGGGCCAGGAAGCAGGATGTAATGATTTTCATTAAAGGTGATTGCGCTGGGGCCAACGCATCCATTATCGGACATGAATACGCGTTTGCCCGCCTGACATTACAGCCAGGACGGCATCTGCGCGGTGAGCGCCTGTTTTTCGCCATTGGCGGCGCCAAGCAGGGCATAGCCGAGCGGCGCGTCTCCCTCGTCGACAAACAGCGCGCGCATGCCGCCGTCGATCGCCGTCTCGCGCCACTCGCCGCGTGCGCCGGCGGGCGGTGGGCAGATGGTGGTCGGGCAGGCCGGTGTCTTGACCACCACCGGCATCGCCGGATAGCACACCTCGGTCGGGTTGCCGGCCAGGGTCTGTGCCAGTGTGCGCGCGGCCTGCATCAACGGCATCACAAAGGGTAGCGTCAGGCCATCCACCTGGGCGCAGTCGCCCAGGGCGTAGATACCGTCTGCGCTGGTGCGCAGCGTGCGGTCGACGATGATGCCGCGCCCGGTGTGCAGGCCTGCCGCCTGCGCCAGGCCGGTGCGCGGGCGCAGGCCGATGGCCGACAGCACCAGATCGGCCTCGAGTAGCTCGCCATTGTCGAGCTGCACACTGTAGCTCTGCCCATGCTTGCTGACGCTGCGGGCAGCCGCGCCGAGATGGAAGCGGATGCCCGCGTCGCTGAGCCGGCCGGCGAGATAGTGCCCGGTCGCTTCGGGCAGCAGGCGCGACAGCGGCCAGCCCGCCGGGTCGACCAACGTGACGTCGATGCCTGCGCTGAGCCAGTCGTTGGCGAACTCGCAGCCGATCAGGCCCGCACCGAGAATGACGACCTTGCGCCGATCCGCCAGCAGCGCGCGGCAGTGGCGGTAGCTGGCGAGGTCGTTGACGGTCAGCACCTCGGCCGCACCGTCGCCATCGAGCCCTGGGTCGGTTTGGTCCGCACCCAGCGCCAGCACCAGCTTGCTGTAGGCGAGATGATGGCCGGCCCAGCGGACTTCGCGGCACTCGCTGTCGATCGCCTCGACTTCGACGCGGGTGAGGACTTGTGCGCCGAGCTCGGCCGCCATCTGCTCGGCTGTTTTCATGGCCAGCTGATCGGCCGTCTTGTTGGCGGCAAAGCCGTTGGAGAGCATCGGCTTGGAATAGAACTCGCCGTGGTCGCGGGTGATCACGGCGAGCGGGGCTTCCTTGTCGAGCTTGCGCAACTCGCGCGCGGTGGTATAGGCAGCGAGCCCGCTGCCGATGATGACGATGGGGGACATGGCGATTCCTGCGCGCTTGAGCGGCGCATGGCAACGATTGAAAAAGGGCAGCCGCGGCTGCCCCGCGATTATACGGTTTTCGCGCCACCGTTTGGCCCGGGCGTGGCCCGCGTGCCGCTTGGGGTGGCCGCCAGCCCTTGGTGGTGGCGCGTATTCGGTTTGAATGGGGGCGGAAGCCGCCACCCCGGCACGCTGCTCGCCGGAAGCTGGCTCGTGCAGGCTATGCCACCCGGCCTCGATGCGCCGGGCAGGGCGATCAGGCCGTTTCGGCCTCCAGCAGCTCGGTGCCGGGCAGGCGACAGACGGCGATGGCTTCCCTGACCGCCGCGATCGCCGTTGGACGCGGGAAGCTCTTGCGCCAGGCCAGCACGATGCGGCGCGTCGGGCTCACGCCGCTGAACGGGCGCACGCTGAGCAGCCGCTCGTCGGCGAACTTGCCCTCGACCGAGGTGGCGGGCACCACGCTGACACCGCTGCCGCTGGCGACCATGTAGCGGATCGTGGCGAGCGAGCTGCCTTCGAGTGTCGAATGCTGCCCTTCGGCGGCGAAGGCTGAGCGGTTGAGCGCCGGGCAGACCTGCAGCACCTGGTCGCGGAAGCAGTTGCCGGTGCACAGCAGCAGCACGTTTTCGTCGGATAGCCGGGACGGATCGACCGAATCGTAAGCCTCCCACGGATGGCCAACCGGCATGGCGACACGGAAGGCCTCGTCGTACACCGGCTCGACCACGATGCCGGGCTCGGCAAACGGCAGCGACATGATCGCGACATCGACCTCGCCCTGCTTGAGCAGCTCGGCCAGGCGCGCGGTGTAGTTTTCCTCGATGATCAGCTGCATCTTGGGGGCCAGCTGGCGCAGCGCCGGAATCAGGTCGGGCAGCAGGTAGGGGCCGATGGTGAAGATCACCCCGATGCGCAACGGGCTCGCCAGCTGATCCTTGCCGTGGGCGGCAATCTGCTTGATCACGGCGGTTTCTTCGAGCACGCGCTGAGCCTGCTCGACGATGTGGGTGCCGATGGGGGTGATCGTGATGTCGCCGCTGTTGCGTTCGAACAGGATCACGCCGAGCTCGTCTTCGAGCTTTTTAATCGCCACCGAGAGGGTGGGCTGGCTCACGAAACAGGCCTCGGCCGCGCGCCCGAAATGGCGCTCCCTGGCGACGGCAACGATATAGCGGAGTTCGGTCAGAGTCATGTCTCGGCCTGGCTAATGCTTATACTTTGAACGATAGTCTATGCCTAACGGAACTGACAAGCTCTGATCGCATCAGAGCTTTGTTAGAATCCGTTCCTTTTTGATCGTCCGCCATGCGTTTACTGATCGCCGCACTGAGCCTCGCTGCCATCCTGGCCGGCTGTTCCACCGCGCCAAGCACCCCTGTCGGGGCCGCCAGCGTGCCCATCCAGGCCACCACGCCAGCCGAGCAGCCGGTGCCGCCTCGCGTGATCCCCAAGCCGAAGATCGCACTGGCGCTCGGCGGCGGCGCGGCCAAGGGCTTCGCCCATATCGGCGTGATCCGCACGCTAGAGGCCAACGGCATCGTGCCCGATATCGTCGTCGGCACCAGCGCCGGCAGCGTCGTCGGCGCCCTGTACGCAGGCGGCCTCAGCGGCAGCGAGATGATGAGCATGATCGGCAAGGTCAACTCCGACAGCATTGCCGACTACACCTTCTTCAACCGCGGTTTCATCAAGGGCGAGGAGCTGCAGAGCTTCGTCAACAAGCTGCTCAAGGGCCGCAGTATCGAGCAGTTGCAGAAGCCGTTTGCCGCCGTGGCCACCGATCTGCGCTCGGGGCAGATGATCGTGTTCCGGCGCGGCAACACCGGCATGGCGGTGCGCGCATCGAGCAGCGTGCCGGGCGTGTTCCAGCCGGTCAGCATCAATGGCCGCGACTATGTCGATGGCGGCCTGACCTCGCCGGTGCCGGTGCGCGCGGCAAAGCAGATGGGGGCCGACATCGTGATCGCCGTCGACATCTCGTCGAAGCCGCAGAACACCACGGTCAACGGCACCGTCGACATCCTGCTGCAGACGGCCAACATCATGGGGCAGACGATCAGCACCGCCGAGCTGGGCGAGGCGGACATCGTGATCCGACCCGCGGTCGGGCGCATCGGCAGCGCCGATTTCGATTCGAAGTACCAGGCCGTCAGCGCCGGCGAGCGCGCCGCACAAACGGCCTTGCCCTATATTCGCCAGAAGCTCGCCAACTGGAAGGGCGGGGCCTGACGCTACCGGCCATGCCTGCGGCCGCTGCCGCCAGCCGGGCCGCCGCATCAACTCGACCTTGCCGGCGGGCCAGCCGATGCGCACCCCGGCGCACAGCGGCAAACCCTGGTGCCCATCGCTCGTACAGGGCGCATACGACTCAGGGTGCAAACGATCAAGGCTTTCTGGCGGGTTGCCGGCCAAATGCCAGGCAGGCCTGGCGAGCCAGGCGGTCAATATCTGCCTCGACGGTGGCTTCACCCGTGATCAGGGTGCGGTAAAACAACGGTGCCGCGGCGAACTCCAGCAGATGTCGGGCGTTTGTCTCTGACGGCAGCTCGCCGCGCTGGATGGCGCGCTCGACGATGATCCCGGCGGCTTCAAAACGCGCGTTCCAGAACGCACTGCGCACCTGCTGCGTGGCTGCCGCGCGCTCGTCGAGGCCGATCAACGCTTTCAGCGCCCCCCTGGCAAACGGCGTGGCCAGCACTGCCGTCAGCTTGCCGAGCAGGGCCGTGAGGTCGCCTTCGAGGCTGCCCGTATCCGGGGTGGGGAGGGCTTCGCCGATCCAGGCCAGGGCCACATCGAGCATCAGCTCCATCTTGCTGGGCCAGCGGCGATAGATGGAGGTCTTGTTGACCTGAGCCCGTTCGGCGATCTCGGGAATCTCCATCCGCTCGTATCCGCACTCGTTCAATAGCGCCAGCGTGGCCGCATGCACCGCAGCCACCACCCGTGCCGAACGCCCGCCCTGATGCCGGCCTTTCTTTGGCGCCTCGGCCTCCGCCATCTCGTTACCGTTCATCGAAACCTCCGTTGGGAATGCTTTTACGCCACAAATAAAAGCAACTATAGTTGCTTTTATCGAAGAATCAAAACTGGCGGAAAGGTAGCTTCTGATGAAGCTCGCAATCAAGACCATCATCAATGGCGCGGAAATTCCGTATACACGGGTGCTCGAATGGGAAAGACGGCGAGCGCTCGTCGTCCTCAGGAAACTGGGTGTCAAGCCCGCCGGCCGGGACCTGGCGGGCATGCGCCAGCAACTGGCCGAACGCAAACAGGCGCTGGGGGCGGCGGGCATGATGAGGATACTGCGGCGGGAGCTGGCCCTGTCCGGCCCCCTTGCCACGTTGACAGCGGCGCTGTCGTGCGGGCGAAGACGGTTCAGCGTCACGGAGCTGGTGATGTCTGGCGGCACGGCGGAGCAGTTCGTCGACTGGTTGAACGAGCGGGCCCGCATCAATGACGAGCGATCGATGCTTGCCGGGACGCCCGACCATTACCTCATCAGGATCGGCGCCAACGGCGTGCAGGACGTGGTGGAAACCAATGGCGGCTCACCGCTGGCTGCACGTTTCTTCATCGATTATCAGGACCTGTCCAGCCTGCGGTCTCCCGTCGATCCCGCTTATCCCCTGCAGGTCGCGGGCGTGGCCCGATCCGGCGGCGGGCGGGCCATCGGCGGGGTGCGCCACCAGTTTCGCAATGAAGGCACGGGGTTTCGCGCCAGGCTGCTGGTCGAGTTTCCGTTGCTGATGCTGCCCCAGGTGGTCACCGGCCATCAGTGGCACCTGGCCAGCGAGTTCAGCAACTGGATCGAGGCGGCGTTTGCCTGATGCGGTCTCGGTTTTCCGGGGCCGAGCGGTGTTGCCATTGAGGTGAGTCGCTGGTGCTGGCAGATCGTACCCGGATCAGGGGATGTGAAAACTGCCGTATCCGTGGACGGCAAGCTGCGGTCGATGGGCGCGATGCGCTTGTAACGAGGCCTCTCGGGCTGGCTCCAATCGAGTGACGATGCCTTCTGGCGTCGGGGGCGCTCAGCGCCGTACACGCCTGGGGGAGCGGTGCCGGGCCGTTGGCGCAGTCATCCTGGCCCATCGGCACGGCTGCCCAAAACCCCGCCTGGGTGCGACAATGTGGCGCGGCCACTGGCGGCGGCCCGCAGTGCGATCGGCCGTGGTGGGCGAAGGGGGATGACACCCACCCACCGTGCTGCGATATGCCATGCAAGCACCATCCCGAACCCTTACCAAGAAAGCCCGGCGTCGAGCCCATGTCTGCCCAAGCGAATCCCTATCTGAAACTGGTCACGCAATTCGCCGGCCTGCTCGGGCAGGCGCAGCCCTTGTTCCCGCAGAGGGTGGCCCCGGCGCCCGCCGTGCCGGCAAGCCCGGATGCGCCGCTATGCCTGATCTGTTCGCCTCACCCGGACGACGAATGCATCGTCGGTGCGCTGCCCCTGCGCCTCAAGCGCGAGGCGGGTTATCGCGTGCTCAATCTGGCGATCACGCTCGGTAGCAAGCTCGAGCGCCGTGCCGGACGGCGGCAAGAGCTGCGCCATGCCTGCGATTATCTCGGCTTCGAGCTGGCGGTGTGCGGCGATGACGGGTTCGGCGGCGTCAGCCTGGCGAGCCGCGACGCCGATGCCAGTGCGTGGCAGGACAAGGTGGCGGCGCTCGCCGCGGTGTTCACCCGCCATGCGCCGGCCCTGCTGGTGTTCCCGCATGCGGCGGACGGCTCGGCCACGCATATCGGCGTGCATTGGCTGGTGCGCGATGCACTGCAGGCCTCGGGCCATGCCTGCTTGACGGCGCAGACCGAGTTCTGGCACCCGCTCGCTGACCCGAACCTGATGCTCGAAACCTCGCTGGCCGACACGGCCGACCTGATCGCGGCGCTGGCCTGTCATGTCGGCGAGGTCCAGCGCAATCCCTACCACCTCAGGCTACCGGCGTGGATGGCCGACAACGTGCGGCGCGGTGCCGAGATGATCGCGGGCAGCGGCAGTACGGCGCCCGACTACGCGTTCGCGACGCTCTACCGCATCGCCCGCTGGGACGGCGCGGCATTCGGGCCGGCCTTGCCGCCGGCCCTGCTTGGCGCCGCCGATGCGCTGAGCGGCTGGCTTGCCACGGCCAGCTCCGGTAAGCCCAGCCCTGCCTAGGGCTGCCCGGGCCAGGCGGCGAGCACGCGGTACGCGGGGCCGCCCCGGCCCAGGGTCGATTGCAGCAGCGCGAAGCCGGCCACCGGCCAGCTCATCTCCACTGCCAATGGCGCTGCCGGCACGCGCAGGGCCTTACGCAGCACGGTGACATGCGGCTTGAAGCGGCGATGCTCGAGCGGGAAGCCCGCCTGGCCGAGCGCCGCGTTGAGCTGATCGACCAATGTCTGCAGCGGCGCCGGGATGTCCGCCGGCGCCAGCCAGCCGATGCCGCTGCGCGACCAGACGCCGGCGCGCGTGAGCGTCAGCGAGAAGGGGGTGAATTCGATGGCGGCGGCCAGCCGGGTCAGCTCCGTCACGCGCTCGGGGGCCGTTTCGCCGAGGAAGGCCAGCGTCAGGTGCAGCAGCGGCGTCGCCACACGCCGGCCGCCGCATTGCCGTTGCATCTGGCTGGCGACGGCGGCCATCGTGTCTTGCTGCGCCGGCGTGGGCCACAGCGCGAAGAACAGGCGTAGCGGTGCCGGGCTCACGCCGGCAATTGCTGCAGCCACGCCAGGATGCGCTCGGCCGGCTTCTGCCAGTCGGGCTCCAGCATCATCACGTGCGCCATGCCGGGGAAGATCTCGGCGCGCGTGCCGAAGCGGCTGGCGGTGGCGTGGATCATGTAGGGTGGGAACAGCCCATCCTTCTCGGCACCGAGCACGAGCATCGGCACCGGGGCCGCCGGGTAGGACGGCCGGAACGGCAGGAAGGACAGATCCAGCACCGCGCGGTGCGATTCGGGCTGGAAGCGCATCAGGTACTTGACCACCTCCTTCTCCGACAGCGCATCGGAAAACAGCGTGCGGCGGATGCCGGCGATCGTTGCCATGCGGCCGTCGCTCGCGTGGATCAGGTTCAACTCGAGAAACGCCTGGGGCTCGCGGAAACCCAGCTGCAGCGCCGAGCCGATCAGCCCCTCGGGGGGCACCGAGGCGAGCAGGACGATGCCCGGCACCGGGTGCTTCTGCAGATACAGCTGGGCGAGCAGCCCGCCCATCGAATGCCCGATCAGCACCGGCGGTGCCGGCAGATCGCGGATCACCTGCTCGATATCGGCCAGGTAGTCGTCGAGGCTCGTCAACGCCAGGTATTCATGGCCCTCGCTGCCGCCGTGGCCACGCAGGCTCAGCGCATGGCACTCGTAGCCGTGGCTGGCGAAATAGGGCAGGTAGTGCTCCTCCCAACACCAGGCGGCGGCATAGGCGCCGTGGATGAACAGCAGCGGTGTGGGCCTGGCCTGGCCCTCGGCCGGGCGGTGCAGCACTTCGAGTTCGAGGCGCGGCTTGTGTTTGAAAGCGAACATGAAGCGGTCTCGTTGAAACATCCCACTCCATTAGAACACGTATTGTCCGGCCATGCCTCGCGTGGGCCGTGGCGCCGACCGGTGCGGGGAGCTGTGCTGCACGGCCCGTGGGGCTTGATGCGTGCAAATTGGGGCATGGTGGGGTGGTTGGGGCGGCGTGGTTTGCACATATACGCCTGAAACAAAAATAGAGCAAAGACTCAAAAATATTCGTATAGTTGTACTATTGCCGTAAAAAACAACAAATAAGATTCGGTTCAAACCGAAGCGCCAGGCCCCTCCCCATCGGCATTGCCGACATGGCTGGCTTTGCATGCAGGCCATGCGGGGGCGGGCCAGGCGGATAACGCTTGATGTCACACACCAAGGAGAGAGGTAATGAAAGCAAGACTGGCTGTTGGCCTGGCCCTGATGTTTGGCTTTCACACCGCTGCCCATGCCTGGGCGCAGGAGACGCACCGCCGTATCGTGCTCGATGCCGTCGAGTACATGAAGAATCACCCCGACACGACGAACTACAACAAGCTGCTGGCTGGCGTGACGCGCGCAGGCTATACCATCGACCAGTTCGCGCAGGCGCTCGGCCAGGGTGCCTATGACGTCGATGATTTTTCCGACACCTATATCTGCGGCGCCGTCACCGGCGACTGCGAGCAGGCGCCGGTATGGGGGCTCGGCTCGGGTATCGTCAAGTACACCTCGTACTGGCACTTCCAGAACCACACGGCGGGCGCCGACGTGCACGGCAACCCGTTCGGCGGCTACAACTATGCCAAGCTCACCCAGGCCGGCGATATCGACAAGCTGGCAGCCTCGTGGCTGTATGGCGACTACCTCGACGACGGCGCCGGCGGCATGAAGGGCTGGTTCGGCGACGGCAGCAAATACAACAGCTATGGCGCTACCGAGGCCCATTACCGCCTGGGCGGCTATTCCAGCGCGTCGATGTATGCCGATTTCGAGAAGATGCCGTTCCAGCCGATCGATAACCTCGGCCAGTACTGGTTCCAGCAGTTCCTGTCGCGGCCGACCGCGCAGAGCCTGGGTTTCGTGCTGCACGCCACCGACCTGCTGCAGCCGCATCACACCTGGACCACCTCGGCCCACAACCACAGCGGCTGGGAGACCTGGGTCAACGACTACTATTACAGCGAGAACCTCAACGACCCGGCGCTGGTCAAGGCCGCCCTGGCCGACTTCATGCCGCTCGCCGCCAACGCAGTGGATATCCGCGGCCTGCTGACGCAAGGCGGCACCTACTCCTACGCCAATGGCGGCATCGTGCTGTCCTCGACCGACACCACCGACCGCCGCAGCGTGGGCAAGAAGACCGTTCCGCACGCCATCGCCATGGTGGTGCATGTGCTGAACCGCGCAGCCGAGCGGCTGGTACAGTAGGGCCAACATGCAGCGACTCGCCAGACTCGGCCTGGTCGCGGCACTCTGTGGGGCGGCCCTGGCCGCCCCCGCAGCGCATGCCAGCACCAGCTATCAACTCAGGCAGGCGGGCCTCGCCGCCCGCACCAACGGCACACCGCTGGCCGCCGGCAGCCTGGCGCTGATGTGGCGCCACTCGCGCCTGCGCGATGCCGACATCAGCCAGGCGGACGTGCTCGCCGCGATGATCTCCAACCGCCTGATGGCCGACTACGCGCGCAGCCACTACGCGCCCGGGCAACTGTTTGACGGAGCCCGCGTCGCGTTCAGCAGCGATACCGAGAACGAGATGCAGACTGTCGCGCTGCTGCGCAGCGTGCACGGCAAGGCGCTCGACCAGGCGGTCAGGGCCTTGCCCGGCGGCAATCTGAACGGCGTCGTCGGCGAGCGTGCGGCGCTCGATGCCGCCTATCTCGATGGCGTGCTCGGCCCGCTGGACAAGCGGCTGCTGCTGGATTTTGCCTTCACCGCCGGCCAGCGCGCCGCCGCGCAGCAGGCTGTGCTGCTGCAATACCAGCTGCCGGGCGGCAGTCGCGGCGCGGTGACGCTGCTCGATGTCTATGCACGGCAGAACGTGCAGGGACGTGTGGAAATCCAGCAGCGCAACGTCGATTTCATCGGCCAGCAGGCCAGGGCCGTGCTGGCCAACCGTTTCGTGCTCGACTGGGCGGAACGCACGCTCGGCGCCCGTGTGCTCGAGGATGTGCGCGCCGCGCTCGACGACCAGGCCCAGGTCAAGGCGCTGCAGGCGCAATACGGCATCGGCGCGGACATGCACGCGCCGCAGCCGCTGCTCAAGGCGCTGGCGGACAAGGTGACGCAGGCCGAAATCCGCACCTATTACGACAGTCACAAGGACGAATTCCGCCGCATCGAAAAGGTGAAGGCGCGCCATGTGCGCGTCGCCAGCGAGGCCGCCGCCCAGCGTGTCTATCAGGAAGCCGCCGGCGGCGCCGATTTCGCCGAGCTGGCGCGGGCCCGGTCGATCGCCGGCGACCGCGCGCAGGGCGGCGATCTCGGCTGGATCGAGCACACCGAGCGCGCCGGCTGGCTGGCCCAGCTGGCCATGCTGCAGCCGCCCGGCGTGGTCGGCCAGCCGGTGCGCAGCCCGGTCGGGCCGAACGAGGCCGCATATTGGGAAATCATGCTGGTCGAGCGCCGCATTGAGGGCTACCAGCCGCCCGGTGACGACAGCGTGCGTTACGCCGCGAGCCAGGCCATTGCCCAACGCAAGGCGGTGGCCGCCTATGGCGCGCTGCGCGAGCAGTTGGCACGCGAGGCCCGCGTCGAGATCAGCCCCGACTATGCGCCGGCCGCGGCACCGGGCCCGGGCCGCACGCGCAGGAGCAGCAAGTGAGGCGCTGGCCCTGGCTGCTGTTGCCGCTGCTGGCTGCCGGGGCCGGGTGGTGGTGGCTGGCGCGCAGCGACGCGCCCGCAGCAGCGGCCGTCGGGCAGGCCCTGCCGGCACCGGGCAGCCCTGCGGCGGCGTCCCTCGCTGGCGCCTGGCCGCCGCCGGGACAGCCAGCGCCGGCCGAGCTGCCGCGCGTGCCCCTACTGCCATTGGCGCGGCAGGAGCCGGCCGCCGCCAGCATGGCTGCCGCCCGCGAGGCCGGCGATGAGCGCGCGCCACCGATCACACATACGCCGGACAGCCTGGAAGCCGCCACCCCGGCCGAGCTGGCCGACCCCGAGGCCTACCGCCAGTATGAACAGCGTCAGCACGCGCGCCTGTTGTCGAACTACGTGAAAGAGGCCGACAAGCTGCTGCCCAAGCTTGAACAGGACATCGAGCGAGGCCGGGCGGCGGGCGTCAGCCCTGCCGACATCGCCAAGGCGGAGGAGAAGGCGAGACGCATCAACGAGATGAAGCGGCAGATTCAGGCCGAGCACCCGGAGCTCGCCCCCAAGCCCTGATCGGGCTATCTCACCAGCCCGCCGTGCCGGGCCGGTGGGGGCTGCTGCAAGCCGCGTCTGGCGGGCCTCGCAGCGCCCCTGGCCAGGCTGCCTGTCAGCCGGCCGGTTGCGGCTCGTAGGCCGGCAGGCGCAGTTGTTCCTGGCTATCGAAGCGTGCGTCGCGCAACCGCGCCAGCGCCGCATCGCGGTCGGCCGGGGCGAGTTGGGTGTTGGCCAGCACACGGCTGCGTTCTGCCAGATAATCGTGGATGCGCGCCTTCCACGCGGCATCTTCGCGATCGAGCGCGGCCAGCCGCTCTGCCGCCTCGCCCCCTACCGCCGCCGTGCGCAGGGCCAGCACATCGGCATCGCTGGCGCCGTGTGCACGCGCCGCATCGACCTGTGCCGCCAGCGTCTGGTGCTGCACCGGCGCTTCGCGCTCGGCCCGCTGCTGCGGGCTCAGGCGGGCGTCGAGCTCGGCCAGCCGGGCCTGCTTCTGCGCCAGGCTCAGCGAGGCATTGCGCTGGATGGCGAGGCGATCGAGCGCCAGGTCGGCCTGCGTGTCGTCGTCGCCGAACAGCGCCTGGATTTCGGTCGGGGTGAAGAAGCGGCTGCGTGTCTGGCGGATGCTGGCGAGCCGCACGCGCATCGCGTCGAGCGTCTGCCCGCCCAGTGCGCGGTCCTGCCGGACATCCGCCAGCGCGCGCTTGAAGGCAAGGTATTGGGCGAGGATATGCTTGGCGCGCGCGGCGTCGGCCGGCTTGAGCTCGCGCGTGAGGTCGCGCTCGATGGCGGCCTGGATGTCGGCCAGGCTGCGCTCGCCGATCGCCGACAGGTAATAGTCGAAGCGGCGCAGCAGCTCGGGTGACAATTTCAATTCGCCGTTTCCGCCTGCCAGCTCGCCATCTGGCCGTGTATCGACAAACGAGCGGGCGAATGCCGCCGGCTCGCTCGCTGCCGCCTGCGGTGCCGTGGTGATGGTGGTTGCCGTGGTTTGATGAAAGCCTGCATAGGCGCCAAAAACGGCAACCGCGCCGAGCGCGGCTGCCGATAACAGGAGCGTCTTGCCCATTTACAGGCCGGCGTTCTTCAGGCGGTTGGCCTGTTGCCGGTACAGCGTGACCGGGCTGGTCTCGAAGATGTCGACGAGGCCGAAGAACTGATTGATCTCGTCCAGGTGGTTCATGCTGTAGTTGTCGCGGATGACGCGGCCCAGGTGGCTCGAGCACGACGCCACGAGGCCATCGTTGGTGGCGCCCTTGAACGCAAGCGAGGTCAGCACGAGGGCCGGGTCGAGCACGTCGAAGAAATTCGTGTACTGGCTGCCGCCGCTCCACGAGTAGTAGTTCACGCCATTGGCCGAATAGGCGCCTTCGCCGCAGGCCGTGGTCGGCACACCTTGCGGATACTTGGCGTTGAAGGCCAGCGAGCCCGCCGTGGTGAGCGAATTGAGCGCCGCGACCGAGTTCTGCGGCGCACCGCCATCGCTCGACAGCAAGCCCATCAGCGAGGCAAAGGCGTTGACGATGCTGGCGACCACGCTTTCCGACAGCGAGCCCGCCGGCAGTGTGCCGCGGATCGCATCGGCCACGGCCGAGCCCTTGTTGACGCCGCCTACGCTGGTGGCCGAGGCGACCAGATCGGGGCGCACCGACGCGACGTAGCGGATGGTCGGCCCGCCGTGGCTGTGGCCGATCAGGTTGACTTTCTTGGCGCCGGTGATGGCAAGAATCTGCTTCACCTCGGCCAGCAACTGCTCGCCGCGCACCTCCGAGCTGTTGGCGGCCGACACCTGTGCGACGTAGACGCGGGCCCCGTCGCTGGTGAGCGCCGAAGGGATGCCATACCAGTAATCGATGCCGAGTAGGTTATCCCAACCGAACAGGCCATGGACCAGCACGATCGGGTATCGGGTTTGCGTATAACCGGTGGCGGCGGCGGGCTGAGCAAGCGTCAGCGCGCCGGCCAGCCCGATGGCTGCCAGCGACAACATGCGTTTCATGGTGATTCTCCTCTATCTTGTTGAACGGCCGTCATGAGCGCGACCGTGATCTCACACTAGGAGACGATTGGCAGCTTGTAAAGAGTAAAAGCTCTAGATTGTTTACAGGCTAGGCCGCTGATCTGTATAAATATTTTGTATTTCGCATGTATTGATTTTAGGTGTCCGGCAATTCAACAAGCAGTTGCTTGATTTAAACGCCGTGCCGCTGGCCGCGCATGTGAAAAATCGCATGCCGGCAGGGCCGAAGAATTTTTGCCGCGATGGCTGCCGCGGCTCGCCATCGGCCCGCCCGCTGGCCGTGCTGCCGCGCCGACTCGCGTCGCTTGATTTTTGCCGACAGCTTGCGCAAAGTGTCGCGCTTTCCCGTTCCGCTCTTACCGAATTCAGCCCATGCTCAAGAGTATTCCCCAACGCCTCGCCGACGAGCTCGCCGCGCGCGAGGCGCAAGTCGCTGCCGCCATTGCCCTGCTCGACGAGGGCGCCACAGTCCCCTTCATCGCCCGCTACCGCAAGGAAGTGACCGGCGGCCTCGACGACACCCAGCTGCGCACGCTGGAAGAGCGCCTGCGCTACATGCGCGAGCTCGAAGACCGCCGCGTGGCGGTGCTGAAGTCGATCGACGAGCAGGGCAAGCTCACGCCCGAGCTGCAGGCCGAGATCATGCTGGCCGACAACAAGACGCGCCTCGAAGACCTCTACCTGCCGTACAAGCAAAAGCGCCGCACCAAGGCGCAGATCGCCCGCGAGGCTGGCCTCGCGCCGCTCGCAGAAGGCTTGCTGGCCGACCCGACGCTCGATCCGGAAGCCACGGCTGCAGCGTATATCGACGCCGACAAGGGCGTCGCCGACACCAAGGCCGCGCTCGACGGCGCGCGCCAGATCCTGATGGAACAGTTCGCCGAAGACGCCGAGCTGCTCGGCCGCCTGCGCGACCACCTGTGGCAGCACGGCGTGGTCTGGTCCGCCGTGGTCGAGGGCAAGAACGAAGAGGGCGCCAAGTTCGCCGACTATTTCGAGTACAACGAGCAGATCCGGGCGATCCCTTCCCATCGGGCTTTGGCGCTGTTCCGTGGCCGCAACGAGGGTATCCTCGCCGTCACGCTGCGGCTCGCTGACGAAGACCCGAACGCACCGCGCTCGACCACGCCGAACGCCTGCGAAACGATGGTTGCCAGCCGTTTCAATGTGAAGGACGTGGGCCGTGCCGCCGACCGCTGGCTGGCCGACACCGTGCGCATGGCCTGGCGCGTGAAGATCTTCCTGCACCTTGAGCTGGAGCTGATGAACCAGGTGCGCGAAGCCGCCGAGACCGAGGCCATCAAGGTGTTCGCGATGAACCTGAAAGACCTGTTGCTGGCCGCGCCGGCCGGCCCGAAGGCGACGATCGGCCTCGACCCGGGGCTGCGCACCGGCGTCAAGGTCGCCGTGGTCGACAAGACCGGCAAGCTGGTCGACACCGCCACGATCTACCCGCACGTGCCGCGCAACGACTGGGACCAGTCAATCGCCGTGATCGCCGCGCTGGCAGCGAAGCACAAGGCCGAGCTGATCAGCATCGGCAACGGCACCGCCAGCCGCGAGACGGACAAGCTGGTGCTGGATCTGTTCAAGCGCCACCCGGAGCTGAAGCTGCAAAAGCTGGTGGTGTCGGAAGCCGGCGCCTCGGTCTATTCGGCCTCTGAACTCGCCGCGCGCGAATTCCCCGAGCTCGACGTCAGCCTGCGCGGCGCCGTCTCGATCGCCCGCCGCCTGCAAGACCCGCTGGCCGAGCTGGTGAAGATCGAGCCCAAGGCCATCGGCGTCGGCCAGTACCAGCACGACGTCAACCAGACCGACATGGCGCGCACGCTCGGTGCCGTGGTCGAAGACTGTGTGAACGCCGTCGGCGTCGACGTCAATATGGCCTCGGTGCCGCTGCTGACGCGGGTTTCCGGCCTCACCACCAGCCTGGCTTCCAGCATCGTTGCCTACCGCGACGCCAACGGCGCGTTCAAGACTCGCGACGACCTGAAGAAAGTCCCGCGCCTGGGCGACAAGACCTTCGAACAGGCTGCCGGCTTCCTGCGCATCATGCACGGCGACAACCCGCTCGACCGCTCCAGCGTTCACCCGGAAGCCTACCCGGTGGTCGAGCGCATCATCGCCAAGTGCGGCCGCCAGATCGACAGCGTGATCGGCGACAGCGGCTTCCTGAAGAAGCTCAACCCGGCCGAATTCACCGACGAGAAATTCGGCCTGCCGACGGTCAGGGACATCCTCGCCGAACTCGACAAACCCGGCCGCGACCCGCGCCCAGAGTTCAAGACCGCCGAGTTCAAGGAAGGTGTCGAGGACATCAATGACCTCAAGCTGGACATGATTCTCGAAGGCGTGGTCACCAACGTCACAAATTTTGGCGCCTTCGTCGACATCGGCGTGCATCAGGACGGCCTCGTGCACATCTCCGCGCTGTCCGACAAGTTCGTCAAGGACCCGCGCGAAGTGGTCAAGGCCGGCGACGTGGTCAAGGTGAAGGTGCTGGAGGTCGACGCCAAGCGCAAACGCATCGCGCTGACCATGCGCCTCGCCGACAAGGCGCGCGAACACGGCAGCGGCGACATCGGCCGTGCGTCGGCGTCAAACCGGGAGCGTCAGGCAGTCAGCCGCGTCAATCGCGATGCGGCGCCGCAAGGCAACTCGGCCATGGCCGCGGCCTTCGCCAAGCTCAAGCGCTGACGCGGCATCCGGCGCGGCTGCGGGCCGCGCCGGTGCTTGAGTTCCAGCCTGCCTTGCTGTTTGTTCTCTCGCGAATCGGCGTAATGGGCTTGCCCTGGTCTGACCTGGCTTGACCTGACCGTCGGCCGACCCTGTGGCCATCAATATCCGCCGGATGCGCTACTCGCGGGCTCACGGCTGCTCCCGCTGTCTGAGCCAGTCGAGCACCGCGCGCACGACCTCGTCCTCATGCCCCTTGTAGTCATGCCTGGCACCCGCGATGGGCACCTGGACGTAGCGTTCGGAAACGAGCCATCGGCGGTTTGCCGCGAATTGGGCGTCCTTGTCGTTTTCGGCGTAGACGTCGATGACCGGCAGCTTGATGCGTGGCAGGTTCATATTGCTGTTCAGCGGTGGCGGCCCGCCGCCCATCAGCCCGACGCCGATATAGCCGACGACATCGGGTGCGGGGTTGTTGGCCAGAAAGGCCGTCGTCATGCGGCCGCCCATGCTGTAGCCCATCAGGTAGATGCGCTCGACGCCCTTTTCCTGCTTGAGAAAGTCGATGCCGGCCTGGATGCGGGCATAGGCATCGGGGAAGGTGTCGATGTACTTGAGCGAGAGTTCGAGCGAGATGCGGCCCGGCAGCGTGGGCATCTGCAGGGACAGGGTATGGAAGCCAAGCGCCTTGTTGATGGCCTTGCGCAGCGGACTGACGACCTGGGAGTCCGCGCTCATGCCCTGGCCGTGGGCCAGGATGACGGCAACTTTCGAGCCCTTGCCGTCGAGATACTTGCCATCCGGCATCTGCACGGCGGCACAGGGGCTGGCGAGCGCCAATAGGACAAGGATGACGGACAGCACGTGGCACATGCGGGGCCTTCAACGGTGGGGTTGGCGTGGTGGGGCGGCTTGGCCGGTCATCTAGGTTCAAGCGGGTTTGCTGCACAGCGCCTTGCCTGTGCAGTCCCCAGCATAGTTGCTGCGGCGCTGGATTGCCGAGCCTCGCCCCAGTCCATTCCGGTCACTCGCAACGAGCGTCCTCGTCATTGTCAGGGGTGGGGGCGGCCTTCATGCTGTCGCGGCCTGTCGATGCCTGCCTGGGCGGCATCGCTAACTGCATCAAGACCATGGAGGAGCATGATGAATTACACGTCACCCTGGATGGATTCGGAGCTGGAAAGCTTCCGCGATACCGTCCGCCGTTTTGTTCAAAACGAGATCACACCGTTCGAAGAGCAGTGGGCCAAGCAGCAGCATGTCGACCGTGGCCTGTGGCGCAAGGCGGGCGAGCTCGGGCTGTTGCTGGCGGATATTCCCGACGAATACGGCGGCTCGGGTGGCAGCTTCGCGCATCAGTGCGTGGTGTTCGAGGAGCTGAGCTTTGCCGGCAACAGCTCGTTTGGCATTCATGTGCATGCGATCGTCGCCCACTACCTGCTCAACCAGGGCACCGAGGCGCAGAAGCGCAAATACCTGCCGCGGCTCGCCAGCGGCGACATGGTGGCGGCCATCGCGATGACCGAGCCCGGCGCCGGCTCCGACCTGCAGGGCGTGCGCACGCGCGCCGAGCGGCAGGGTGAGCACTATGTGATCAACGGCTCGAAGACCTTCATCTCGAACGGCTACCTGGCCGACCTGATTCTCGTCGTGGCGAAGACCGATCCGGCCGCCGGGGCGAAGGGCACCTCGCTGATGCTGGTCGAGACCAAGAACTGCCCCGGCTTCCGCGTCGGCCGTATTCTCGACAAGATCGGCCAGAAGGGGCAGGACACCTGCGAGCTGTATTTCGACGACGTGCGCGTGCCGGCCGACAATGTGCTCGGCGGGGTCGACGGGCAGGGCTTCTATCAGTTGATGACCGAGCTGCCTTACGAGCGCCTGATCGTCGGCGTCAGTGCCGTGGCATCGATCGAACATGCGGTGCAGCTGACGGTCGATTACACCCGCGAGCGCAAGGCTTTCGGCAAGGCCCTGATCGAGCTGCAGAACACCCGTTTCAAGCTGGCCGAGTGCAAGACGCAGGCCGTGGTGGCGCGTACCTATGTCGACCGCTGCATCGTCGACATGCTGGAAGGCCGTATGGATGCGGTTGGCGCCTCGATGGCCAAGTACTGGCTGACTGATCTGCAATGCCAGGTGATCGACGAATGCCTGCAGCTGTTCGGCGGCTACGGCTACATGAACGAGTACCCGATCGCGCGCATGTACGCCGATGCCCGGGTGCAGCGCATCTACGGCGGTGCGAACGAGATCATGAAGGAAATCATCGCGCGCGCGTTGTAAGGCGCGTGTCGCTCGCCTGTTTTCCGACGGCAATCGGCGGGGATTGCGGCAAACAGACAGGCGGGCGCATTGCTTGCCGGCAGGGCCGTGCTTGCGCGGTGTTGACGGCGATTGCCATCGGGCGGCCCGCTGGGCCGCCCGTCTGTTTTTTCGATGCCGGCGATGCGCCGTGTCAGTTGACCCGGCTGGCGATCAACACCGCATTGCTGCCGCCGAATGCAAACGAGTTCGACATCACATGCGCCAGCATCGGCAGCGGCCGGGGCCCCTCGGCGACATAGTCGAGATCGCATTCCGGGTCCGGCGCGTGCAGGTGGCAGGTCGGCGGTGCGGTGCGGTACTTGAGTGCGAGCACGGCGGCGGCCATCTCGATGGCGCCGGTCGCGCCCATCAGGTGGCCGTGCAGCGCCTTGGTGGAGCTCACCGGCAGCCGGATGGCGCTGTCGCCGAACACGCGCTTGATGGCCTTGGTCTCGGTGACATCGCCGACCCGGGTCGCGGTGCCGTGGGCGTTGATGTAGCCGATGTCCTCAGGCTGCAGGCCGGCATCGTCGAGCGCGCCGCGCATCGCGGCATACTGGCCGTCGGCATCGGGCTTGACCATATTGCTCGCATCGCTGGCCGAGCCGAAACCCGACAGCTCACCGTAGATGCGCGCGCCGCGGGCCCGGGCGGATTCCAGCGTTTCGAGCAGGAACATCGCCGAGCCTTCGCCCAGCACCAGGCCGCTGCGGTCGGCGGAGAACGGCCGGCAGGCGGTGGCCGGCCCGTCTTCGGTCGGCGTGGCGAGAGTGTGCATCGCTTCCCAGGTCTTGAACACGCCATAGGTCAGCAGCGCATCGGTGCCGCCGGCCAGCATCATGTCGGCATAGCCGTGGCGGATGCTGCGCATCGCCTCGCCGATCGCGATGGCGGCCGAGGCGCAGGCGACCGAATAGGTGTAGGACGGCCCCCTGAGGCCGAGCCGCAGCGAGATCTGCGCCGCCGGGGCATTGTGGATGCTGGCGACCAGGGTGAGCGGTGGCAGGCGGCTCTGGCCCTCTTTCAGTAGCGTGGTATAGGCACTCTCCAGTGCATTGGCGCCGCCCATGCCGGTACCGATCGACACGCCGAAGCGCTGCCGCTCGGTGCCCTCGGTATCGAGCCCGGCATCGGCCATGGCCTTGATCGCGCAGGCTACGGCGAACTGTGATGCGCGATCGACGCCGGCCAGCTGCATGCGGGTGAAGTAGGGGGCCGGGTCGAAGTCGACGGTGGCCGCCAGCGGGGTCTCCAGCGCGTCGGCAAAGCCGGATTCGAGCCGGCGCACGCCGGATCGCCCGGTGATCAGGTTCTCGAAGAACCCGGCCGGGGTGTCGCCGACCGGGGTGACCAGGCCGATGCCGGTGATGACGACCCGACGCAGTGGGCGGGCCATGGCCTTAGACCCGGGCCTGCTTGCGCAGCAGGCCGTCGACGACATCGACGACATCCTGCAGGGTATCGATCCTGACATTGCTGTCGGGGAAGTTGATGCCCAGCACTTCTTCGATGCGGAACACGAATTCCGCGATGCTCAGCGAATCGAGCCCGAGCGATTCCATCGACTGATTGGGGTGGACCGTGGCGGGGTCGGTGCCGAATTCTTCGTGCAGCAGGTTGGTCAGCGTCGCAATGGTGCTCATGATGTGTCTCCCTTATGGATTTACCTGTTGGTCATTTTTGGAAGCCGTTTGCTGGCCACTCCAGCACTTGCATGGGGCTACCTGCATCGTGTGAACCCCGCCCCGTCTGCCTTGCCGGGCATCGTGCCGAGGCACGGCAAGGCAGGACAAAGGGATGAAATTTCAGGCGATCGGCTCCCGCGCTTGAGCGTGGCAAGCGGCGGCATTCACGCATGGAGTTTTAGCTCTATTTATTGCTTTATGCAATATAGATTTGTAAAAAAATCTAATAAAATCAAAAGGCTGTCGTATTGTCTGGCAATCGTATGGATGGACTGGCGTACTGTCCGTCGCGAGCCGGCAACGTTGCTTTTGTATGCCGAGACGTGGCTGACCAGCGGCCGACAATGCCTGCCCGCGCGCTGCCGGCATGGCGGAAACAGGATTGATCGGAATGCGGGAGATCAACCGGCCCGTCCAGGCCATTTCATGCTGATCGACTGAGCCCGGCGCCGCCGCCCGGCTGGCGTGGCGAGCGCTGCCGTGGGGGTACCACGCGGGCCAGACAGCGGCACCCGGCGAATGGCCGGCGGGGCACGCCGATGTCGCCACTGCGGGGCCAATTGCCCTATCATGTCGAGCCTTGCGGCAGCCGATGCCCGCTGACTACCGATCGACCCCCACATGCGCGCCATATCCCGCACCTTAGGCCTGCTAGCGCTGGCCATTACCGCCGTTCCGTCCAGCGCGAGCGCCGCGATTTCCGCGCCGGCCGAGCAGTTCGTGCTGACTGGGCCGGCCTATGCGCTGCGCCGTTGCGACCTGGCGATCGGGTCGTGCGGGAAGGATGCGTTCGCGGTGCAACTGCTGGACGACGGCGAAGCCGATGACGAGGGGCGCGTGCACAAGCGCTTGTCCTTGCCGGGCATGGAGTTGCAGGTGGTCGCGCCGGGAAACCGCCCCAGCGCGTATTTCATCCAGACCCTGACCATTTCCGCGCCGGCCTGGCCCCTGCCGTACAAGCTGAAGATCGGCTCGACCCGCAAACTGGTCGAGGGCAAGCTCGGCAGGCCGAGCTCGTCGACCGGCCGCTGCAGCACCTACGCCAGCGGCAGCCGTGCGGCACGGGCGGAATTCTGCTACGCATCCGACAAGCTGAGCCGCCTGACCTGGAACCGCACCCCCGAATAGTCCGTCAGCCCGGTGCGAGCAAAGCCGGGGCACGGCCTGCTGCCCGACTCGGGCTGTCTGCTGTCAGCATGCGGGGAGGTGTGCCGGTTCGCCGTGCCGATTCCGTGGAGCATAAAGCAGACCGTTGCCGCACCGACCGCCGGTTTGGGGCTGACCATGGCCGGCCTGGCTTCTGCCTATGTGAGTTCTCGACGTTTGTCGGTGCTTTGCCTGCGTACCTTTGCCGCAGAGAGACCGCTGTCGGCGACAATGTACACGCCGGTGCCGGGCGTGCGCGCCTTTTGCGCTCGGGGCTTGTTGCCGCTCGGTGGGGCGTTGCGCGGTACGCCGCTCATCCTGCCCTGGCTTGCGGCGATCCGTCCCCGTCCCAGGGCTGCCCGGCGTTGGCCGGCCCTTGCCTGGAAAGGGCGCTGAGCCAATAGCCACGGGCAGGCTGCAAGCCACGCCCCTGGCCGGGCTCAGCCCAGGTTGGCTTGCAGCAGGCGCTGGTATTCGCTGATCGAATGGTCGCCCAAGGCTTGCTTGAGGCCATCTTGCCAATGGTTGCCGTCGAAAGGCACGACATCGAGCAGGATCTGCCACAGGCCGGGCTCCAGATGGGCGATGCCGTCGGTGTCGAGATACAGGCACTGGCCGGCGTGGCGGTATTGCATGGTGCGGGTCGGCACGCGCGGCACCAGGTCGCGGTGGTTGACGATGCGATAGGTGATGCCATGCAGGCCGACATCGTAGTCCTGCGAGAACACCAGGTCGCCGACGCGCGGCTGGCCATAGGTGTACACCGCCGTCAGGCACAGCCCGCGCTGCTTGAGCACCATGGCGCACAGGGCGGCCAGCGCGCCGCCCAGGCTGTGGCCGGTGATGATGAGGCGCTTGTCGCGCAGGCTGTTGATCAACTGCTCGTCGAGCACCAGCCGCAGCGCGTCGGCGAAGCCCTTGTGCACGGTCTGTTGTACCGGCATGTGGTCGAAGCCTGCCTGCGCCCAGTGCACATGGGGGAAGTCGATGTCGGCGCGCACGTCCATCCACTCCTTGAGCTCGGTGCCGCGAAACGCCAGCACGGCGGTGCTGGCGTCGTCGCTGGGGGTCAGCAGCACGGCCTGGGTGCCGCGCCGGCTGAAATACTGGTCGATGACATAGCGCCGGCTGCCAAGCGCTAATGTCTGGCCGACATCCGCCGCCAGGGCGCGATAGGCATAGGACGACACATGGGCGTAGCAATAGGCGTCTGTCAGCAGCGGCTGGGCTACCGTGCAGGCCGGCGTGGCGGCCACCGCCGCTGCCGGGCTGCCGGCTTGTGCTGCAGTCTGGTCAGTCGTGGCAGCTGCATCGGGTTCGTCCTTGGAGCGTAGCGAGGTGCGCACCTTGAGCAGTTTCTGCAGGGTGTTGAACCAGAAATCGGCGCCGAACAGCAGCGCGAAGGCGGTGATCAGGTAGCCCAGCAGCATCTGCAGCATGGCGCCCCAGCGGCGCTGCTCGACCTGCGCGGCGGTATCGGTCGCCTGGGTTTTGGTCCAGCCGAGCACGGGCAGCGAGCCGATGTCCTTCTTCAGCTGTTCGAGAGAGTTGCCTGCCGGTGCTGGCGGTTGCTGGGGTTGGCTGCTGTCGGTGGTGCTGGCCGCTGGTGCGCTGCTTTCTGTAGCCGTGTTGGGGGCGGCGGCTTTGGCGTCGGGTGCTTGCGCCGTTGCCGCCGGGGGGGCCTGCTGGGCGTCAGCCGGGTTGCCGTCGCTGGGCTTGTTGGCTGGCGTGGCCGGCGGGTTGGCAATCTTCGCTTCGGCCTGCTTGACGATCGCATCGCGCAGCATCGGGTCGGTGTAGAGGTCGCCGAACAGACGGATCGAGTCGGCATTGGCTGCCACCGCGATCAGCACGGCCAGCAGCAACATGCGGTGCTTGGTCTCGCGCGCGAATTCGCCGGTCATGCGCTCCATGGTCTGGTTGAACCACTTGCCGATCTCGACCGCGAGCGCCGTGTCGTCGCCGCTGTGCCTGAGCATCAGCTGCGCCAGGTTGGCCTGCCCCGGTGGTATCTTGCCGTCGGCGTTGGGTGGCGGCGGCATGCGCTCCGGCCCGGCATGGCGGAACCAGGCGATCAGCCGCGCCGACAGCATATTGGTGGGGATGTAGGAGGGGAAATCGCTCTTGTGCCACCACGATCGCACCGGGCGCGTCCACAGGCTCTGTAGGTCGTCGCCGTTGATGATCTCGTCCTTCGCCCTGTCGCCGAACAGGCGCACCAGATGGCGCTCCAGATAGTAGCCGCGGCGATTGCGCAGATTGTTCCAGGCCTCCATCACGGCCGAGCACACCGAGCTCAGCAGCAAGTAGACGAGGCTCAGCCCGATCAGGACATCGAGCACGCGCAGATCGACCATGATGCTACTCCCGCTAGGTGTTGCCCCGTTATAGCAAATTCTGCGCCGGCCGCAGGCGGAACGAGGCCCCGCGCGGCACTCGCGACGACGGCTGAAGAGGTTCTAAAATACGGTCATGAGCACGCTGAAGAATCCACCCGACGAGCACGATCCGGACAAGCTCAAGGGTCCCGGCGGGTTGACGATGCGCGAGATCCACGCCGCCACCCGGCAAAGCCTGGCGCGCGACCGGGCGGCCGTGGCGCCGCCGCCCCCACAGCCCTGGTGGCGCCGTGTGTGGCAGCGCCTGCTGGGCCGGCGCGCATCGCCATGAAGCTCTGCATCGACCGTTGCGCCTGCCGCCGCGTCAGTTTCCAGTCCCTGCTGGCGCTGGTGGGCGACTGCGCTGGCGATGTCGATTGCGTCATGCTGCTGACGGGCGCCGGCCTGCAGTGCGGCCGCTGCCGGCCGTGGCTCGCGCGGGCGCTGCGCGAGCACCTGCCGACGCTGGAGGTCGAGCTTGACGGGCGGGCCGACGCAGCGGAACTGCTGCAACATTTTCAGCCAGATGAACCAGAGAGAGGCTAACGCTTGAAACCCATGAAACCCACCGTATCGATCGAATACTGCACGCAATGCCGCTGGCTGCTGCGGGCCGCCTGGATGGCGCAGGAGCTGCTGACGACCTTCGAGGATGAACTGGGCGCGGTATCGCTGCACCCGGGCACCGGCGGCATCTTCCACATCGCCATCGATGGGCGCGAGATCTGGGACCGCAAGGCGCGCGACGGCTTTCCCGATATCAAGCAGCTCAAGCAGCTGGTGCGCGACGCGGTGGCGCCCGAGCGCAGCCTGGGCCACAGCGACCGCCCGGCTGATCATGGCTGAGCCGGGCGTCCACAGCGGGGCGCCGCTGCGGCGCGGTAGGGGCGAATCGGGTAAAATGCCGAGTTTTGCGGTGAGCAGATCATGACCACCCTCGTTGTCGTACAAAAGCAGGGCATGGTCGCCATTGCCGGCGACAGCCAGTCCACCTTCGGCGACACCCGCCTACCGGCCCAGTTCGACGCGGCCTACAACAAGATTTTCCAGCTCGGCGACAACTATCTCGGCATTTCCGGCAGCGCCGCGCACGACCTGGTGCTGCAGAGCGCGCTGCGCAAGCAGAAGAAGCTCGACCTGTCGAGCCGTGCCGCGATCTTCGAGACGTTCCGCAAGCTGCATCCGGTATTGAAGGAAGAGTTCTTCCTCAAGCCCGACGAGGAAGAGGACGACCCTTACGAATCGAGCCAGCTGACGGCGCTGATCGCCAATCCGAAGGGCATCTTCGGCGTCTATTCGATGCGCGAGGTATACCAGTTCGAGCGTTTCTGGGCCATCGGCACCGGCCGCGAATACGCGACCGGTGCCATGCACGCGGTGTACGACTCGGCCCTGTCCGCCGAGGAGATCGCGCGCGTCGGGGTCGAGGCGGGCTGCCAGTTCGATATCAACTCCTCGCTGCCGATGACCTTGTATTCGGTTGCCACCACCCCCACTTGATGCGTTTCGCCCGCTTGCCGGGCATGTCGAGGTTGCAATGAAAGATTCCCTGTCCCGTTTCCTGTTTGACGGCGCGCCCGTGCGTGGCGAGCTGGTCACGCTCGACCAGACCTGGCGCGAGGTGCTGGCGCGCCACGACTACCCGCCGGTACTGCGCTCGCTGCTCGGCGAGCTGATGGCCTCGGCTGCGCTGCTGTCGGCCACGCTGAAATTCAATGGTGCGCTGATCATGCAGCTGCACGGCACCGGCGCCTTGCGCCTGATGGTGGTCGAATGCAATGCCGACCTGACCATGCGCGCGACGGCGAAGTGGGAGGGCGAGGTCAGGCCGATGCCGCTGTCCGAGCTGCTGGGCAATGGCAAGTTTGTCATCACGCTCGACCAGCAGAACGGCCAGGCGCCGTATCAGGGCATCGTCGCGCTGGAGGGCGAATCGATTGCCCAGATGCTGGAGAACTATATGCAGCGCTCCGAGCAGCTCGACACGCGCTTCTGGCTGGCCGCCGACGACAAGCGAGCGACGGGCCTGCTGCTGCAGAAGCTGCCCGCCGGCCAGGGCGACCCCGATGCCTGGGACCGCGCCAAGTATCTCGCGGGCACCATCACCCAGGGCGAGCTGCTCGACCTGCCGCCGCGCGAGGTGATCCATCGTCTGTTTCACGAAGAAACCCTGCGCCTGTTCGACGATCACCCGATCGCCTTCCGCTGCTCGTGCTCGCGCGAGCGGGTCGGCAATATGTTGCGCATGGTGGGCGAGGCCGAGGTGCGCAGCCTCATCGAGGAGCAGGGCAGCATCGAGATCCACTGCGAGTTCTGCAATACGCGCTACGACTTCGACCCGGTCGATGTCGAGCAGGTATTCGCCGCACCGATCAGCCAGCCGGCGAGCGACACGCGCCATTGAGGGGTGGGCAGATCATGAAGCGTGTCTGCCCCGCTTGTAGCAAGAGCCTGGGCTGGTATGGCCGGCATCTGACACGGACGCGGGGCGAGGGCATTGCCTGGTTCAAGGCCACGGCTTGCCGCTATCGCTGCACCCATTGCCGTACCGAACTGCAGGCCAGATTTGGCAAGACTGGCCGTATTGTCATCTGCCTGGCGCTGGGGCTGATGCTGGCCCAGTTGACGGTGATGCTGGCGCTGATGAGCCTGGGGCCGGATACCTGGATTCGATTCAAGGCGGCGGTCGGTGGGTATCTCCCGTCGTTCATGGCTCCGCTATGGATTATCCTGAGTGCTTTGATCCCGCCCCTGTTCATCGAGTACACGCTGCCCGACAAACCCTGACCTCATCCCGAACGGAACAAACCTTCATCATGCCTCACGTCATCCTGCAAGCCGATCGCCGCGAAGTGCCGGTTTCCAACATCTTCTGCATCGGTCGCAATTACGCCGCGCACGCGGCCGAGCTCGGCAACCAGGTCGAGCCGGCACCACTGGTCTTCATCAAGCCGACCTCGGCGCTGCATGCGATGGACCAGCCGTTGACGCTGCCCGCGTTCTCGAACGATGTGCACTATGAGACCGAGCTGGTGCTGCTGATCGGCAAGGGTGGCAAGAATATTCCCGAGCAGGCGGCGCTCGAGCATGTCGCCGGCTATGGCCTGGGCCTCGACCTGACTGCGCGCGACATCCAGGCGGTGGCCAAACAGAAGGGCCTGCCGTGGACCCTGTGCAAGGGCTTCGACGGCGCGGCCTGCATCTCGGAATTCGTCGCGCCCGATACCATGGCCGACATCGACCACGTGCGCTTCGGCATGAGCCTGAACGGTGAGCCGCGGCAGGCTGGCGACACGGCGCTGATGCTGTTCAGCGTGCCTTACCTGATCCACTACCTGTCGACGATGTTCACGCTGCAGCCGGGAGACCTGATCTACACCGGTACGCCCGAGGGCGTGGGCAAACTCAACAGCGGCGACCGCCTGTCGCTGACGCTGATGGATCGCCCGCTGGCGACGCTGAGCATCGCCTGATCCAGCCGCATTGACATGAAAAAGCCCGGTTGAACCGGGCTTTTTTGCGTCAGGCGGGCAGGCTGTCGAGCCAGAATTCCAGCCCCTGCGCATTGAGCTCGATGTCCATGGTCAGCCAGTCGCGCGCCTGCGCCTCGCTGCCCGCGAAACCCTGCGCCTGCAGCCGGTGCCACAGCCAGCCGAACAACTGCTCGCAGATCAGCCGGTGGCGCGCCGCACCGGCATCCTGCAGACGCAGGGCGATCTCCACGAAGGCATCGAGCCCGGCGTGCAGGTCGGCCTCCAGCCGCGGCACCTCGGCTACCCGGCCGTAATGGGTCAGGTAGACGGCCTCCGGCGCCAGCGCGGCAATGCGTTCGATCGAGGCATGGGCCGCCTCGGGGTCGAACTGGGGCGGCGTCGTGGTCGGCAGCACGAAGGGCCGGCCGCCGCAATCGAGCGCGCGGTAGGACAGCCCGAAGGTGTCGCCGCTAAAGACGCCGTTGCTGCCGCTGTCGTGAATGCAGACGTGGTGCTTGGCATGGCCCGGGGTATCCATGAAGCTCAGCGTGCGGCTGCCGAGCGTGACCTGGTCGCCATCGTGCACCTCCCTCACGCGTGCCGCCGGCACCGGCGTCAGCTGGCCGTAGGTGCGCGCCATTTCGGCCTCGCCGTATACCTGGGTCGCGCTCTTGTACAGCACGCGCGGGTCGATCATGTGGCGTGCGCCGCGCGGATGCAGCAGCAGCGTGGCATTGGGCAATTGCTGGATCAAGAGGCCCGCGCCGCCGGCGTGGTCGAGGTGGACGTGGGTGAGGATCAGGTAGCGCACCTGCTCGGGCGCCACGGCCCGGCTGGCGAGGGCCGCCATCAGCCGGGGCACCGAATAGTTGGTGCCGCAGTCCACCAGCGCCGCTTCATCGCCGTCGACGATCAGGTGGGACGCTGCCAGGCCGCTACGCTGGAACTCCACGTCGATGGCGCTGACGCCGTGCGGATAATCGGTAATCGCAGTCATGCGCGCATTCTAACCAAGAGAGCTTATGCCAGGCGGAAATGTATGGGGTTCGGCCGCATATTATGCTGCAACGCATCAAAATTGTCCGGGATTATGATTTGTTGCTCCGCACCAATTTTGCAATGCAAGGCATATTTTTTTGTTTGATTAACTTAATGATTATTAATGATAAAGTACGTTTTGTTTGATGTCGATCAAACGACCGTTTGAAAATTTCTTGCAGAAAATTCCAGAGGAGCGTAGTGTACTCACCCAACACCCCGGCCGAATGTTAGACCAGCCCCAAGGGCTCGTTTTTTCACTCTGGCAGCGGTGGCCAAGGGTTATTACCGACTGTCTGCAAATATGCCTCAAGGCATTGCACGGAAATCTAATCGGAGAGTTTGAGATGGCTACATACAAGGCGCCGCTGCGCGACATGCAATTTGTAATGCACGAGTTGTTGGAAGTCGAAAAAACCTTGTCGACCCTGCCGGGTTACGAGGAAGCGACCGCCGACGTCTTGAATCAGTATCTCGAAGCGGCAGCTGCGTTTGCTGAAAACGAAATCGCCCCGCTGAACCGTGCTGCCGACGAAGAAGGCTGTCATTTCGAAAACGGCGTCGTCACCACGCCGGCCGGCTTCAAGGACGCGTACAAGCAGTTCTGCGAACTCGGCTTCACCGGTGTCGATTGTGACCCGACCTACGGCGGCCAAGGCATGCCGCACACGCTGGGTTTCCTCGCCAGCGAAATGTTCAGCGCTGCCAACATGGCATGGGCGATGTACCCTGGCCTGAGCCACGGCGCCTATAACGCGATCCACGCTCACGGCGAGCAGTGGATGAAGGATCTCTACCTGCCCAAGCTGGTTGACGGCACCTGGACCGGCACCATGTGCCTGACCGAGCCGCACTGCGGTACCGATCTGGGTCTCCTGAAGACCCGCGCCGAGCCGAACGGCGACGGCAGCTACAACATTACCGGCACCAAGATCTTCATCTCGGCCGGCGAACACGACATGTCCGACAACATCCTGCACCTGGTGCTGGCTCGTCTGCCGGATTCGCCCAAGGACGTCAAGGGCATCTCGCTGTTCCTGGTGCCGAAGTTCGTACCCGATGCCAACGGCAACCCGGGCGAGCGCAACACTGTTGGCGCCGGCTCGATCGAACACAAGATGGGCATCAAGGCCAACTCGACCTGCGTGATCAACCTCGACGGCGCCAAGGGCTGGCTGATCGGTGAAGTGAACAAGGGCATGGCCTGCATGTTCACCATGATGAACGCAGCGCGCCTCGGCGTGGGTGTTCAAGGCCTCGGCATCGGTGAAGTCGCGTTCCAGAACGCCGTCACCTACGCCAAGGAACGCGTACAGATGCGCTCGCTGACCGGCACCAAGCGCCCGGAACTGCCGGCCGACCCGATCATCGTGCACCCCGATGTCCGCCGCATGCTGCTGACCGGCAAGGCATACACCGAAGCTGGCCGCGTGCTGTCGACCTGGCTCGCACTGAACCTCGACATCGAAGCCAAGTCGACCGACGCCCAGACCGTTCAGGACGCCGCTGATCTGGTTGCGCTGCTGACGCCGGTTGCCAAGGCCTTCATGACCGACAACGGCTTCACCATCGCCAACGAAAGCATGCAGGTTTATGGTGGCCACGGCTTCATTCGCGAGTGGGGCATGGAGCAGTTCGTCCGTGACGCACGTATCGCCCAGATCTACGAAGGCACCAACACGATTCAGGCACTCGACCTGATCGGCCGCAAGGTGCTGCTGGATCAAGGCCAGAAGCTGCGCAAGTTCACCAAGATCATCCACAAGTTCGTCGAGGCCAACAGCGCCGACGCGCAACTGAAGGAATTCACCGAGCCACTGGCCAAGCTGATGAAGGATGTCGGCGACGTGACCATGCACGTCGGCATGCAGGCGATGATGAACAAGGACGAAGCCGGCGCCAACGCCGTCGACTTCCTGCGCCTGATCGGCCACCTGACCTTCGGCTTCTTCTGGGCGCAAATGGCCAAGGTTGCCTACGCCAAGATGGAAACCGGTGACAAGCAGTTCTATCAGGCCAAGGTTCACACCGCGCGCTTCTACTACGCTCGCCTGATGCCCGAAACCGCAACGCTGCTGGTTCGCCTGCGCGCCGGCACGAAGAGCCTGATGGATCTGGAAGAGGATTCCTTCATTCTCTAAGTAACACCCTGGCAAGGGCCTCGCGGCTCTTGCCAAGATTTCGGGGCGTCTCCCCGAAAATATTCGGAGATACCCTGTCGAATTGCCGGCAGCCGTCACCGGATACTTCTTCGACCCTTCGATTCATTCCCGGCCCCCCAAAGGCCGGGTTTTTTTTAGAACGGCTGAGCCACTAAGCCCTCAAGCGGGCTTAGTGGCCAGCCAGTTCTTATCTGCCGGTGCGCCGCAGGCGCGTCGGCAGGCAGAACACCTCAGCCTTTCTGCCGATGTGCCGCAGGTGTGCTGACAGGTTGGGGGGACGTGCTTTGGTACTGGTACAAAAACCAGCATCAGTAGAATCAACGAGTTATATCCCGTATTTAGCGCAACAATTGGCACCCGATGAAGCCATTTGCGTTTCTTTGCACCCTTTTGGGCACTGATTGCGCCAGCATTCACCAGTAAATCAACAGCTTACTGGGCGGTGACAAAAGAAACGCAAGAAAGTGTCAAATCGCTCGCTAACCCACATTCGTCGCTGTCTGTGAGTCGCAGATGCGCCAGCAGGCTGAATCCCTCAGCCTTGCGCCCCCCGTCCGCCCCCGCCTTGGACCGTCTCCGTCCGCCGCCTGCCCTGTTTTCGCTGCAAGGCACAAGCCGCCATTCTCCTTTTCCAGCCTGACTTTGCGCTTGAACAAGGCGTCGTGCGCGGTGCAGTGCAAAAATCGCAATCAATTTATGCTCTAATCTGTCAGAACCAGCGAATACCGGAGTTAAGCGATGACCCTGATTGAAAACCATACACTGACCGAACTGCACGTGGGCATGCAGACCGCGTCGACACGTTGCCTGACGCGTAGCGACGTCGAGCTGTTCTCGCTGATGGGCGGGGAGATCGAGACCGCGCAGGTGGCGCCGGGCGGCGAAGGCCGTTTGATGGCCCAGGCCAGCGGCTGTGCGGCGCTGATTTCGTGGCTGCTGTGCAACCGTCTGCCGGGGGCGGGCAGTGCCATCGTGCGCCATGACCTGTGCTCGACCGGCAGCGTGGCTGTCGGCGACGAGATCACCACCGAGGCGCGTATCCTCGAGATCGACGGCGAAACGGGCATCGTGCTGTTCGACTGCGGTTGCCGCAACCAGGATGGCCACGAGCTGCTGGCTGGCCACGTGTGGCTGCGCGCACCGCAGGGCAAGGTATACAGCGAGCCGGAAGCGTTGCCCGAGATCACCCTGCGCCGCCATGATGCGTTCGCACGACTGATGGATGCCTGCGCCACGCGCGACCCGGTGCGTTGCGCCGTGGTCCACCCGTGCGACCACGATTCGCTGCTGGGCGCGCTCGAGGCGATGCGCCAGCGGCTGATCGTGCCGGTGCTGGTCGGGCCGCAGGCGAAGATTGCCGCGACCGCCGCCGCCGCCGGGGTCGATCTCGACGGTATCGAGATCGTTGACGTCGAGCACAGCCATGCGGCGGCGCAGAAATCCGTTGATCTCGCACGCGAGGGCAAGGTCGAATCGCTGATGAAGGGCTCGCTGCATACCGACGAGTTGATGGCGGCGGTCGTGCCGTCGGCCACCGGCCTGCGCACCAATCGCCGCATCAGCCATGTGTTCGTGCTCGATGTGCCGGCCTATTCGCGCCCGCTGCTGGTGACCGATGCGGCGATCAATATCGCGCCGACGCTCGAAGACAAGATCGACATCGTGCAGAACGCGATCCACCTGGCCCATGTGCTCGGCGTGCCCGAGCCCAAGGTGGCGATCCTGTCGGCCACCGAGGTGGTCAACATCAAGATCCCGTCGACGATGGATGCGGCGCTCCTGTGCAAGATGGCCGATCGCGGCCAGATCACCGGCGGCGTGCTGGACGGCCCGCTGGCCTTCGACAACGCGATCAGCCCCGATGCCGCGCGCACCAAGCACATCGTCTCGCCGGTGGCGGGGCAGGCCGATATCCTCGTGGCGCCCGATCTCGAGGCCGGCAACATGCTGGCGAAGAACATGTCCTACTTCGCCGGGGCGGACAGCGCTGGCATCGTGCTCGGCGCGCGCGTGCCGATCGTGCTGACGAGCCGCGCAGACAATGTGCGCTCGCGCCTGGCCTCGGCCGCCGTGATGGCGCTCGTTGCGCACGCGCGCCGGAGCAAGTGAGATGGCGAGCCTGCTGGTTCTCAATGCGGGCTCGTCGAGCCTGAAGTTCTCGCTGTTCACCGTGGTTGACGGTCACGAGCCGCAGCTCGGCTGGCGCGGCCAGATCGAGGGTCTCGGGGCGCAGCCGCGCTTCTCGGCGGCCGATGCCGGCGGCGGGGGCGAGACTACGCTCGATCTGCCGGCGAACACCCGCCAGCCCGATGCGCTGGCGTTGCTGCTCGACTGGATCAAGCCGCGCCTCGACGGTGAGCTGGTGGCGGTGGGCCACCGCATGGTGCATGGCGGCACGCAGTTCGCCCAGCCGATCCGGATCGATGACGGGGTGCTCGATGCGCTGCGGGCGCTGATCCCGCTCGCGCCCCTGCACCAGCCGCACAACCTGGCGCCGATCGAGGCGCTGCGCGGCTTGCAGCCCGATCTGCCGCAGGTGGCCTGCTTCGATACGGCGTTTCACCGCACCATCCCCAAGGTGGCGCAGTTCTTCGCACTACCGCTCGATTACGCCGAGCGCGGCGTGCGCCGCTATGGTTTCCATGGCCTGTCCTACCAGTACATCGCCGGCCGTCTGGCCGAGATCGACCCGCGCGGCAAGGGCGGACGTACCGTGGTGGCGCATCTCGGCAGCGGCGCGAGCATGTGCGCGATGGCGCGTGGCCGCAGCGTCGCCAGCACCATGGGCTTCACCGCGGTGGAGGGGCTGATCATGTCCACGCGCTGCGGCTCGATCGACCCCGGCGTGATTCTCTACCTCGAAAGCCAGGGCATGAGCCTGAAGGAGGTGGAAACGCTGATCTACAAGCAGTCTGGCCTGCTTGGTATTTCGGGCCTGTCGGGCGACATGCGTCAGCTGCTGGCCAGCGACGACCCGCGCGCGCGGCTCGCGGTCGACATGTTCTGCTACCGCGTGGCGCGCCAGCTGGGCTCGCTCGCGGCCGCCCTGCAGGGGCTCGACGGCGTGGTGTTCACTGCCGGCATCGGCGAGCGCTCGGTGGAAATCCGCCGCCGCGTGTGCGAGCTGGCGGCCTGGCTCGGCATCAACATCGATCCGCGGGCCAACGCGGCACAGGCTGAGCTGATCTCGACGCCGGCGAGCCGCGTTGCCGTGCGCGTGATCCCGACCAACGAGGAGCTGGTGATTGCACGCGGCGTGCGCGATGTCATGCGCCGTGCCGGCAGCCCGCTGCTGTAGCGGCTCCAGAGGCCGCGCCAGGGCTCGTTTCCAGCGCAGATCGCTGGGGCCCGGTCGCATCGGGTCGAGCCGGAGGTTCACGCCCCTGTAAGAGCGCGCATGGAGAATCGACTGATTGACGAAAGGGAAGCCATGATTGAAATCGAAAGCGATCTGCTGATGGGCAAGAAGGCCCTCGTGGTGGGCATTGCCAACCAGCACTCGATTGCCTGGGGGGTGGCGCGCTCGTTGCGCAGGCTCGGCGCCGAAATCGCCGTCACCTATCTGAACGACAAGGCGCGCGCCTATGTCGAGCCGCTCGCCGAGGAGCTCGAGGCGCAGGTGCTGCTGCCGCTCGACGTGCAGCAGCCGGGGCAGATGGAGAGCGTGTTCGAGGCGCTGGATCAGCGCTGGGGCCGGCTCGACATCGGCGTGCATTCGATCGCCTTCGCGCCGATGGATGACCTGCACGGCCGCCTCACCGACAGCTCGGCCGATGGTTTCAAGCTGGCGATGGACGTGTCGTGCCACTCCTTCATCCGCATGGCGCGGCTGGCCGAGCCGCTGATGCGCGATGGCGGCACCCTGCTGGCGATGAGCTACCTTGGCGCAACCAAGGTGGTGCCCAATTACCAGCTGATGGGCCCGGTCAAGGCCGCGCTCGAGTCGGCCGCACGCTACCTGGCCTATGAGCTTGGGCCGGCTGGCGTCCGCGTGCATGCGCTGTCGCCAGGGCCGATGCGCACGCGCGCCGCCGGTGGCCTCAAGGAATTCGACGAGCTGCTGTACGACGCGGTGCAGCGCTCGCCCGAGCAGGATCTCGCCGATATCGACGACGTCGGCGCGGCCGCGGCCTACCTCTGCACCGATTACGCGCGGCGCATGACGGGTAGCGTGTTTTTCGTGGATGCCGGCTACAACATCATGGCCTGAGCCGCCTGGCGGTTCAGCCTGGCTGCAAGCTGCGCTATAGTTCGTCGATAACGAGGCTGGCACGGGCGTCCCCGCCCGCCGGCCCACCATGCATCATGGAGACCGACATGACCGACAAGCGCGAAGCCGACTGGCGTGAAACGCTCAGCGACGAGCAGTACCGCATCCTGCGCCAATGCGGCACCGAGCCGCCGTTCTCGGGCAAGTATTACCACCATCACGAGAGCGGCACCTACCGCTGCGCCGGCTGTGGCGCCGAGCTGTTCTCGTCGGGCGCCAAGTACGAGTCGGGCTCGGGCTGGCCGAGCTTTTACGAGTCGCTGAACAAGGCCGCCATCCGCGAGATCGACGACCGCAGCCACGGCATGCACCGTGTCGAGATCCGCTGCGCCAGCTGCGACGGGCATCTTGGCCATGTGTTCCCGGATGGCCCGGCGCCGACGGGCCTGCGCTATTGCGTCAATTCGCTGTCGCTCGATTTCGAAGCCAAGGCCTGAGCGGCCGCTTGAACACCGGGCGCGGCGCACCAGACGCCGCCCCACACCAGGGAGTTTCATGACACGCCACCTGCTGCTAGGCATGCTGCTGTTCGTCTTGCTCGGTGCGCCTGCCGCCTGGGCACGCCCCAAGGTCGGCCTGGTGCTGGGGGGCGGCGGTGCGCGCGGCCTGGCCCATGTGGGCGTGATCAAGGTACTCGAGCGCGAGCATGTTCCGGTCGACTGCATCGCCGGGACCAGTGCCGGTGCGCTGATCGGCGGCATGTACGCGGCCGGCATGCCGATCGACGAAATCGAGCGGCGCCTGCTCGGCGCCGACTGGCGGGACCTGTTCGATTCAAGGATGGCGCGCCAGAGCGAAGATTTCCGCATCAAGCAGGACGACCGCAACTACGCCTTGCTGCAGCTCGGCGTGAAGGATGGCGAAATCGGGCTGCCGCGCGGCGCGGTGCGCGCGCAGAAGATCGAGCTGTTCATCCGTGAGCTGACGATGAGCACCGGGCCGGAGAGCTTCGACAGCCTGCCGATCCCGTTCCGTGCGATGGCGACCGATCTTGAGACCGGCAATCTCTACGCCTTCGACCGTGGCGACCTGGCCACGGCGATGCGCGCCAGCATGTCGGTGCCGGGGGCGTTCGAGCCGGTGCAGGCCGGCGGCAAGCTGCTCGTCGATGGCGGCCTCGCGCGCAACCTGCCGATCGCCGAGGTCCGCCAGATGTGCCACCCGGACGTGGTCATCGTCGTCAACGTCGGCAGCCCGCCACTGAAGCGCAAGGACCTCGAATCGATCTTCGGCGTGATGCAGCAGATGATCGACATCGGCATCAACCGCAACGTCGAGGAGCAGCTCAGGCTCCTGGCCCCCGACGACATCCTGATCAAGCCCGAGCTCGGCGACATCGGCTCGACCGAGTTCGAGCGCGTGGCCGACATCATCCCCAAGGGCGAGGCGGCCGCGGCCAGCTGGCACGAACGCCTGGCGCCGCTTGCCATCGATGCGGCGAGCTTCGAGGCCGAGCTCGCCAAGCGCCAGACCAAGCGCGAGCCGGCGAGCCGCGTCGACGAGATCCGTATCGCCGCAACCGGCAAGGTCAACCCGGATACCATTTCCGCGCGCATCAAGCAGCCGCTCAACGCCACGCTGGACCAGGATCGCCTGCACCGCGAGCTGCTGGCGATCTACGGCTCGGGCGACTTCGACGTGGTCGACTACCAGTTGATCCACGAAGGCAACCGCAACGTGCTGCACATTCGGCCGATCGAGAAGTACGAAGGCGTCGATACGCTGCGTTTCGGCCTGAGCCTGGCCGCCACCAGCCACGATACCGCCAATTTCACGCTCGACTCCGTCTACAAGAAGCGCTGGGTCAATTCGCTCGGCGCCGAGTGGCGCGCCGGGACATCGATCGGCAACCGTATCGGCCTGTTTTCCGAGTTCTACCAGCCGCTGTCGGCCGACGGCCCGTTCTTTGTCTCGCCGCTGATCCGCTTCCAGCGCCGTTTCAGCAAGCTCTACCAGGATGGCGACGCGGTAGCCGAGTTCCAGGAACGCCATCTGCTGGGGGCGGTCGACCTGGGCCTGAGCCTGGGCGAGTACGGCGAGCTGCGCGTCGGCGCCTTCCGCGACTACGTGACGGGCAGCGTCACCGTGGGCCTGCCGCTGGGCGGCGAACGCGAGAACCTGGGTGGCCTGCGCGCGAGCCTGATCGTCGACAAGGTCAACAACGCCAGCTTTCCCACCGCCGGTGGCACGGTGCGGCTCAGCTACGCGCAGGGCATGCAGGCGATGGGCGGCGACCAGAGCTACCGCCGCGTGGCGGGCGGCTGGGAAGGCGCCTTCAACCTGGGCAACCACGTGATCCAGGCCGCCATGCGCGGCGGCGACAGCCTGGGCACGACGCTGCCGTTCACCGAGCAGTTCACGCTGGGCGGTTTCCTCAACATGACGGGCTATGCGCCGGACGAATTCCGCGGCGACCGCTTCAGCTATGGCCGGCTCACCTATCTGTGGCGCAAGCAGATGCGCTTTGCCAAGGCATTCTATGTCGCGGTGTCGGCCGAGATGGGGCAGGTCGGGCGCAGCAACGACTCGTTCACCAGCGGCGGCACCAAGGGCTCGCTCGGCATGCACGTCGGTTTCGATACCCTGATCGGGCCGCTCTACCTCGGCTACGGCCACGGCGAGGGCGGGCGCAACGCGGTCTACCTGTATATCGGGCCTTATTGAGGGCGCTCAGCCCACATACCCAAGCGGCAGCTTCAGGCTGCTGCCTGTCGCTAGGCGTCGCTCTCGCTGTGGATCTGGCCGGACAGGAGCATGCCGGCGACCATGGCTGCGACGAACAACAGTACGCCGGCGTGGCCGCCGGCGGCGACGATCAGGGCGGGGCCCGGGCACAGGCCGGATAGCCCCCAGCCGATACCGAACAGCGCGCTGCCGGCCAGCAGGCGGCGGTCGATGGGGCGGCGGCTGGTGATGTCCACGGCCTCGCCCGACCAGGCGCGGCGCGATCGCTTCGACCACCAGAAGGCTGGCGTGGCAACCGCGACCGCGCTGGCCATGACCACGATGAGAGATGGGTCCCAGTTGCCGGCGATATCGAGGAAAGCGAGCACCTTGGCGGGATTGCTCATGCCCGACAGGATCAGCCCGCAGCCGAACAGCAGGCCAGCCAGCAGCGGCGTCAGACGTGCGAGGCGGATCATGCCGTGGCTCCGTGGCGAACCAGGTAGACGGTTGCCATGGCGACGGCCATGAAGGTCAGCGTGGCTGCGAGCGAGCGCAGCGACAGGTTGGCGATGCCGCACACGCCGTGGCCGCTGGTGCAGCCGGTGCCGAGCCGCGTGCCCAGCCCGACCAGCAGGCCGGCCAGCGCGAGCAGCCATGACGGGGCGGTGCCAGCGGGCCGGGTGTCGCCGACTACCAGCCACAGCGCCGGCAGCAGAAGGCCGACGAGAAACCACGGGCGCCAGTCACCGGGGCCGCGCCGGCCTTGCAGCAGGTTGGCCGTGATGCCGCTGATGCCGGCGATATGGCCGCTGCCGAGCAGCAGTAAGGCGGCGCCACAGCCGATGGCGGCCCCGCCGGCGACGAGCGGCAGGAGAGAGGTCGATTGCATGATCGGATTCCGGAAGGGGGCTCTGCACGGCGAGCGGGCCGCATGTGCCAAACGCTTTAAGGCGCACTGCGGACGTCTGCGCTTGCGCGCAAAGCGCGAGATTGTGCGTGGCCGGACGGGTTACCGCAAGCCCGGCTCCCGTCGGCCAGCTGCAATCAGGTGGGGTGCCATGACGGAGTCAGGCGCCCGGCCCGCCATCCGTCGCGCACTCAGCGCGAGCGTCCGTCGTACTCGGTGATGGGCAGCGTGGCGAGGTCGACGTTTTCCAGGCAGCGGATGTTGATCGCGGCCATCGGCTTGCCGTCCGGCCCGGTGCCTTCGCCGTAGGGGTGGATGCCGCAGGTGGGGCAGAAGCGGTGCTTGATCCGGTGCTGGTTGAAGGTATAGGTGCTGGCGTTGTCCTCGGACGTCAGCAGGTGCAACTGGTCACGCGGCACGAACCATAGCAGCGATCCCTTGCGCCGGCAGATCGAGCAGTTGCATGACAGGGCTCCGTCGATCTTGCCTTCCACCTCGAAGGCAATGCGTCCGCAGTGGCAGCTTCCTCGATATTTCATCTGGCTCTCCTGGTGATGGAACATGTGAATCGTGGCGCGGCTCCGCCGTGGTAGGCCTGCAGCCAAGCGGCGAGATCGAGCTGCTTTCTCCACCGCATGGCCGCCATGGCACGCTGGGCGTCGTTGGCATCGCTGCTGCCGAGCATGCCGGGCCGGGGGGCGATTGTGTGGGAGCTGAGCATGGCGGTCTCCTGGGGCGGCGGCGGTGGCTGGCCGTGCGCTGGCTTGGGGCGGCAGGCCGTGGCGATCGATGGGGCTTGCCCAAACTTAGGCGAGCCGGCGCCGATTTTCAATACTGTTCTTGCGACCGGCGGTGTGGTCTGGCGGGCCCGTGAGCCGTGGCACGCGGGCTCGATGCGACAGCCGATGGGCGTCGATCCGATTCACCTGTTATCTGCATTGCCAGCGTATAGACTGAAAGTCGAGAAGGCGCGCAACCGCGTCTTGGCCGCCGCTACCAGGCCCCGCCGGTGCAGGCGGATTCTGGCGGGCCGGGCCCATCCGGATAGGTGCCGTATTGGCGAACATGAACGCTATTCCCTCATCGTCGATCGACGCGATGCGCGTGGCCCGCCCGGTGCGCGCCATGCACGCGCTTGGCCTGGCCTACCGCGCCATCCTCCAGGCCAATGGCGAAGACGAGCTGCTGCAGGCGGTGTGCCTTGCCCTGGTCGAAAGCGGGGCCTACACGCAGGCGGGGATCTGGTATACCGACGAAGGTGAGCCGCCGTCGCTGCACCCGATGGCGCAGGCCGGTAGCCAGCCCGATCAGGTGGTATCCGCGTCACGGGATGGCCAGCTCGCCATCGAGGCGATCCGCTGCGGCCGCCCGCTCGTCGCGCTGCCGGGCGGGGCCGGTGCCGTGGCCGAATGCGTGTTCCCCCTGCTGGTGTGGGGCGAGACGCTGCTTGGCTGCCTCGTGCTGTATTCGCCCGAGGCGGGCGTGTTCGACCAGACCGAGACCGAATTGCTCGGCGACGTGGCGGATAGTCTCGCCACCCGCATCCAAGCGCTGCGCGCCCATGCCGTGCTGGCTCACAAGAGCGATCACCTGCTGCTGGTGCAACGCGCCTTGCGCACGCTCAGCGCCGGTAACCGGGTGCTGCTGCGGGCGCAGGACGAGGCGCAGCTGCTGTCCGAAATGTGCCGCAGCATCGTCGAGGTCGGCGGCTATTGCCTGGCGTGGGTCGGCTACGCGATCGACGACGAGGAGCAGTCGATCAGGCCGATGGCGATCTACGGCGAGCACCGCGACATGCTCGACGGCCTGAGGCTGACCTGGGGCGACAACGCCTATGGCCAGACCCCGTCGGGGCAGGCGATCCGCAGCGGGCAGGCATCGGTGCGCCGCCATATCGCTACTGATCCGGGCCTGTATTTTTACCGGGAAGAGGCGGTCAGGCGCGGCTTTGCCGCGATCAGCGGCTTCCCCCTGGTGGTCGACGGCAAGCCCATCGGCTGCCTCACCATCTTCGCCGGCGAAGAGGCGGCGTTCGAAGATCGCGAGCTGTCGGTGCTCGGCGAAATGGCGGAGGACCTGGCGTTTGGCATTGCCACCGCGCGTGCCCGCGAAAAACATGCGGAGGCCGAGCGCACCATCGAGCGCATGGCGTATTACGACAGCCTGACCGAGCTGCCCAACCGCGCCTCGCTCAAGGCGCGGCTGAGCGAGGCGATCGAGGCCGCCCGGCAGCAGCATTGCTCGCTGGCCCTGCTGATGCTCAATATCGACCGCTTTCGCGAGATCAACGAGGTGCTTGGCTACCACGAAGGCGACAACATCCTCATCGAGACCGCGCAGCGTCTGCAGACCCTGCTGGGGCCAGGCTGCATGCTGGCCCGGCTGGCGGTGGACGAATTCGCCGTGCTGATGCCCATGGCCGACGCCGAGCAGGCCATGGACATGGCCCGGCAGATGGCGGCGACCTTCAGCGAGCCGTTCGAGCCTGCCGGCGTGCGTGTGGAAATCCGCGTCAGCATCGGCATTGCGCTCTACCCCGGTCACGGCGAGGAACCCAGCCAGCTGATCCTGCACGCCGATGCCGCGATGTACCAGGCCAAGCGCCAGCGCAGCGACATCGCGCTGTACAGCGGCAGCCCGGAGAGCGACAACCGCCGCCGTCTGCTGCTGATCGCCGAGCTGCGGCGGGCCATCGAGGACAACCAGCTGCTGCTTTACTGCCAGCCCAAGGCGGACATGCGCAGCGGGCGCATCTGCGGCGCCGAGGCGCTGGTGCGCTGGCAGCATCCCGAGCACGGGCTGATTCCGCCCGACCAGTTCATCCCGCTTGCCGAGCAGACAGGGCTGATCAACCCGCTGACCTACTGGGTGCTCAATGCCGCAATGCGCCAATGCTACGACTGGCGCGGCGCCGGGCTCGACATCCCGCTGGCGGTCAACCTGTCGGCGCGCAATCTGCAGGACCCGCGCCTCTTGGACCGCATTGCCGGGCTGTCCGCGACTTGGGGCGCGAGCCCCGATTCGCTGCAGTTCGAGCTGACCGAGAGCACCCTGATGGATGACCCGGAAGGCGCGCTCGACATCCTGCAGCGCATCAAGCAGATGGGGTTCCGCCTGTATGTGGACGACTACGGCACCGGCTATTCGTCGCTGAGCTATCTGAAACGCCTGCCGATCGACTCGCTGAAGATAGACAAGTCCTTCGTGATGAGCATGCCCGAGGAGCGCGATTCGTATGCCATCGTGCGTTCCACCATCGAGATGAGTCACAACCTCAACCTCGAAGTGGTGGCCGAGGGCGCCGCCAGCCAGCAGATCTGGGCGCAGCTGACCGCGCTGGGCGCCGATGTCGGCCAGGGGTCGTACCTCAGCAACCCGATGCCGGCCGAACAGTTCCTCGGCTGGCACGGCGGCCATTGAGCGTTCGCACCGGGCCTGGCAAGGCGCGTCAACCGGGCCGGCCGCCAAGCGTTGCCAGATAGGCCGCGGCGCGACTTCCACCACCGCCGGCTTGCTCGCCTGCCCGGCACCGCCCCGGCCGCGCCCGATTGTGTTGTCTCCCCGGACCTGCCATGCAGATTACTTTTCGTTGCGACCCCGCCCTCATCGACGTGCTGCCGCGCCCGATCCCGGCCCGCCAGGCCCTGCCGGAGTGGCTGCGCGCCATGCCCACCAAGGCCTTCTCCGAGCTGCACGGGCGCGACATCCGCACCGTCAAGCAATGCCCGCCGTTCGTGGATGCGATGTCGCACGGCTTCATGATCCTGCTGCCGTGCGATGTGCGCGTGGACCATGGCCGTTTCGCCTGGGATTGGGCCCAGCCGCCGCTGACGGTGGAGCACCATCCGCGCGCACCCCTGAGCTTTCATGTGCCCGAGCAGCTGCGTGGCGCACCGTTTCACGATGGCCGCTCGGCCGCGCTCAAGTTCAACAGTTTCTGGACCATCGAACTCGAACCGGGCTGGTCGCTGCTGGTGACGCACCCGGTGAATCGTGATGACCTGCCGTTCCGTCTGTTGACCGGCCTGGTCGATGCCGACCGCTTCACCGATGCCGGCATCAACTTTCCCGCCATCTGGGCCCGCCCCGATTATTGCGGCGTGCTGCAAAAAGGCACACCGATCGCCCAGTGCTTCGTCGTGCCGCGCGACAGGCTGGAGCTGGTATGCGAGCCGCTGTCCACCGAGCGCGCGCGGCGCTACACCCGCCTGGTGGCGGAGGTGATGGATACGCCGGGGGTCTACCGGCGGCTGTTTCGCGTCAAGCGGGGCGGCTCAGGCCGCGAGTAGGCGCCGCAGGGCGTCGATGTCGAGGCACAGCCGTCCGCTTGGCGCCGCGCTCAGGGCGAAGGCGATGCGGCCGAAGGTATCGGGCCGCAGACGATAGGCCAGCCGATAGTGCGCCAGCGCGTCGTCGATCCGGCCGCTTTCCTGCTGCACGATGCCGAGGTTGACGGCGGCCTCGGCGTCGTCCGGGCGCAGTGCCAGCACCTTGCCGAATGCCGTGATCGCGCCGGGGAGGTCGGCCATGTCCTGGCGCAGCATGCCAAGGTTGAACCAGGCGCCGGCCTGTTGCGGATTGAGCGCCAGTCCTTGTTCGAACGCGGCGCACGCCGTTGCCGGGTGCCCCGCCTGGCGCCGGGCCGTGCCCAGGCCAAACCACACGGCTGCCTGCTGCGGCTGGGCGGCGGTCGCGCGTTCCAGCAACTCGGCCGCGGCGTCAGCCTGATCCAGCTTGAGCAGGGCGTCTGCGGCCAGCAGCGCGGGCTCGGGCTGCGCGGGCGCGAGCGCTGCGGCTTGCGCGAAGCTGATGGCGGCAGCCGCCGCATCGTCGTCAGCCAGTGCGGCGCGGCCGGCCAGCAGCAAGGTTGGCACATGCCCCGGGCGCGCCCGCAGGCTGCGCTCGGCGTGGCGCCTGGCCTGCCGCGCGTCGCCGGCACCGAGGCAGATCAGGGCCAGCAGCTGGTGCGCGGCCGCATGCTCGGCGTCGGCCGCCAGTATCTGCCGGCAAAGCTCGGCAGCGCGGGTGGCGTCGCCACCGTTATAGGCGGCGATCGCGGCGGCGGTGAGCGCATCGGGTTGAGCTGGGGCCATGGCGTGACAGGGCAGGGATGATCGTGCCGTGGAGTATAGCAGCCGGCCCGGGCCGCATCGGTCTGCCGCGGTGCAGCTCAGAGCAGGCCCAGGTCGCGGGCGCCTGCGCCCGGGAACACCGTGGCCAGTTGCGCCGGGCCGAGGCCATACAGCCGCGCGAACAGCCCCGCCAGCAGTGGACGGTAGTCGTTGAGCACCGGGTAGTCGCGGTTCTGGAACAGGCTGGCCCGCTCGACCCGGACCTGCTCGCCGGCCACCCTGCCGCCGGCAAGCTGGCCGCCGAGCACCCAGTAGACCGAGCCGTGGCCGTGATCGGTGCCGCGGTTGCCGTTCTCGCGGAAGGTGCGGCCGAACTCGCTGATGACCACGACCACGGTGTCGGCCCAGCGCGGCCCCATCTCGTCGGCAAAGGCCGCCAGGCCGCGCCCGAGCTCGTCGAGCCGGCTGGCCAGGTAGCCGGTTGCCGCGCCCTGGCCGACGTGGCTATCCCAGCCGCCGACATCGACGAAGCCCAGGCCATAGCGATCCCGCATCAGCTTGGCAATGCGCCGCGCCTCCTGTTCGAAGCCGCGGGTGCTGATCGCCTGCCGGCCGGCGCCGTCCATTTCCGTCTGAAGTGTCTTCTGCACGTCCTCGCGCGTTGCGAAGCCTTCCAGCACCTGCTGTGCGAGTGGTGTATCGCGGTACATGGCGGCGACGATGCGGCTCTGTCGCGCGTCGAGGCCGGGCCGGTCGAGCTGGCGCAGCGCCAGATTGGCGACCTGCAGCTCGCCACGGAAGATCAGCGGCAGCTGCTCGGTGAAGGCGATGGCGGGCGTGCCCGACAGCACCGCCGCGAGGCGGTTCAGAAAGCCCGACTGGTACTGGCCCGCGCCCGTCGTGCCGAGCTCGATGCTGTCCTGCGTTTCGAAATGGCTGCGCGACAGGTCATCGGTGCCGGCAAACGGAACAAAGGCAAGCTGCCTGGCCTGGTACAGCGGATACAGGCTGTCGCGCAGCACCGGGTGCAGGCCCCAGTCGGCATCGAGCGGCAGCGCCGCATTGGCGTCCGGGCCGGGCGGCGCGATGGCGATATTGGGCCGCGACTCGTAGTAAAACGCGCTGCCGTGCGGCACCAGCAGGCTTGCCGCATCGTAGCCGCCGCGCAGGAACACGAGCAGGAAGCGGGGGCTGGCGGCCGGCGCCGACAGCAATTGCCCGCCCCAGCCGGCGAAGGGCAGGGTGGCCAGCGATTTGAGCAGATGGCGGCGGTTCATGGCGGCCTCGTGTCAGCGGTTCATGAAGTCGGGCGAGCTGAGCAGGAAGGTATTCCACTCCTGCGGCGACTCGGCCTGATCGAGCGCCTGGCGTGTGGCCGGGCTGATCAGCGCCTGCCAGTGGCGGTAATAGAGCGGCCCGGCCAGTTGCGGAAATGCCGGGCGCGCCATCGGGCTCAGGCCTTCGCCACGGAACAGGCCGGCGCTGCCGTTGCCGATGGCGCGGGCGATCTCGAAGCGCGTCGTCATCTGTCCGGGGCTGGCCCAGGCCGAGGACAGCAACGGGTAGCCATCCGGCGTCTGGTGGCCGTACAGCGGCTCGCCCATGCGGTTGATCCACGCCAGCATGGGGCCGGCGTTGAGGATGGGCTTGCCGTCGTAAGCGAGGCGCACGGCCGACACGACATAGTGCATCGGGTCCTTGAAGCGCCGGCCCAGCGAGGCGGCGAACTCGGGTGAGCGGAACAGCGTGCGCAGCGTGTCGGCGATCTGCCCGTCGCGGCGCAGGAAAGTGTCCGCCATGGCGGCGACCAGGCGTGGTGGCGGCTCGTCCCCGACGAAATACTGCGCCAGCTTGCGGCTGATGAAGCGCGCGGTGGCCGGGTGGCGCGCCAGCCGGTCGAGCGCCTCGTCCACCTCGGCCAAGCCCTTTGCGTGCAGCGGCTGGCCCAGCAGCGTCTTCTCGCCGTTATCGTGGCGGCGCGGGTTGAATTCGAACAAGCCCTCGCGCACGGCGGCTGCCGGCTGCTCGCGCAATTGGGCCGGGTGGACGATGCCGACGCCGGTCAGCACCCGCGCCAGCTCCTGCACATCGCGTTGGCTGTAGCCGCCATCGACGCCGAGCGTGTGCAGCTCCATCAGCTCGCGCGCGTAGTTCTCGTTGATATGGCCGGCCGCGTTCTGCGCGTTGTCGAGGTAGTGCAGCATCGCCGGGTGGTGCGCGGTGACGCCGAGCAGGTCGCGGAAACGGCCCAGCGCATGGGCCCTGAGCTGGTCCTCGTAATCGGCCAGCAGCGCGCGGATCGGGCCCTTGTGCTGAAACACCGAGAAATGATTGAGCCAGAACCAGGTCATCTGTTCCTGCAACTGCCTGGGCGAATACAGGTCGCGCAGCAGCGAGCGCGTCGCTGCCTCGCGCGCCAGCGTGTTGAGGCTCTGGTTGAGCTGCTGCCGCGCCGCCTGCCTGGCGCCATCGTCGGCAGCCGCGTCTGCCGCCATCTTTTGCTGCGCGAGCTCGGCCGCCAGTTGCGGCAGCGGCACGCGGCTGATCGTCATCGCGTCGATCTGTGCCTGCACCTCGGCGGGCAATACCGCCGGCCCCGGGCGCAGCTGTTGTTCCAGATAGCTGGCCGCGCCGTCCACTTCGATCTGTCGCACGCTGGCGCTGTCGGCGCCCCAGGTGACGCGGTTGGCGAACAGCAGCGGGTCGAGCCGCAAGCTACCGTTGCCGCCCGCGTGGCCCGGCCCGCCAGCGGGCGCCGCACAGGCCGCGAGCCCCAGCACGCTGGCCAGCAGGCCGGCGTGGGACAGTCTTTTGCCATGCAGCGTCGGGTGGCCGGGCATTGCCATCGTTCGTCCTCGGGCTGGGTGAGGCAGCTTCACCGGCTTACTTGCCGATTTCCTTGCTGACCGCGTTTTCCTGCTGGTTCAGGGTTTTTTGTTCCTGCCTGGTGATGTGGCCGCCATTCTGGCTCGCCATATCGCGCTCTTCCTGGCGGATCTGGTGGTCTTCATGGTGCAGCTTGCGTGCTTCCGCGCGCGTCATGTCGCCTTCCTTCACCTCGCGCTTGATGCGGCGGTCCTGGCGCTCCAGCCGGTCGTTGACCTGGTCGCGGCGCGGGTGGTGCTTTTCCCAGCTGGTCTCGGCCATCGCCTGGCTGGCGGCACCCAGGCTGATCGCGGCAAGCAGCAAGCTAAGCGTAGTACGTTGGATGGTTTTCATGATAGGGCTCCTTTTGTAGATTGAGGTGGCACACTGCCGTGCCACACCTCCAAAAACGCCGCAGTGCGACGGGGAGGGGACATTAAATTTTGTAGCTTTTGTAAAACTTCGTAATGAGACCTCGCCGGCCGCACCTCGCCGGCCGCACCTCGCCGGCCGTACCTTGCCGCCCGCAGCTAACCGCCAGCACCTACTCACGCGGCAGCTCGATCGCCAGCCGTGTAGGTGAGGGCGCCGCCGCCCACCGGCAATACAGCCGCACCACGACGAGCGCCAGCGCACACGCTGCCAGCGGGCAGTAGAACGGATCGGCCGGTGCGCGCCGGGCAAACGACACGACGAACTGCAGCCACAGGTAGTGCGTGCCGAGCCAGTGCAGGCGTTGCCAGTTGCGCTGGCCCAGCAGCGCCGCCGTGCGCTCGAATGAGGTCGCCGCCAGGCTCACGATGAAGCCGTAGCCGATGCCGCCCAGCACATAGTTCGCCGACTTGACCATGGCGTGGAACAGCTGCGGGTCGAGCCGGGCATAAACCAGCACCCACGCGCCATGGACGGCATGGGATAGCGCGAACGACAGCCCCAGATAACGCCGGTTGCGCCGCAGCCAGGCCGTAGCGCCGCACGGCCAGCGCTGGTACAGCGGGCCGGCGAGGAAGGCGGCGGCAAACAGCAGAAAGGACGAGCGGGCCGTGATGCGTATCATCAGCCGCGCGCCGTCGCTCGTCAGGCCGCCGCCGGGCACGGCCACGCTGAGCAGCGCCAGCGCGAGCCCGACCCATGCAGGCAGCGCCCATCCCTCGATCCATGGTTTGCGTGGCGTGTCCATGGTGGCCCTCTCAGCGCAGCGACGAAGACAGCGGGATCGGGCCCGAGCCCGCGCTCACGAAGGCCTTGCGCACCAGCGCGCCGCATTCCGCGCTTTTCATGCCGGCATCGGGCAGGTAGGACTGGCGCGCGAAGATGCCGTAGAGCGCCTTGTCGGCGCTGATCCACGGATAGAAGCCAAACGCGCCGGCCGAGCTGAATGCGCCGTCGCCTTTCGGGTCGTCCTCCACCCAATGGTTGAGCGAATAGTGCCATGCATAGGGCGAGGGGCTCTGCACCGCGCTGGTGCAACTGCCAGGCAGCGTGCAGACCGGGTGGGCCCCGAGCAGCCGGTTGATGACGAGGTCGCCGCGCATGATCTTGCGCAGGAAGTGCGCATAGGCCGCCGGCGCCGCCGCCATGCCGCCGGCCGGCTCGGGCGTATTGAAGCGGATGTCGACATCGGCGCCCAGCCTGGCCTGCAGCTCGGTGGTCAGCGCCGCGCTATCGATATCGCCGAGCCCCAGGTCGATCAGCAGCTTCTGGTCGTGCCCGCCGTTGTAGCTGAACTTGCCGACATGCTCGGGATTGAAGTTATTGTTGTCGCCCCGCGCAAAGCAGGCGCGACCGGTCTCGCTGCCCTTGCACAGCAGCGGCTGCAGCTCGTCGTAACCCGAGAGCATCTCCAGCGCCGCCATTTCACTGAGGCTCAAGCGGCCACCTTCGCGCTGCGCCACGTAGGCGCCGAACACCCATTTCGATGCCGAGGCGAGGGGGATCACCTTCTCCTGGCGAATCGAATAGCCGTGCTGGCCGTGCAGCAGCGCGCCGCGCGCGTCGCCGATCTCCCAGTAATAGTCGCCGAGATTCTGGCAGGCCGGCGCCTGAGCGAGCGTGCGCTGCACCGCCGCCTCGCGCGCCAGCCAGTCGCCCGGCCCGGCCCAGGCCATCGATACCGCCACCCAGCCCGCACTCCAGGCGCCCGCCTGGCGGATCCACTTTGTCTTCATGGTTTGCTCCTCATCGACGTTGATCATCTTCGGTTCCGATACGCCACCCGCTGCGGGGATGGCTCGGCCCGATGCCATGCAGTCTATGCAGTGTTGCGGCGGGGCTGGCGCGGTGCCTGTTACAAGCGATTTGGCGGCGGCCCGGCTGTAATCGGCTGTAATCAATTCGCGGCATGCATGGGCGCCATGGCGGCGGTAACATGCGTCTGACGATTCAGACCGATGGAGCCAAGTGGATGTCGATACGCGTGATCGTGCTCGACGACGATGCCGAGATGCGGGCGCTGCTGCAGCGCTTCCTGAGCGAGCAGGGGCTGGCGGTGCGCACGGTGGAGGATGCGCCGCAGCTCGACCGCCTGCTCGCCCGCGAGCACTTCGACCTGCTGGTGCTCGACCTGATGATGCCCGGCGAGGACGGCATGTCGATCTGCCGCCGTCTGCGCCACCAGGGCGAGACGATCCCGATCATCATGCTGACGGCCAAGGGCGACCCGGTCGACCGCATCCTCGGCCTGGAAATGGGCGCCGACGATTACCTGCCCAAGCCCTTCGTCGCGCGCGAGCTGCTGGCACGCATCCATGCGCTGTTGCGGCGGCAGGCGATGGCCGAGGCCGGCACGGCCAGCGGCAAGCTCGACAGCGTGTGCTTCGGGCCCTTCGTGCTCGATCTGGCTCGCCGTGAGCTGCTGCGCGACGGGCAGCTGCTTGAGCTGTCGTCCACCGAGTTCTCGCTGTTGCGCGCGCTGGCCACCAACCCCAACCGTCCGCTCGGGCGCGAGCGGCTGATCGAGCTGGCGCGCGGGCGCGACCACGATGCCACCGAGGGCAGCGTCAACGTGCAGGTGCTGCGGCTGCGCCGGCTGATCGAGGCCGACCCGGCCAATCCGAAGTACATCCAGACCGTCTGGGGCGTGGGCTATGTCTTCGTGCCCGAGCAGGAAAACCGGGGTAGCGCGCAATGAGGCTGCTGCCGCGCTCGCTGCTGCGCCAGAACCTGCTGCTGATCGCGGCGCTGGTGGTCGCGGCGCAGCTCGCCACCGCCTTCGCCTTCTATTACCTGATGCAGCGGCCGCGCGCGGTGCACACGGTGCAGCTCGCCGTGCAACAGATCCGCTGGCTGCAGGATGGCCTCGCCAGCATGCCGGCGCCCGCGCGGCAACACTATGTCGAGCAGATCAACCGTTCCGGCGTCGCCACGCTGATCCCGGCCGATGGTGGCGCCCTCGCCGGCAGCGAGGTGCCGCCGTCGCTCGGCATGCGCATGTTCGTGCGCTCGCTGCGGCGCGAGCTGGCGCGTGCCGGCATCGACAGCCACTGGCGCAACGACCCGCCCTACAGCCTGTACATCAGGGTGCGGCTCGGCGAGGCGCCGTACTGGTTCCGCCTGTCGATGGCGCAGCTCGATTCCGCCTCGATCTGGCCCTGGCTGGTTGCGCTGCTCGTCAGCGCCGTGCTGACGATGGCCGGCGCGTTCGCGATCCAGCGCCGCATCAGCCGGCCGCTCACCGATCTCGTCGACGCCGCGCGCCAGCTCGGCCAGGGGCGCTACCCCGCGCGGCTGCCGGAAGACGGCGTGACCGAGATTGCCACCGTCGCCGGCAGCTTCAACCAGATGGTCGGCAAGCTCGCCCAGCTGGACCGCGAGCGCGCGCTGATGCTGGCCGGCGTGTCGCACGACCTGCGCACCCCGCTGGCCAAGCTGAGCCTCGCAGTATCGCTGCTCGAAAGTCAATCCGACCCGGCGCTGGTGGCGCAGATCCAGCGCCATGTCGGCGAGATGGATGGGCTCATCGGCCAGTTCATCGATTTCGCCCGCATCGGCACCGATGAGGCGCCGGCGCCAGTCGACCTCGCCGCCATGCTGCGCCAGCTAGCCGGCTATTTCGAACAGCAGGGGGCGCATTTCAATCTTGAGCTGGATGGCCTGCCTGTCGTCACCTGCCGGCCGGCGGCCATCCGCCGCGCACTGGTCAACCTGATGGACAACGCCGTCAAATACGGCGCCAGTGCTGACGGGCATGCCGAGCTGGCCATCCATGCGCGCATCAACGGCGGCTATCTCAGCCTGTCGGTGCTCGATCGCGGCCCCGGCCTCGCCGACTGCGATCTGGCGCGGCTCGCCGAGCCCTTCGTGCGCGGCAGCGAGGCACGCCAAGGCAAGCCGGGCACGGGGCTGGGCCTGGCCATCGTTGAGCGCATCACCCGGCTGCATGGTGGAGAGCTGCGCCTGGCGCCGCGCGCGGGCGGCGGGCTGGAGGCAACCATGACCTTGCAGCGGGCAGGGCAGGCCGCGTCAGCGATTGGTTAATCAACGGTGGCCGCTATCGCACCGACATTACAGCGATGTCGTCCGGCAAGCCCGTGCCGTGCCATGCCGTCGCGCTGGCTCGCTACTGGCCGGGTTTTCGGGATTTTGCCGCGCCCGAGCGGAGATTCTCCGCCACCGCGGCCTGGATCAGCGCCTTGAATGCCGCCGCGTCGAGCGTGTCGCCCTCGTGGAGGTCGATCGCGCGGCGCACATTGCCGTCGAGGCTGGCGTTGAATAGCCCGTGCGGATCCGCCAGCGCCGCGCCGCGCATGAAGGTCAGCTTGACCGCCTGCTTGTAGATCTCGCCGGTGCAGATGATCCCGCCACAGGACCAGACTGGCACCCCCAGCGGGTTGCTGGGCTTGATCCATTTGCACTCTTCGAGGATGTCAGGCAACGCCTCGTGGATCAGCCGGCGGGCCTCCGTCAGCATCGCGCCACGCCAGCCCCCGAGTGCCTGAATCCGCTCGTCGATGAGGCTGCTGGCCACTTTCACGATGGGTTTGAGCTTCGGGCCGGCCGGCGCGGGCGTGTCCCGCTGCGTGGGTTGGGGGTCCGACGCTTTGCCTGGTTTCGGTGGCATGGTCATGCCGTATCCTCAGTGGCCCGAGGCCCCGTATGCGAGTGCCTGTTGCACCTGCGCCATGGCCTTGTCGAAAGACATGTCCCCGGCGATGACCTTCGCCAGCTGGGCGTGCCGGAAGATGGCGATGGACGGGACGGACTTGATGCCATAGGTCTGGGCGATGGTGGGCGATTCCGCCATGTCCACCGTGCCGGAAACGACGCCAGCCTCGCCGATCTGCGCCGCGATCTTCTCGAACACCGGCTTCATGCTCTGGCAAGGCTGGCACCAGGAGGCCGAGAAATAGATCACGGCCACGCCCGCCTCGCTGTCCGGCGCGTTCAGCGTGCGTGAAAAGTTGTCGATATTGAGCGCGGTGATGTCGGGCATGTGTCGATTTCCCCTGTCGTTGAGCGCGACGGCCAAGAATCGATCATGATGCGGGATGTCGGCCAGATAACCAAGTTTTCCTGCCTCATCCCGGCCGTAGCCGTAAGCGCGTGGCGTGTTCGATGCATTCGTCGCCTGGATGGCGCGCAGCAGAATCCGGGTTTCAAACTGCCGGCCTGAATGGCCGGTGGTTTGTTTCAGCGTTGATCACGCGCCGGCTCCGGATCACGTTGCGCGCCATCCAGCGCTACACACCACGCGGTTGCCCATGCCGGCAGCTGGCATGGGCATCGGCCTGCAAGGCGCTACCCGCTTGGCCTGCAGCCGGCCTGGGGGCGCCGCCAGGCGTGGCTTGCAGCTGCTGCCCGCAGGCCGCGCCGGCAGGCAGGTGCGCTACCCGATCAGCATCAGCCCCGGTGGCAGGGTTTCGCCGAGGACGCGTTGCTGGCTGGCGCTGTCGAGCTCGACGACTTCGCGTGGCATGGCGATCCAGATCGGTGCGGCGCGCAGGGCTTCTAGGCGTTTGGCGACCTGTTCGCGCAGGGGCTCGGGCAGGTCGCGCGGGCGGTCGCCGGTGAGGCGGGCCAGGTGGGCGGCGGCGAAGGCGGCGGGTTCGATGCGTTTCCAGTCGAGCGCGAGCAGGGCGTCGAGCCAGGGGGCGACGGCATCGGGGGCGATCACCTCGTGGGCGCTGCCGTAGAAGGGCTGGCGGGCGCCGAGCCGGCCGATGACCCACAGCGTGCGCGGCAGCTCGCCCGAGCTGGTGTCGCCGCCGGGCTTGGGCAGCGTGCTCACCAGCCATGCGCCGATCTGGCGCTTGAAATCGGCCGGGATGCGTTCGAGCGAGGCGGCGAGCCGCACCATGTCGTCCTCGCTGCCCTTGACCGGCGGCACCGCGCGCGCGCGGATCGCGGCCTTGTCCTTGTTCATGATCAGCTCGAAATCCTGCAGCAGGCGCAGTTGCTGGGGCTGTTCGAGCCCGCCGGCGATGCGCCGCCACAGAGTCCACCATTCGCTGCAGACGCGCTTGTCGCCGCCGTGCTGCACGCCGCTGTCGAACAGGCTCCACAGCTCGCTGACGCGCCAGTCGTCGAGCGCGTGGCCGTAGCCGGGGCGCAGGCAGAAGCCGGCCAGGTTGAGCCACAGCCGCTCGTGTTCGGCCGAGCGGCGGCGGCCCTTGGCGCGTTGCCACAGCGCATCGAACAGCGGGCGCAGCCAGGCCGTGGGCCAGTTGTCGCGCTCGCCCAAGAGCCGTTCGAGCTGGTGGCGCAGCTGCTTGACCTCGTCCGGCGCGACGCCCTTGGCGCGGGTGCCGAAGATGCGGTCGATGCGGTCGACGGCCTCGCCGAAACGCGGCGGCAGGGCTTCGCTGGCGGCGCTGGGCGGGGTGTCGCCGCGCAACTGGAATTCGAGCTGCCAGCGCCGGTTGCTGTCAGCGGCATCGACGCAGTGCATGGCCAGCGTGCCGACCTCGGTCAGCGTGGTGGCGAGCTGCACCGGGATGTCCTGTTGCGCGCCGGCGCGGGCGGCCGGCAGCACCGTGGCGATCGGCGGCAGGCGCGTGAATTCGCCGTCGGCCAGGTCAATCAGCTCGCCCGGCGCGGGCACGGCCTGACCCTGGGCCTCGGCCGTCGCCGAGACGAGGTGGAAGCGCACCGGCTGTCCGAGCCGCAGCGCGAAGCTGCGCTCGGCGAGCGCGATCTCCCGCCCGGCCTCGCTGCCGCGCGGCAGCAGGCAGACGGCGCGCTGGGGGGCGGCATCCTGCGCGGCCGGGGCGTCGTCGAGCAGCAGGAAATAACTGCGCGGCGAGCCACCGCCGATGCGCGGCGCACGGCCGTGGCGGGCCAGTGCGTAGGCGACGGCGCCGCGTGCCACGGCGACATCGGGCTGCGGATTATCGAGCAGCGTCAGCGGCTGGCCGCGCCAGTCGCCGAGCGTGTCGGCCAGTCGGCGCGCCAGCGCATCGGCGCGGAATACCCCGCCGTTGAGCAGCAGCGTGTCGGGCACGGCCGCGCCGTCGCCGCTGCCGAGCGCCTCGCGCGCCGCCGTGGCGTGATGGCGCAGGAAGCTTGCGACATGGCGCGTGATGGCCGCATCCGCCGCGTAGGGCAGGCCGAATTCGACCAGGCCGGCGCGCGTCTGGCGTGCCAGCTCGTCGAGGCCGACGCGTGGGAAGAAGCCGTCGACGATCAGTTGCTCGACCTCGTCGCGCAGCAGGTCGGCCGAGCGGCTGGCGCCGATCAGCTTGCTGCCGGCGCCGAGCAGGGTGACCGGCGCGCGTTCCGGCGCGTCGGCGGCCAGCAGTTGTTCCTTGGCTGCGCGGCAGCGCTCGATCAGCTGCGACAGGCGGCCCGCCGACAGCCGCGCGCCGGGCTCGGTGGCGAGCCGCGATTCGGCGAGGTGGGCGAGCGCCAGGTCCATATTGTCGCCGCCGAGCATCAGGTGGTTGCCGACGCCGATGCGCGACAGCACGGGCTTGCCGTCCTGCAGCTCGACGCGGATCAGGCTCAGGTCGGTGGTGCCGCCGCCGACGTCGCAGACCAGCGCGAGCCGGGTGGCGGCGAGGTCGCCGCCCAGCGTCGCGCGGTGGCGGAACAGCCAGTCGTAGCATGCCGCCTGCGGCTCTTCGAGCAGGCGCAGCTCGGGCAGGCCGGCGTCGCGCGCAGCGGCCAGCGTCAAGGCGCGCGCGCCGTCGTCGAACGAGGCCGGCACGGTCAGCACGATGTCCTGCCGTTCAAGCGGCGCTTCGGGGAAGCGCGCGTTCCAGGCCGCGCGCACGTGGGCCAGGTAGCTCGCGCTGGCGGCGACCGGCGACACCTTCGCCACGTCGTCGGCTGCACCCCACGGCAGGATGGCCGCGGTGCGGTCCACCGCCGCGTGCGACAGCCAGCTCTTGGCGCTGGCCACGAGCCGGCCCGGCACCTGGGCGCCGAGCTGGCGCGCCAGCTGGCCGACCACCACCGGTGCGGCGGCATCGGCGCGGGCCCATGGCAGGGCCAGCGCCTCGGCCGGCAGCTCGCCCGTCGCCGCGTGGTAACGCAGCGAGGGTAGCAGCGCGCGCGCCGCGACTTCGCCGGGTGCCACCAGCTGCTCGATCTCGAACAGGCGGATGTCGTCGCTGCCACGGGTGGCGTAGGCCACCACCGTGTTGGTGGTGCCGAGGTCGATGCCGACCAGGTACTGGCTCGCCGACATCAGCTTTCGCCGGCCCCGCGCACGTCGAACTCGACCTTCCAGCGCTCGTCGCCGTCCTGCGGCACGGCTTCGAGTTCGAGCGTGCCGGCCTCGGTCACGCGCGCATGCAGCCTGACCTGCACGACCTCGCCGGGCAGGCGGCCGATGGCCGGCAACTGCGCCTCGATCTGGTTCAGCTCCTGCAGCTCATCGTCGCTCCAGAAGCCGAGCAGCGTGCCCATCTGGTCCTGGCGGCGCGTCGACGAGCCGAAGAAGCGGAAATGCACGGGCTCGCCCACTCGCAGGCCGAATTCCTGCGCCGGCAGCGTGGCCTCGGTGCCTTCCTCCATGCCGAACGGGGCCACGCACAGCGCCTCGATCGGTGGCTCCATGCCGGGGATGGCCGGCATCGCCGACTCGACCGCGACGTAATAGGCCTTCGCGGTGCCGCCACGGATGCGCACCCCACGGCCGCGCCGCACATAGCCGTAGTAGGCCGCGCCGCGCGCCACCGCGAGGTCGAGGTCGGCGCCGCCGAGCACGCGGGCCGGCGCTGCGCCGTCGCTTTCGAGCCAGGCGTTGATGGTATGAACGACGCGATCGGCCAGGATCTCGGCCTTGAACACGCCACCGTTGAACAGGATCGCCGTCGGCTGCAGGAAGCTCGCGCCCGCGCGGCCTTCGAAGCCCTCGAGCTCGGCCAGCGCATCGACCTGGCGGCCGAGGAAGGCAGCGAGGTGGCGCGTGATGGCCGCATCCTGCGCATAGGGCAGGTTGAACTGCGTCAAGCCCGAGCGCGCGCGCGTGACGGGGCGGGCTGCCGCCTCGACCTGCGGGAAGAAGCCTTCGAGGATCACCGAGCCGACCTCGGCGCGCGTGAGCTCGGTGCGGATCGTGCCGCCGATCAGCTTCGAGCCACGGCTCGGCACCACGATCGGCAGCTCGTCCAGCGTCGGGTCGGACAGCAGGGACTCCTTGGCGCTGCGGCAGGCATAGGTCAGCGCGCGCATCTGCCAGGCATCGAGCTGGGTGCCGGTCTGCGCGAGCTTGCGCGCGATCACGTGGGCCAGCGTCAGGTCCATGTTGTCGCCGCCGAGCAGGATATGCTCGCCGACCGCGACGCGGTGCAGTTCGAGGTTGCCCTCGCGCTCGACCACGGCGATCAGCGAGAAGTCGCTGGTGCCGCCGCCGACATCGACCACGAGGATCACGTCACCCGGCTTCACCTGTTTGCGCCAGCCGCCTGCACTGTTCTGAATCCAGTTATAGAGCGCCGACTGCGGCTCTTCGAGCAGCGTCAGCGAGCTGTAGCCCGCCGTGCGCGCCGCCTCGGCTGTCAGCTCGCGCGCGGCCGGGTCGAATGAGGCGGGGATGGTGACGGTGATGTCCTGCTCGCTGAACGGTGCCTCGGGGTGGCTCTGGTCCCAGGCCTGGCGCAGGTGTTCGAGATAGCGGATCGACGCCGTCAACGGCGAGATGCGCGCCACCTCGGCCGGCGCGTCGTGCGGCAGGATGTCCGCGCGACGGTCCACGCCAGGGTGGCACAGCCAGCTCTTGGCGCTCGACACGAGGCGGATCGGCGTGTTGGCGCCACGGCTGCGCGCCAGGCTGCCGACCGCGTAATCAGGCTCGGCGCCCCAGGGCAGCGCGAGGTCGCCCGGCGCCAGCTCGTCGCCGTGCGGCAGGTAGAGGAAGGAGGGCAGCAGCGGCTGGTCTTCGATCTGGCCAGGCGCCGTCAGCTGCGGCACCGGCACGATGCCGTGCACGGTCTTCTCGCCGTCGCTCGCGCCGATATCGACGTAGGACAGCGCGCAGTGCGTGGTGCCGAGATCGACACCGATGGCAAAACGCGGGTCGCTCATAGCTCGACCTCCGCCGGTGCCAGCACGCTCGCGTCATGGCCGTCGGCCAGCTTGGGCAGGCGCGTCGAGGTGGCGCGCCAGCCGCGGTGGCTCAGGCTGCCGCGGAACGGCGCCTGGCCGACCACGTTGCCGGTCAGGCGGATCGAGGCGGCATCGAAGCCGGCCTGCAGCTCGATGCGGCTGCCCTCGGCCTCGCTGCGCACCGGCTCGATGGTGAAGTGCTCGCGCAATACTTTGGCGCAGCCCTCGTGCACGAGGCGCGCGGCGGCGCCGACGTCGGCATCGCTGAAGCCGGTGAGGTTTTCCTGGGTGAAATCGATCAGCCGTGCGTCGCGCTGCAACAGGCTCAGCAGCTGCAGGGCCGCATCCGGCGTGGCCTCGCGGAACACGCGCGGGGCCGGCTGCGGCGCGGGTTGCGGGGCGGCCTGTGGTGCGGCTTGCGGCGCAGGTTGAGGAACGGGCTGGGGAGCGGGCGCTGCTGCCGGCGCGTCGTTCAGGCGCTGCAGGCGCAGCGCGAATTCGCCGCTGGCGAGAATGCTGAAAAACGTGGCGATCGCAAGCGGAATGCGGCGCAGCAGGCCGGGTGCCGCATCGCGTGGCGTGGTGTGGGACGAGCTCATTGCTAACTCCTGGATCAATAATCGTTGGCCGGGATGCCCGCCTGGCGGCGGCATCGGCATTGGCGGTCGTGTCACGCGACAGGGGGGCGGCGGGCCGCGTGCAAGCTTGCATGGCGGTGGTCGGCGTCCCTGTCGATTCGGGCCTCGCGGCAAGCCGTCGAGAGCTACCCGTGTTGTCTGTTTGCCGCGGCGGGCACGGGCCGGTGGGGCCATGCGCATGCCGTCATGGCGACATCCGGCTATTCCATTTGAATGGTGCGCCGCAGCAGCGGAAGTGTACCCGATGCGCCGGCCCTTGCGTAGCGCTGAGTCGTGGCGGCGGGAGGGGCCCGGCCTGGCTGGGCTGGCGAAGAGAAAGAGTGGGCCGGGCGGGTTGCCAGCAGGCGGAAAACCGGTTGGCCCAGCCGGCCAGGCTACCGGGGGCCGGCGAAATCTGGTGGCTCAGCCGACATGCCGCCGGCTGGCGGGAAAAGGCCCTTGGCTCAGTGCACCAGCCAATGGCCCAGCGTCGCGATGGCGATGGTGACGAAGCCCAGCGCCAGGTTGAGGCCGACCAGCTGGCGGATACGGCCGAGCGCGGCGGCGCCGGCTTTCCAGTCCCCGGCATCGACGGCATGCCGCAGCGCGGCGTAGGGCACGGCATGGAGGTAGAGATAGATCGCGATCATCACGCTGCCGCTGGCCAGCATCAGGTGCCAGTTCAGCGGCGCGGCGGTGAAGCCGGTGCGGGCGATCATCGTCAGCCCGCTCAGCGGTATGGCGATCACGGCGGCCCACACCCAGACGAAGAAACGCGCGAATACGCCGCGCCACAGCCGCAGCCGGGGCGGGCCGTCGAGCACCTCGACGGCGGCGGGGCGCAGGCAGACATAGGCGAAGAACATGCCGCCGACCCAGATCGCCACACTGGCCAGGTGCAGGAAACGCAGGAGCGGGTCGATCGTCATGCTGGGGCCTTGGGTGGGTTGTCAGCCGGCGGGCTGCCTGGCTGCGCGGGTGGCGGGGGCGGCTCGTATTTGCGGATGCTGAGGTCGGGTGCCGCATTGCGCTTGAGGCCCTGTTTCTGTACCTGATCGAGCCAGCGCTCGAAGTCGCGCGAGAAAGCGTCGATGGGCTGGCCGACCACGCCTTCGAAGCGCGCCACCGTGTCGAGCGCCGGGTCGTCGAGCACATTGCCGGGGTCGCGGTCGCGGAAGGCGCTATATACGGTCGGCAGCAGGCCGCGCTCCTGCAGGTAGAGCATCAGGTAACGGTTGACGGCCATCTGCAGCGATAGTGCCATGGTTGCACGGCCCACGCCGTCGGTGTCGCGCGTGAGCTCCTGCACGTCGAACGGAAACCAGTCGCTGCTAATGATCTGGCGCACCGAGGGGCGTTGCGGCGGCGCGAACAGGTCGATCACCTTGCCGCGCCAGTTGGGCTCGCCGAGCAGCGCGTCGCCATAGAACGCCGACACCTCGTACAGCGAGGCGATGCCTTCGTCGAGCCATTGCGGGATGTCGCCGAAACCGCGATGCACGGTCAGGTGGTAGAGCTCGTGGAACAGCGTGCCGATGCCCATGCCCGACACCACGGCCACGGCCGACTGGTCGTCGCGGAAGGTGTAGCCGATGGTCGGGCTGTGGGGCCCCATGTCCAGCCCGTGCAGGCTGCGCGCGAGCTTGCCCAGGTCCGCCGGGCCCGGCACCAGGTAGATGGCGATGTAACGGTCGGGCAGCTCGATCTGGTAGGTGCGCTGCAGGAAGTCGAGATAGCGCGCGAGCTGGCGGCCGATCTGGCGCAACTGCTCGCTGCTGTGGCCAGCGCTGCTCGCGAGCACGAAGCGTGCGCTGGTCGCGACGCTCGGCAGGCCCGGCGCCAGGCGCTTGACCATGGCGATGGCTGCGTCGGCCTGATCGAGCGCGATGCGGCGCGCCACGAGCTCGCCCGGCGGCAACTCCCGGACGCGGCGGGCCGGGTAGGTCAGCACCGGGTTGGCGCGGTCGGCCGGCGCATAGAGCTTGCCCGAGCCCGACGCACCGGCGGCGACAAAGCTGTCGATACCGGGCTGGCTGGCCGCGAGCGGGCCCAGCGGCTCAGTGGCGGCCTGGCACAGCGCCAGCTCGCGCTTGACCAGCGCCCGGCTGGATTCGACCAGCGGGTAGTTGTACAGCGTATAGCGCAGTACGCGGGCTCCCCATTGCTGCTTGCCGGCCATGCGGCAGCCGCTGGTGCCGAGCATGTAGTCCACCTCGGGGCGGCGGCCGTAGGGCTGCTGGCGGAAGTCGAGCAGCGCGTCGTAGGCCGGCTGGTATTCGGCCGCCAGCCAGTGCGCCTTGCCGGCCTCGTACAGCGGCTCGGCCTGGGCCGCGCCGATCAGCCACAGCGCGGCGGCCAGATAGCTAGGATGGGCTCGGCGCATGGGGCTTCTCCTTGGCGGGCGGGCTGTCGGGCATCGCGTCGGGCCTGGGCAGCGCCTTGGCCGGGCCGCAGTTCGGGCCGCCGAACAGCTCGCATTCCTCGCCCGCGCCGCCGCTGGCGATACTGGTGCCGGGCACGGGCAGGTAGACGGCCTTGTCGCGCGTATCGAACTGGAACGGCACGACCAGCGTGATGCCCATCAGGATGGTGCCGAGCGTGGCCATCACCAGGCCTGGCGACGAGGTCTTGAGCATGCCCTTGACGCCGCCGCCCTCGGCCGCCAGCTCGGTGCCGGCTGTCTCCAGCCGCGCCAGCACGAAGATGGCGCCGACCAGCGTCAGGATCATGCCGGTGAGAAAGCCCAGGTAACGCGTCCAGGCGCGCAACAGCAAGGTCGCGTTGACCTGGCGGTAGCGCTGGTCGATCACATGCTGTTCGAGCAGCACGGCCGTCTTCCAGCGAAGATAGTCCTGCGGCGGCGGGGCATCGCGCGGCAGCGCCTGCTCAAAGCCGGCGAGCGATTGGCGGATGTCGTCGTGCGGTGCGATACGCACCTCGCGCAACAGCAAAAACAGCACGAGCAGGCTCGCCACGAAGAAAAACGCCGCCATCAGCGCGATGGCACGCGTCATGAAGGGCAGCAGGCGGCGCTGCCAGTCGATCAGGTGCTGCCTCGACGAGGTGGCCATGGTGGCGTCCGGCACGGGCGATAACTCAGTATAGGGCAGCGCGCCAGACCTGCTGCGCGAGCGACAGGCGGCGTGGCGGCCTCAAGCCGGCCGGCATGTGCCGCAAAACGCCACGGCGGGCCGCGCGAGTCCTGCTAACATGCCGGCATCGCGACTGAATCCAACCGGCAAGGAACGCGCCATGTCCAACCGCACGCTGAACCTCGACGATACGCTCTACCGTTACGTGCTCGACCACTCGCTGCGCGAGCACCCGGCCCAGACCGCCCTGCGCGAGGCCACCCGCAGCCACCCGAGCGCCAATATGCAGATCTCGCCCGAGCAGGGGCAGTTCATGGCCTTGCTGGTGCGCCTGCTCGGCGCCCGGCGCACCATCGAGATCGGCGTGTTCACCGGCTACAGCGCACTCAGCGTGGCGCTGGCCCTGCCCGCCGACGGCTATGTGCTGGCCTGCGACATCAGCGACGACTACACGCGCATTGGCCGCCCCTACTGGCAAGCGGCCGGTGTCGCCGGCAAGATCGACCTGCAGCTCGCGCCGGCGCAGGCCACGCTCGATGCGCGCCTGGCAGCGGGGGAGGCCGGCAGCTATGATTTCGCCTTCATCGATGCCGACAAGACCGGCTACGATGGCTATTACGAGCGCTGCCTGCAGCTGTTGCGTCCCGGTGGCCTGATCGCCATCGACAACGTGCTGTGGAGCGGCAACGTGGCGCGCCCGGCCGAGACCGCCGACACGGCCGCACTGCAGGCGCTCAACGACAAACTGCACCACGACGAGCGCGTTGACCTGTCGCTGCTGCCGATCGGCGATGGCCTGACGCTCGCGCGCAAACGCTGAGCCGCCGGCCCGCAGCGGCCCAGCCTGGCACCTGCCGCTAGCGGCAGCCAGATACAACATTCATTGCAAGGAACGCCGTCCGTGACCGCGCTTTATACCGTCCCACAACTCCGCAAACTCGAACGCCTGGGCGCGTCATTGGCCCGCCAGCCGCTGATGCAGCTCGCCGGCCAGGCCGCCGCCGACTGGGTGCGCAGCCATGTGCCGACCGGCAACCGCGTGCTGTGCGTGGCCGGCCCCGGCAACAACGGTGGCGATGCGCTGGTCGTCGCGCGGTTACTCAAGGCGGCCGGTTACCCGATCGATGCCGTGTTGTTCGGCGAGGCGGCCAGGCTGCCGGCTGATGCGGCCGGTGCGCTGCGCGACTGGCTCGCTGCCGGTGGCACCGTCGTCGATGCCATCCCGCCGGGGCAAGGCTGGCGCCTGGTGGTGGATGGCCTGTTCGGTATCGGCCTCGACCGCGAGCTCGATGCCCACTGGCAGGGTATCGTCGCGCAGATCAACGCGATCGATGCGCCCAAGCTCGCGCTCGACGTGCCGAGCGGCCTGCATGCCGAGACCGGCGCAGTGCTCGGTGCGGCGGTCGAGGCACGCTGGACGGTCAGCTTCATTGCGCTGAAGACCGGCCTGCTGACGGCCGACGGCCCCGACCACGCGGGGGAGGTGATTGCCGCGCCGCTCGGTTTCGACGCGACGACCGTGCTGCCGCCTGCCGGCCACGCGCTGCATGGCGTGGACGTGGCGCCGCTGCTGGCGCCACGCCGCCGCAACAGCCACAAGGGGCGCTATGGCAGCATCGGCGTGGTTGGCGGCTCCGCCGGCATGGTTGGCGCCGTGCTGCTTGCTGGCCGCGCCGCGCTCAAGCTCGGCGCCGGCCGCGTCACCATGGGCCTGCTCGACCCCGACGCGCCGCGTGTCGACCATGTGCAGCCCGAGCTGATGCTGCGCCACGCCGAAGACGTGCTGCACCTCGATCATGTGACCACGCTGGTGGTCGGCCCCGGCCTGGGCAAGAGCGCGGATGCATTGCACGCGGTCGAACAGGCGCTCGCGCGGCCGTTGCCGCTGGTGCTCGACGCCGATGCGCTCAACCTGGTGGCTGCCCGCCCCGAGCTGGCCACGGCGCTTGCCGCGCGCGAGGCCGATACGGTGCTCACGCCGCACCCGGCCGAGGCGGCCAGGTTGCTCGGCTGCGGCACCGCCGACATCCAGCGCGACCGCGTGCAGGCCACGCGCCAGCTCGCCGAGCTGTTCCGCTGCCATGTCGTGCTCAAGGGCTGCGGCAGCATCTGCGTCAGCCGTGACGGCGCCTTGCGCGTCAACACCTCGGGCAACCCGGGGCTGGCCTCGGCGGGGCAGGGCGACGTGCTGTCGGGCATGGTCGGCGCCTTGCTGGCGCAGGGGCTTGCCGGTTTCGATGCCTTGCAGCTCGCGGTCTACCTGCATGGCGCGGCGGCCGACAAGCTGGTGCAGGATGGTGTCGGCCCGGTCGGCATGACCGCATCGGAAGTCATCGACGCCGCGCGCGACGTGCTGCGGCGCCTGTCCCGGGGCTAGGGCGCGGGCCGCCTGCGCCGGGGCTTACCTGGCCTGCTCGGGCGGCCGGCCGTGGCCAAAGATCAGGCTGGCATTGGCCTGCCCGATGCGCGGCGCGACATAGCGCTGCATCAGGCCTTCCGTGCGCATGCCTTGCAGCTCCTTGCGCAGCGCATCGCGCTGGCGCGGGCTCAGGCTTTTCTTCGATAGATAGACGCCCACCTTGAGGCGTGGCGTGTTGGCGGGCTCCGCCACGTTGAGGTCGTCGCGCAGGTGCTCGGGCGGGACCTCCATCAGCAGCACGGCGAGATTGGTCGCCAGCAGCTGGATCCGCCCGAGTTTCAGCTTTTTCAGCGCGATCGCGTATTCCACCGAGTAATCGAGGCGGGACTGTGCCTCCAGCCCTTGCAGCGCGAGCTGGATGGCGCCGGGGAAACGCGCGCCGCGCACCACGCCGACCACCTCTTGTGGCCGTTGCTCAAGCTCGGACAGCTGGCTCGGCGGCATCAGGCCCCAGCGCTTGCTGGTGGCCAGCAGGAAGGGAATGCTGCCGAACTCGACGAATTCGCCATCCGCGCTCCTCTCCGGCGTTTCGATCGCCCCCAGCACGATGTCGAGGCTGCCCGCCATGAACAGCGACCACACGCGCGCCGTCGGGTAATCATGCAGCTCGATCGGGCAGTCCGTCCGCTGCTCCAGCAACGTGTGCAGCGCGGGTAGCCCGGTCTCCGCCAGCGGGGCGAACAGCGCGGAAGTCGCGCGCCCGGCGTAGCTGGCTTGCTCCGGCACGGGGCAGTCGCTGGCGGCATTGGCCGTGTCGACGGCCAACAGGCCCAGCAGGATGGGGAGGGTAGACAGAGAGGACAAGAAGGCCACCCGGCGAATTGGCTAAATTCCATCTTAGGCAATGGCAGACGCCGCGCGCGGGCCGGTGCCGGGCTGCCGGGGGCTGGCGAGGGATAGTGCTGAATATTTTGATATATAAGCCCCAGCGGGTGGGCCGGATGGGCTGTGCTTGGCTGATATAAGTGATTGTTATTGATAATGAATGATGGTTTGACTGACTGTTTTCGTAGCGCCAGCGAAAACCATGATTGCGTATTTACGTCATTATCGCGGCGCGAGCCACGGGCGTTCAGCGCAGAAAGAACAGCAGCGCCATGCCCAGGCCAACCAGCACGATGGCGAAGCGCAGCAGTCTGGCCGGAATGCGCCGCCCGGCGCGGCCGCCGACATAGCCGCCCAGCGTGGCCGCCAGCATCATCGCCAGCGCTTCGCGCCACAGGATCGCGCCGCCCCAGGCGTAGAGCGAACAGGCGATGGCGGTGAGCACGCTCGACAGCAGGTTCTTCAGGCCGTTCATGCGGTTGAGCTGCGTGTGGCCGAGCATGCCGAACAGGGCTAGCAGCATGATGCCGAGCCCGCCGTTGAAATAGCCGCCATAGCACGATACCGCCAGCACCCCGAGCACATGGGCTATGGCGCGGGCCTCGCCATCGCGCTTCACATGGGCCAGTAGCCACGGGCCGGCGGCGAACAGGGCCGCCGCCGCCAGCAGCAGCCAGGGCACCACGCGGCGGAAGGTGTCGTTCGGCGTGATCAGCAGCAAGGCGGCGCCGAGCGCGCCACCGACGAGGCTCAGGGCGACCAGCCGGCGCAGGCTGTCGCGGGTGATCTGGCGCATGTCGTCACGGTAGGCCCAGCTGCTCGACAGGTAGCCGGGCAGCAGCGCTATCGTGCCCGTCGCGTTGGCCGCCACCGGCGCCACGCCGGACAACACCAGGGCCGGGAAGGTCAGGAAGCTGCCGCCACCCGCCACGGCATTGAGCGCGCCGGCAAAAAAGGCGGCAGCAAGCAGCAGGGGCAGGCTGGTGATGACATCATGCGGCATGGGCGGTGCCGTGCAAAGGTAGGTAGGCGGGCATCAGGGCCGCCCATGGTCGCGCCGCCTGGCGCCGCCGTCGCTGGCGGTGAGGCCGCGCAGGTGCCCACGCGGCAGCCGCAGCGCAGCCCGAGCGGTAAGCCGCGCTGGCCAAGGGCCATGGCCAGCTGGGCGCTGTCAAAGCCGCGTGCCGAACAGCTTCAGCGCCTGCTTGCCATCGTCGAGCACGATCATGCGTTCGAACGACAACCCGAGCTTGCCGAGCAGACTCATCGAGCGCTCGTTATCGGGCACGGTGATGGCGACCAGGCGGCGCAGCCCGATCGCATCGCGCGCATAGGCCAGCGTCGCTGCTGCCGCTTCATAGGCATAGCCCTGGCCGCGATACTGCGGCAGAAACGCGAAACCGATGTCCACGTCGTCGAGCGCATCACGCTGGATCAGCCCGCACATGCCGATCGGCATGCCGTCGGCACAGCGTTCGACGAGGTAGAGGCAAAAGCCGCAATCCTCGTACATCGTCTGCGGCCCATTGCGGATGTAGCGGCGGGCATCGTCGAGCGTGGCGACCTGCTTGTTGCCGATGAAGCGCAACCAGTCCGGGTCGTTGACCAGCTCCAGCACGAAGGCCGCATCATCGAGCGTGAACAGCCGCAGCACGAGCCGCGGCGTGGCGATGACAGCGCCGGCCTGGCTCATGCGCTGTGCTGCTCCAGCGTGAAGCGCGCGCCGGCATCCTGCCCGAGCTGTTTGACGAGGTAGGGCATGAGTTGCGCGAGCGTGTCGTGCAAGGTCCACGGCGGGTTGACCACGAACATGCCCGAGCCGTGCATGCCGAAGCCGTCGGGCGATGGGCTCTGCACCTGCAGGTTCACGTGCAGCCAGCCCTTGGCCGGCAGCTTCTTGAGCTTGTCGAGCATGGTGCGGATCTCGGGCCGCGACAGCATCGGGTACCAGATCGCGTAGACGCCGGTGGCAAAGCGCTTGAGCGACTCCTGCATGGCGGTGACGACATGTTGGTAGTCGCGCTTGTCCTCGTAGGGCGGGTCGATCAGCGTCAGCGCGCGGCGCGTCGGCGGCGGCAGCAGCGCCTTGATGCCGTTGAAGCCGTCTTCCGGGTAGATCATGGTCTGCTTCAACTGCTCGGCGAAGTTGTCGAACAGGATAGGCGCGTCGGTCGGATGCAGCTCGTAGAGCCGCAGCCGGTCCTGCTCGCGGATACGCTGCAGGGCGAACCACGGTGAGCCGGGGTAGAGCCGCAGCTTGCCGTGGTCGTTGAGCTTGCGCACCACCTCGACATACTCGGCCAGCGCCGGCGGCAGGTCGGTGCGCGACCACAGCCGGGCGATGCCGCTCTCGTACTCGGCGTTCTTGGCGGCGAAGCCTTCCGTCAGCGCATAGACGCCGGCCCCGGCATGGGTGTCGATATACCAGTAGGGCTTGTCCTTCTGGTTCAGGTAGTCGAGCAGCTGCAACTCGACCAGGTGCTTGAGGACATCTGCGTGGTTGCCGGCGTGGAAGGCGTGGCGATAACTGAGCATGGCGGGACGAGGCGATTGGCAATCCGCCATTTTACCGGAAGCCGGGCCCGGATACCGTGCCCGGCGTGGCGATGGCTACAGCAGCTTGCCCGGGTTGATGATGCCGTTCGGGTCGAACACGCGCTTGATGCTGCGCATCAGCTCGATTTCGGCCGGTGCGCGGGTGTAATGCAGATAGGGCTGCTTGGTCAGGCCCACGCCGTGCTCGGCCGATACGCTGCCGCGATACTGGCGCACCAGCTCGAACACCCACTGGTTGACCTGCTGGCAGCGCTCGACAAAATCGGGCATGGCCATCGCCTCGGGCTTCAGCACATTGATGTGCAGATTGCCATCGCCAATGTGGCCGAACCAGACCACCTCGAAATCCGGGTATTCGCGCGCCAGCAGCGCATCGAGCGCCTGCATGAAGGGCGGCACATTGCTGATGGTGATCGCGATATCGTTCTTGTAAGGCTTGCGCGGCGTGATCGATTCGCTGATGTCCTCGCGCAGCCGCCACAATGCCTTGGCCTGCGCCTCGGACTGGCTCAGCACGCCATCGCTGACCCAGCCCTGGTCCAGCGCCTGTTCGAACAGCTTCAAGGCTAGCTCAGCCTCGCGCTCGCTCTGGTTCTCGAATTCGAGCAGCACGTAGTAATCGCTCTCGGTCTCGAAGGGGCGCTGCACATGGCCGCGTGCGAGCACGTGCCGGAGCGCCTTGTCGGAGAAGAACTCGAAGGCGGTCAGGTCCATCTCGGCGCGGAAGGCGTTGAACACGCGCATGATGGCTTCAAGCTCGGGCACCGCGAGCACCATCACCGACAGCTCGCGCGGCTTGCGCGCGAGCTTCATCGTTGCCTCGACAATGAAGCCCAGCGTGCCTTCGGCGCCGATGAACAGGTGCCGCAAATCATAGCCGGTGGCGTTCTTGATCAGCCCCTGGTTCAGTTCGAGGATTTCACCGGTGCCGGTCACCACCTTGAGGCCCAGCACCCAGTCGCGGAACAGGCCATAGCGCACCACCTTGATGCCGCCCGCGTTGGTCGAGATATTGCCGCCGATGCGGCTAGAGCCGCGCGAGGCGAAATCGACCGGGAAATACAGCCCGTGCTCGTCGGCGAACTGCTGCAGCGCCTCGGTGATGACGCCGGCTCCGCAGACGACGGTGCGGTCCACCGGGTTGAAATCGCGCAAGGCATCCATCCTGTCGAACGACACCACGACCTCGCCATGCCGTGCGACGGCACCCGCCGACAGGCCGGTGCGCCCGCCCGACGGCACCAGCGCGATGCCGTGTGCGTTGGCCAGCCCGACCAGTGCCCGCACTTCCTCGGCCGAAGTCGGGAACACCACCGCGCTCGGCGCCGGCTGGTAGATGCGTGTCCAGTCGAGGCCGTACTGCTCCAGGCTGTCAGCGTCGGTGCGCACGCGCTGCTCGCCGAAAATGGCGATGAGTGCGGGGATGAGGTCGAATGCCATATGTCTGCTTTCGTGGTGGGATGAGGCTTGCCTTGTCGGCAGGGACGTTGTCTAATAATACCTGATTATTTTAATCAACAATTACCATGCTGGTATTGGGGCCAAGATGAAACGATATTCACTCGACAAATACAAGATCAAGTTCCTGCTGCTCGAGGGTGTACACCAGTCCGCCGTCGATGCCCTGAAACAGGACGGCTACAGCAACATCGAATTCCACAAGAAATCCCTGCCCGAGAGTGAGCTCATCGAGGCGGTGCGCGATGCCCATTTCATCGGCATCCGCTCGCGCACCCAGCTGACCGAGGCCGTGTTCGCCGAGGCGCAGAAGCTGATTGCCGTCGGCTGCTTCTGCATCGGCACCAACCAGGTGGATCTTGCTGCGGCGGCCCGTCGCGGCATTCCGGTATTCAACGCGCCGTTCTCGAATACGCGCTCGGTGGCCGAGCTGGTGATCGCCGAAATCGTGATGCTGATGCGCGGCATCCCGGAAAAGAACGCGATTGTTCATCGCGGCGGCTGGGTCAAATCGGCCGAAGGCTCGTTCGAAGTGCGCGGCAAGACGCTGGGCATCGTCGGCTACGGCCATATCGGCACCCAGGTTGGCGTGCTGGCCGAAGCCATGGGCCTCAACGTGGTGTTCCACGATATCGACACCAAGCTGCCGCTCGGCAACGCGCGCCAGCTGGCCTCGCTCGACGAGCTGCTGGCGGTGTCCGACGTGGTCACGCTGCATGTGCCGGAAACCGCGCAGACGCAGGACATGATCGCCGCAGCACAACTGGCGGCCATGAAGCCCGGCAGCCACCTGATCAACGCCTCGCGCGGCACCGTGGTCGACATCGAGGCGCTGGCCGCGATGCTGGAGAGCAAGCACCTGGGCGGCGCGGCCATCGATGTGTTCCCGGCCGAGCCCAAGGGCAACGACGAGGAATTCGTCTCGGCACTACGCCGCTTCGATAACGTGATCCTGACGCCGCATATCGGTGGCAGCACGCTCGAGGCACAGGCCAATATCGGCGCCGAGGTCGCGGCCAAGTTCCTGCGCTATTCGAATAACGGCTCGACGCTGACCGCCGTCAACTTCCCCGAGGTATCGCTGCCCGAGCACCCGGGCAAGTGCCGGCTGCTGCATACCCACCGCAACGAGCCTGGGGTGCTGGCGAAGATCAACGAGGTGTTCTCGGGCAACCGGATCAATATCGCCGCGCAATACCTGCAGACCAACGAGCACATCGGTTACGTGGTGATCGATATCGATCAGGACTACAGCCACGTGGCGCTGGAAAAGCTGCAGCAGGTGGAGGGCACGATACGCTGCCGCGTGTTGTATTGAGCGGCCTGTACCGCAATATCGACGCGCCGGATTGTCCGGCGCGTTTTGTTTCTGCCGGGCTGGCACGCCGCGCACAGGCCACAAAAACAAAAAGCCGCGGGGCTTTTCCTCGCGGCTTGTGGTACGGGTCCGTTACAAAAGACCGTTCAGCGTTTGAACAAATACAGGATCCACCCCATATTTCGCTCCTTTCGATTTCGGCATCACACCTGACGGTGTTTAGCTGTACGCGGGCGGTTGCAACCCTTGCCATATTTGATGACGTCAACCACCGGCCACGGACGACACGATTGTCTGTACGAAGGTCCGCTCCGGCCCACCACACCAACCACGGCGCAGCGCTTTTCCTCTTTTGAAGGAATATAAGTGACTAATATTAAACAAATATGATGCCAAAGGCAATCGTTTATCAGTTTTTCATGATGATCCAGCTGCCCGGCAGGCAGTACAAAACATCGTGTGGCCAGCCGCAGCAAGGTGGTACGGGCCTTGCCAGTCGCGGCCTCCCGGCATCCGCCATCCATCGGCTACCGTTGCCGGCGGTGCTCAACCGAGTGACTGGACGCCAAAGGTGTTGCACTGGCGCGTGTCGCCCGAGTCGAAGCCTTGCTTGAACCATTTGATGCGCTGCGCCGAGCTGCCGTGCGTGAACGAGTCGGGCGCCACATGTCCGCTCGCATTGCGTTGCAGCGTATCGTCACCGATCGCGTTGGCCGCCGTCAGCGCTTCTTCCATATCGCCGGATTCAAGCAGGTGGCGGGTCTCCGCGTAGTGGCCCCAGACACCGGCAAAGCAGTCGGCCTGTAGCTCCAGCCGTACCGACAGCGCATTGGCGGTCTTTTTCCCCACCTGCTGCTGCTTGCGATGCACCTGTTCGGAAATGCCGAGCAGATTCTGCACGTGGTGCCCCACCTCGTGTGCGATCACATAGGCCTGCGCAAAATCGCCAGGGGCACCGAAGCGGGTATGGAGCTCGTCGAAAAAGCCGAGGTCGAGGTAGACCTTGCTGTCACCCGGGCAATAAAACGGACCCACCGCCGAGCTGGCCTGGCCGCAGGCCGACGCCACGGCACTGCGGAACAGGACCAGCTTGGGCCGCTGGTATTGCTTGCCCGACTGCTGGAACAACTGCCCCCAGGTATCTTCGGTATCACCCAGAATGGCCGAGACGAATTGCTTGCCCTGGTCCGCAGGCCCCGCCGGTGCTTGCCCCTGAGCAGGTGCAGCAGCGTGCTGCTGCACCTGTTGCACGAGGCCCAGCACCTCCAGCGGATTCTTGCCGAGCAGCAGGCTCAACAGGCCGACCACCACGATACCGCCGATCCCGAGCCCCTTGACCGGCAACCCGCCGCCACCCGAACGGCGATCTTCCACATTGTCGCTTTGACGCATCTCGTCCCAGCGCATGGCATCCACTCCTGCTGTGATTTCCTTTTTACTCTAGCAGATGTCGCCGTTGCGAGGCCCATGGCCGGGCTGCATGAGTGCGTCCGTGTGCGGAAACAGGGGCATGCTTCAAGGGGGCCCATAAAAAACTGGATAACTGGATATGATTACAGTATGCTGTATGAAATTGCAGTTAACTCAGTCGATAACGGAGGCAGCCATGCGCAGGGATACCATGTCGTTCAATCGGACCGAAGCCGTGGCTTCAGTCTACCTTCATCACTCGAATACCCGCCTGGCCGATTGGGCCGAGGCGGCCCCGCTTACCGGGCTTGGGCTATTTCTCACGGCCGTACTGTTTGTCGTTGCGCCCGCCTGGCTCGAAGTGCTGGCCCATCTGCAAGCCGGCCCTGGCCTGTGCCTGCTGGTGCTGGCCAGTGCTGCGACCTTGCTTGGTGCTACCGCTCATTGCATCAGGCGCTGCTGGCAGGTGCTGTCGCGCCCCGCATCGCGTGTGCCGCGCTCTGCCTTGCACGAGCGCGAGTTGGCGGTGCGTGCCGGCATGAGGCTGGTCGAACGCCTGCTGTCGCGCCGCGCGGCGCCGCTACCTTGCGAACGTGATGCCGCGCGCAGGGTTGCCGGCGCGCACCAGTTGGCCTGAGTGCAATCGGCACTGTCTTCCTGGCGGCTTGTGGCTATGCTGAAAACTGCGCAATCGCAATTTTCAACAGGCGCGATGCGATCGTCGTCGTGCAGCGCCACTTCGGGAGCCAGACAAGATGAGCGAGCATGTCTACAAGATGCTGGAATTGGTCGGGTCGTCAAAGCAGAGCAGCGACGATGCGGTTCGCAACGCCATTGCCAAGGCGGCCAAGACGATCAAGCACATGGATTGGTTCGAGGTCGTCGAGACGCGCGGACATCTCAACAATGACGCGATCGCCCATTGGCAGGTGACTATCAAGGTTGGTTTCCGCGTCGACGACTGAGGCCGGCGTTGGAGGCTGGGCGGGGCTTGCTGCCCACCCCGTCGATGCTGCTGTGCAGATGGTCTGCCTAATCGGGGAGCCCGAGTTCCTGATTCAAGCGGCTCACAATCGCACGCAACTGGGCCAGCTCGTCTTCCAGCACCGTGACCCGGCTGCGCAACTCGGCAAGCTCTCCGCCCGCTGCTGCCGGTGTGCTTGGCGTGGATAGTTGATTGATCTCCGGCGTACCCGACAACAGGTGGGCCCAGCGGTTTTCGCGTGAGCCGGGCTGGCGTGGCAGCTCCATGACGAGTGCGCCGCTTGAGCGTTCGGCCAGCTCGTTGAGAAACCCTTCGACGGCGGAAATGTCGGCAAAGCGGTGCAGGCGTTCGCAGTTGATGCGCAGCTCGCCGGCTGTCTGCGGGCCGCGCAGCATGAGGGTGGTCAGTATGGCCACCGATTGCGATGGGACCTGCAGCACCCGGTCGAGATTGTGCGAATAGCGCGCAACACGACCGCCGCTCGATTCCACCACCAGCGACAACGACTTCAGGTTGTCGATGGCCGTTGCCGCTTCGGCCTCGCTGATCTCCATCACCGGGTCGCGGCTGGTCTTCTGGTTGCAGCCGGCGACCAGGGCGTTGAGTGAGAGCGGATAGGTGTCGGGGACGGTACGCTGTTTTTCCGAGAGGACGGCCACGATGCGGGCTTCGGCGGCGCTGAGTGAGGGGAGGGCCGACATGCTGTCTCCTTGTTGGTCGATTCGGCCCGTATTATGCGGCCCGTACCCGGACGCGACAAAGCACGGGCGGACGAGCGGCCGGCTGTCGGGCGCCTAGATGGTGATTTCGAGCACGTTGCCTTCGGGGTCCAGCACGCTGCTTTCATAGTAGCCGTCGCAGGTCAGCCGTGGCCCGCTGAGGTGGGTACACCCCAGGCTGATCAGTTGTTCGGTCAGCTCCTCCACCTTTTGTGCGCTACCGGCCGCAATCGCCAGATGTCCCAGACCCAGCATGGTGTCGGCCTGCTTCCGTGCGATGTCTTCGCGGTGCATCAGCTCCAGCCGCGCGCCATCCTCGAAATGCAGGAAATAGGACTCGAAGCCGGTTCGCTCATTGCAATACTTGTCCGATGCCCAGGCGCCGAACGTACTGCAATAGAACTGCCGCATCCGCTCCAGATCGTGCACCCAGATGGCGACATGCTCGATTTTCATTGCCATGTCTCCAGTGTTGACAGCCATTGGCGGTAATCCGAGCTGCTCCATTTTGCGCCGAGCTCGCTGAGCTCCGCACCGCTGAGCGTGGTGCGGAGCGCGGCGACATCCATGCCGGCTAGGGTGGCGGCACGGATGCCTGCCGCGCTGTCTTCATGCACGAGGCAGTCGCCGGGCGCCAGGCCCAGCTGACGAGCGCCGATCAGGTAGGGCGTCGGGTCTGGCTTGCCTTGCGGGCTATGCTCGGCCGCGATGATATGATCGAAGGCGCTTTCCAGCCCGAGTTCCGCCAGGGTGAAGTCGACGTTTTCCAGCGGCGCGTTGGTTACCAGCGCAGTCGGGATGCCGTGCTGATCGAGCCATGCGAGGTAGTCGCTCAGGCCGGGCAGGGGGCGTAGCCTGCCGGTTGCGAGCCACTTGAACATGGCTTCTTTCGTTTGGCTCATGCGGAGCGCCTGCTCACGTGATACACCCGCCAGACGCATGAGGATTTCCACCGACGTACCGGTGTGCACCCGCGGGTCGTTCGGCGCGAGGTCGAGGCCAAGATGTTCGCGCGCGAACAGCCGCCATGCTTCGTCATGAAACGGGACGGTATCCGTCAGCACACCATCCATGTCGAAGCATATTCCGGCATAGAAACTTTGTAGGTTATGCATGGTGGTGCCTCTTTTTACGAATTCATGCTGATTGTTGCACGGTATTCTGCCTATTTGTGCATAAAAACGCAAAAAGATGCATGAATGTGAAGGGATGATATGATGGCGACCATGTTCGCCGAAGAAAGACGCAAATTGATCCTGGACGACCTGACCCGCACCGGGCGGGTCGAGGTTGCTACGCTTGCGCAGCACTACGCGGTATCGGAAGACACGATACGCCGCGATCTGCGTGAGCTGGCCGAGCAGGGCTTTTTGCAGAAAACCCATGGTGGTGCGGTTGCGCTCGATACGGCGCACATGCCGTGGCGAGTGCGCACCCAGCTGCTGCCGGAGGCCAAAACCCGCATCGGGCAGGCCGCTGCCGCATTGGTCGAGCCGCACCAGACCGTCATCCTCGATGCCGGGTTGACCACGCTCGAGCTGGCGCGCCATCTGACAGCCAGGCCGCTGACCATCGTCACCAACTCGTTCGATATCGCCGCACTGTTCGTCGATGATGCCGAGGTGGAGCTGGTGTTGACCGGGGGCGTATGGAACCGCGAGGACCGCCATTTCAGCGGGCCCCTGGCCGAGGCTGCGATCAGGCGCTACCGGGCGGACTGGACCTTTCTTGGCGTATGCGCGGTGCACCCCAAGGCGGGCATCACCGCGACCTATGCACCGGATGCCGAGGTGAAGCGCAGCATGCTCGAATGTGGCGTCAAGGTGGTGCTGCTGGCCGACCACTGCAAGTTCGGGCAGGTGGTGTCGCACCATGTGGCACCGCTGCAGGCCATCGACCTGTTGCTGACGGATGAGCCGACGAGCTTGCTCGATGGCTTGGACATCACCGTGACGGTGGTCGGCAAGGCTGCTGTGCCAGCCGTTTGAACCCGGCAGGGCAAGCGGTGCCGTTTCATTGCTTCCAGCGGCAGAGCAGGACGTAAGCCACGGTGATCTGCGTGGTCACCACGAAGGCCCATGAGGCGAAGATGCCGGTTGCGCTGGCCAGCATCACGCAGGGCATGCGCCAGTCGAGGCAAGTGCTGCCGACCAGCTCGATCAATTGCAGCGAGCCGAGCGACAACAAAAAGATGATGGTCCATTTGAGGATGTAGGCGGGCAGGTAAATGCGCTGTTCGCGGTTGTGGCGATAGGCTGCTGCGCGCTCCAGCAGCGAGCCGTTGTCTGCGTCCTTGAACATCCAGAATGGCCACAGATACAGGTAGAGCAGGTAGCGCAGGGAATCGCGTCGGGCCGACGCGCTGACGAAGATTGGCATCGAGCAACTCCTGGCTGAGGCGAATCCGTGAGCGGGTGATTCCAATATAGCTCAGCGCTCCAGACCGCACGTCCATCGCCCAGGTCAGCCGTCTGCGTTGAACAGCCAGTTAGGCTGGTGACAGATGCGGAGGCGGCTGAGTTACGCATACCTGACTCCTGAATTGGCTTGGAAGCCCTTTGGGTCGGACATTGACCATACAGTGCCCCAAGGGAATGCTGTTGAGGCGGCGTCCGGTTCAGTGCCTAACTGTGCATTGAGTTGTGACCGGACAAAAGCGAGTTCTTCTTCAATGGCCTCACGAGTAGGCCAACCACCTTCGAGCTTTGCGTCTGGCAGCGATACGCTGAAATGGACTTCCGTTAATGCCCCGTGGTTGAAACCGGCAGCGAACCCACAAGGTTGCTTTCCGAGGGTGACCTTGTGAAACGAGAGCCATTCATAGCCGTTGCCCATTGCGTGTTCTTGCCTGAACAAAGGGGCAAGCGCTTTGCGGACATCTTCTTTTCTCCGCCCGCTGCGAAGCGCCAAGCTATAGCCGCTTAGATGGATTGCTCCGTCGTGAGGCGAGATGACAAGCTCGGCTGTATTCATGAGAGGCCTAACGCAAGATGGGCGCACAATCAAGGGCATTCCGGCAGTTCGTCTCCTCGTCGCTTGTCGCCGGTAGCGGGGTCATCCGCTTGATGCGGGCTCGGCATGTCGGCGCGTACCACGGTGACCGAGCAGGTCGCCCGGGCCACCACTTCGGCCGATACGCTACCCAGATGGCGCCGCAGGCGCGAGCTGCCGCGCGCGCCCAGGAGCAGATGGTCCACCTGGCAACGCTCGGCATGTTCGAGTAGCGCGCTGGCCGGGTCATAGTGGGCCAGCACATGGTGCGTCACCCGCTCGCCCTGGGCGCTGAGGCCGCGAGACCAGTGCTTGAGGGCGATCAGCTTTTGCAGGTGGGCATTGCGCCCCTCGCTGTCCTCGTTCAGGTCCAGCGCGATGCGGTGTGTCTTGAGCACCGACACGCAGGCAACGCGGGCCTCGGGCTCGATCTGCAGGATGCGGTTGGACATGAAGCGTAACTTGTCCGAGAGCGCATCCTCGCCGTGCGTGAGATCGACCGCCACCATCAGCATCAGCGCGCGGTTGGTCTGCTGCTCGGCCGACTGGCCGCTGAGCGCCTCGGTGCCCAGTGACTTCAGCCAGCGCCGCGCAACCGTGCCGAGCCCGTCGGTCTTGCGCTTGGCGGCCCGCTCGGTGAGCACGACCTGTTCCGGATGTTGCAGCTGCATGGCCAGCTCTGCCGCACTGCCGTAACGCTGGGCGGGCTCGGCCGCCAGGCAACGCAGGATGATCTCCTGCAGCCAGGGCGGGCAATCCGGCCTCAACGAGATCGGCGGGGCCGGGTCGCTATAGAGCCGTTTGCGCAGCCCGGCGACGGTGGTGGGAAAGCCGAACGGCCGCTTGCCGGTGAGCAGGAAATAAAGCAGGACGCCTACTGCGAACAGGTCGCTGCGCGGGTCGTTGCGTACATGCAGCACCTGCTCGGGCGAGATGTAGGGCCCGGTGCCCAGCGGCAGGCGAAAATCCTCGGCGAGCAGATCGGGGAGCTGATCGTGGCGCGACAGGCCGAAGTCGACGAACACCGCCTCGCCGCTGGGCCGAAACATGATGTTGCTGGGCTTCACATCGAGATGGATCACATGCTGGCGGTGCAGCTGGTGCAGGCCGGTGGCGATGTGCCGGCCGATATCGGCCACTTCGTCGATGTCGAGCGGCAGGCTGTCCAGCCGTTGCGACAGGGGCTGGCCGTCGATGCGCTCCATGACGATGTAGGGCTGATCGGTGAGGTCGCTCGCGGCGTAGAACGTCGGCACATGGGGGCCGCTGAGCTTTTTCATGATCATCTGCTCGACCTCGAAGCCGACGATCGCGGTCGGGTCGTCCACGCTCTTGAGCCGTGGGATCTTCATCACCAGCGGCGCTGTCATGCCGGTGTGGCTGACGCGCCAGATGGTGGCCATGCCGCCCTGGTGCAATTTCTCTTCCAGCAGATAGCCGTCGATCTCCATTCCCGGCTTGACTTGCCGCATGCTGACTCCCTTCTCAGGTGCCGCTGGCGAGCCGATCGGCAAGCCGCGCGGGCAGGCCGGCCTGGCGTATCTTGCGGGCAGCGCTGTCGTGATCGTAGGGTACGCGCAGGAAGGTGATTTCAGATTGCGCCAGGTCAAACTCCGCGTAGCAGGCCGCCGGGTTGCCGTCGCGTGGCTGGCCAACCGAGCCCACCACCGCCAGCCAGCGCCGCATGCGGCTCAGGGGGATGGCAACACCGGCCGTCGGCGTATGGCTGCTGGCGCGCTGCGAGCCCGCCAGGTGATACAGCGCCTGCGGGTGCATGTGCCCGCACAGCGTGTAGCGCAGCGGGGTCGCCTGCAGGCTGTGTGCGGCCTCCTTGTCGCCGTGTATATAGCCCCAGTCGCCGGGCGCCCAGGCGTTGGCGTGGACAAACAGGCAGTCGTCGTGTTCGAGCCTGAGTGGCAGGCCAGACAGAAAACGGCGCTGCACCTCGCTCAGCTGCCCGCTCGTCCACTGCGCGGCGCGATTGGCATCGGCCGCCATGGTGAGGCTGCCGGCCTGTACTGCAGCAAGGTCGTGATTGCCCTGCACGACCCAGGCCCCCTTGTTCGCATGGTCCATCACCTGATCCACCACCCAGCCGGGATCGGCGCCGTAGCCGACTAGGTCGCCCAGAAAGGCGAGCCGGTCATAGCCACGTTGGGCCGCGTGGGCAAGGCAGGCGGCCAATGCCTCGCGATTGGCGTGCAGGTCACTGAACAGGGCGATTCTCATAGGCGTGACGAGGTGATCCGTTTTTCCCAGTGTAACCGGTTTTGCCGTGCCCGCCGTGCGGCGGCCCGACGTCGGACACGCTCGGCGAGCTTGTGAACATTTGTTAACTCGAGTAGCGTGCTAGCCATCGAATGTGCCTTGTCGAAGGAGCTGGCGATGTCGGGCAAGAGTAATCATGTGCAGGATCTGCGGGGGCTGAGCCGCCTGACGACCGATGCGGTGACGCAGATCACCCATCTGGTGGAGGCGGTGCATCTCGACGTCGTCGAGCGCACGGGCAGCTGGAGCGGCGGCTTGCATCGTCCCGTCGCTGCGGCGACTCGGGGCGTCTACCGCGCGGTGCGGGGCATTACCCAACTGGCGGGGATGGGCGTCGGCGCGTTGATTGGCGGGCTGCAGCCCTTGCTGGGCGAGCGCAGTGGCTGGCCGGGACGGGAGCCCATGGTGGCCGCGCTCAACGGCGTGCTCGGCGACTATCTGGTGGCATCGGCCAACCCGCTGGCTATCCCCATGCAACTGCGTGTTCACGGCAAGGCGCTGAGGCTCGAACGCGAGGCGCTGGCCCATGCCTTCCCGCACGCCGGGCGGCGGGTGATGGTGATGGTGCACGGGCTGTGCATGAGCGACCTCAGTTGGCACCGCCGTAGGCATGACCATGGCGCCGCGCTGGCGCGGGCCCTGGGGTGCAATGTCGTCTACCTGCGCTACAACAGTGGCCTGCATGTATCGACCAATGGGCGAGAATTTGCCGGCATTCTGGAGCAACTGGTGCAGGCATGGCCCGTGCCGATCGAGCAACTCGACATCATCGGTTACAGCATGGGGGGCCTGCTTGCACGCAGCGCCCACCACTATGCCCTGGAGGCCGCGCACAGCTGGCCCGCAAGGCTCGCCAGGCTGGCCTTTGTCGGCACACCGCACCATGGCGCGCCGCTCGAGCGACGTGGCAACTGGCTCAACACGGTACTTGGCATCAGCCCCTATACGGCGCGCTTTACCCGCATCGGCAACGTACGCAGCGCCGGCATTACGGATCTGCGCCATGGCAACCTGCTGGATGAAGACTGGCAGACCCACGGCCGCTTTCACCATCACGACAACCGGCAGCTCGTGCCGCTGCCGCCACATACCCAGTGCTTCGCCATCGCGGGCACGCTTGGTCTGCACGACGACGAACTCAAGGGGCGCCTGCTGGGTGATGGCCTGGTGCCGACCATGAGCGCGCTCGGACAGCACAGCGATGCCGCACGCGTCTTGCCGATACCGTCAGAGCGGCAGTGGATAGCCTATGGCGCCAATCACCTGGATTTGCTGAATCGGAAGGATGTCTACGAGCAGTTGCTGAACTGGCTCGGCTGAGCCGCGCCCGACATGGGCTAGCGGCCGAGCAGCGACAGTACCGTCTGCGGCTGCGCATTGGCCTGCGCTTGCACGGCCAGCGCAGCCTGGGCGCGGATGTTCGCGCTCGCCAGGTTGCTCGACTCAGCTGCGTAATCGGTGTCGTTGATGCGGCTCTGGGCGGCGGACAGGTTCACCGACGTGGTCTGCAGATTGGATATGGCTTCGGAAAACTGACTGCTGGCCGCGCCGAAGTTTGCCCGCGTGCTGGAGAGCGTGCCGATGTCGGCATCCAGATTGTCGATGCTCTGCGTCGCCGAGGCCGCCGAACTGAGATCCACGCCACCGGCCAGTGAAAACAGGCCGCCATTGCCCGGCGTGGTGGAAAGATTGCCCGTCGTGACGCCGATCTGGTTGCCGGCATTGGGGCCGGACTGGAAGTTGAGCGTGGCGCCACCCTGCAGCAACGACACACCGTTGAAGCTCGATTGCTGCACGATATCCGCGTTGGACTGCGTCAGCTGGTTTGCTTCCGCCTGCAGTGCTTCACGGTCGCTGCCGGACAGGGTGCCGTTGCCGGCTACCACGGCAAGTTCGCGCAGGCGGTCGGTGTTCGATTGCAGCTGGGACAGGTTACCGTCGGCGACTTCGGTCAGCGATACGCCGTCGTTGAGGTTGGACGCGGCCTGGTTGCTGCCGGCGATCTGCGCCGCGAAGATCTGCACGATAGCCGAGCCGGCCGGGTCGGTCGCGGCCGAATTGATGCGCTTGCCGGACGACAACGCCTCGAGCGACTTGTGCTGTGCCGACTGCGCCGCCCCCAACTGGTTTTGCGCGTTGAGCGAACCGAGGTTGGTATTGATTGATTGCAGCATGGGCCGGTCTCCTGCGGTATCCGCGATGAAAATCCACGCGGAGAGGTTTCGCCTGGTGTGGCGCCACCGTGATCGAATTCAGTGTTTCACTTTATTCTCAACGGCTTGCCTTCACAAGCGGCGCGCGATGAACGGTTGATTCCTCGTGCCGTGCTGATTCGGCCATGCCAAGGTAGACGCCGGCCGGCCCGTGCGCTAGACTCAGCCCGGTGCCTCATGCCATTTTCATGAGGCCGCGCCAGGCTTGGCTTACAGCCAGGTTTTGGCACTCGCTGCATTCTCATAACGACATTTCTCCACCAGCAAGATTCAGCCGGGCTCGGCATCGAGCCTCGCGTCAGGGCCAGGCCCTCGCGCACCGGCATCGTCATTTCTATCGCTGGAGCAAATGTTATGTCCCCACCCCCCGTTGAATGGTTTCATCCGCTGTTCGTGCTGCTCAGGCAGGTGTTCGGCGACACCGACATCTGCGTGGGTGCCACGCTGGTGTTGCTGCTGGTTTGCCTGTTCACGCAGTGGGTTGCCTGGGATCGCTATCGCCACGCCTACCTAGGCGCCAAGGCATCGGGCGATTACCCGCGTTTTCTCGCCCATCCCGAGCCGCAGAGCGGCTTTCGCTTTGCCGCGCCGCTCTTGACGGCGATGGGGGTGCTCGGCACCTTCGGCGGCATCACCGCCGGCCTGGCCCATTTCGGCAATACCGACAGCTCGCAGGAGATCATCGCCTCGGCGCGCACGCTGGTCGAGGGCATGAAGACGGCGTTCTACACCTCGCTCGTGGGCCTGTCGTCGGCCGCGCTGTTCAACCTGTTCCAGTCCGCGCTGACGATACAGGTGCGCAAGTGGCGCCGTCTGGCCACCGAGGGCTGGCAGCGCCAGGCTGCCGATGAGTCGCGCCGTGCACATGAAGCCTCGCTGCTGCCGATGAAGCGCACGGCAGACGAAGTCTCCACACTCAACGCCCATCTGGTGACGGCGCTCAAGCTGCAGGAGTCGCTGCAGCGCGCTGTGTTCGATATGCAGAAGCTGCTCAAGCCCGCCGTCGACACCATGGGCGAGGCGCTCGACGTGCTGCGCCCGCTGCCGGCGGCAGTCGAGGATCTGCGCGTGATCCACGGCCAGTCGATGACCCTGCTCACGGCCGCGGCGACCGATCTGAAAACCTTCTCGGAGAACATCCGCGAGCCGTTCAACACCTTCAGCCGCACCGTCGATGATTTCGATGGCAAGGTGAACGCCGCGCTGCAGCAGTTCGCGCAGGAATTCAACAAGGCGCTGTCGATGCGCCAGGCCGAGGAAAAGGCGTTGATGGAGACCTACCGCGAGACCTTCGTCGAGCTGCAGAACAGTGCCGCGAGCGTGATGGACAACGCGCGGCGCAAGCTCAGCGCGACACTGGCCGGGCTCGACCTGCATCTCGATGCGGTGCGCCAGGCGGCCGAAACCGATCTCGAACGCATCCGCCGCATGTTCGACAGTACGCTGGAGCAACAGCAGAGCCGCTTCAGCGAGCTACTGCAGACGCGCCAGCAGCAGGAGGCCGCGCTGTACCAGGACTACCGCCAGAGCTTCGAGCAGATCCACTCGCGCGCCGTCGGCTCGCTCGACGCGGCCAGGGGAGGGCTCGACGATACGCTGGGCGGTCTCGGCAGCCAGCTCGTGGGCCTGCGCCAGACGGCGGCCGACGAGATGCTGCGGCTGCGCGACGATTTCCGCGACGGCTTGCAGGGATTCTTTGCCCAGCAACAGCCCTTGCTCGAACAAAGCCTCGGGCATCAGCGCGAAGGCTTGCTCGACGCGGTGTCGGCGTTCCGCCTCGCCTTCGACACCGAGGCCGGGCGCCGTGCCGCCATGCATGCCGAGTGGGAGGCGAGCTTCGGCAAGCTGGTCGAGGCGACTGGCGCGGTCGGCCAGCTCGCTGCCCAGCTCGATCTGCAGGAAGCCCAGGCGTTGCTCACCCAGCTGTCGCGCCGCGACACCACGCTGGCCGAGCAGGCGGCAAAAGAGGCGCAGGGCTTGCGCGAGGCGCGCGCCGCGCTGCAGGCCGTCTCGGCGCAGTTGGAGGACATCAGCCATCACCTGCCGAGTGCTGCCGAGCATTATTTCAGTGCCGCCAGCCGGGGCACCGAGGGTTTCTTCAAGCAGCTCGACGGCGCGGCCGAGCGTATTGTGACGCGCATCGACAGCGTGGTGCGCGAGCTGGTGACGGCCACGCAGGCCGTGCAATCGCTGAGCGAGAGCAGCCAGGCCATGGCTGCCACGCAGCAGCGCCGGCTGCTCGCCAAACTCGCTGAAGGAGCCGACTCGTGATCCACTGGACCGCTACGCTGCCGCATGCCGAGCCCGAGGATGATTACTCGATCCTGTCGCTGCGCGAGTTCCTGTCGGCCATCCTGCTGACCTTTGCGCTGCTCTACGTGGTGGCGATGCTCGAAATCGTCAGCCTGAAGGAGCGCAGCCAAGTCACCCGTACGGCCATCCTGAGCACGCTGCAGGGCGAGCTGCGCCGTGCCGGCGTCGATGTCGGTGTGACCGCGCAGGGCGAGATGGTGCTGCCCGACCGCGTGTTCTTCGATCACGGCCGCCACGAGCTCAAGCCCGAGGGGGCCGCGCGGCTGCAGCAGATCATGCCGATCTTCACCGAGGTGATCTTCGCCAAGCCTGAATTCGCGCATGAGGTGCAGCGCGTGGTGGTGGAGGGGCACACGAGCCAGTCCGGCGACTACGACACCAATATGAGCCTGAGCCTGCAGCGGGCCGGCAGCGTGCTGCTGTACATCGCCGGTATGAATGCGCTGCCGCACCGCGAGGCGCTGCTCGCACGGCTGACCGGCGCTGGCCGCGGCAAGAGCGATGCGCGCGCCGGCGCGGAGGATGAGGCCGACCGCAATGTGCTGATCCGGCTGCAGTTCCAGTCTGACGATGAACTGCTGCAACGCCTGGTCGGGCAATTTGGCGGCGGCTGAGCCGGCAGGTCAGCGCAGGAGGGCGCACGGTGATAGCCATGCTTCGGCTGTTGGGCTATCGCGGGCGGGAGAGACGATGGTGCTACCTGATCTGGTATCTGGCGATGGCCGTTTTCAACTTCGATGGCTCGCTGCGCATCTGGCTCATTTCGCTAGGCAGTGGCACCGTCATCGGTGCCGGCTTGGTGCTGTGCGTGGTCGTGTCAGGCCGGCCCGTGCAATTCAAGCGCTGGCAGCGTGCGTGGCTTTACCTGGTATCGTTTGGCGTATCGAGCTATTCGGCCGTGCTGAAGGAGCGCGGCCTCCAGCCCATCTTCTCGCCGCGCAGGCTGGAAGACCTGCTTGCCGTGCTGTGCCGCCCTTGCCTTGTTCGCGTTTACCCGCAAACAGTTGTTCACCGCTAGAATGCCGGCTACCGAGCCACCCAACTGAACCGCGCCTCTGGCCGAACCCAACGTGAACCCGCCGACCATCACCGCCACCGCCTGCCGGACGCCACTTGCCGCGGGCCTGCGTAGCTGGCTCGCCAGCACACCGGGGGCCTTGCTGGTCACACTTGCGATCAGCACGGTATGTGCGCTCGAATCGACGGTTGCGCCATGGGCGCCGTATTTCGTCGTCTATGGCGCGCTGGCCCTGCTCATTCCGAATCTCGTCGGGATAGCGCCGATCCGGCCGACGCGCCTGCATGGCCGGCCGTTGTGGCGAATCACGACCATCGTGGCCGTGCTGGCGATCGCGGTCGATTCCGGCGTGTTCACCCTAGGCTACGATCTGCTGCTGCAGCGGATGGGGCTTGGGGGGCAGGCGTTCTATTCGATATCCGGCGCGACCGCGCGCCTGGTCGAGATGGTCGCGTATCGTACTGGCCTGTCGCCGCTCGCGGCCCAGGGCATCTTTGGCGTGTTCGTACTGCTGTGGGCGCCAATCGGCGAGGAACTGTTCTACCGCGGCTATCTGTACGGGGTGCTGAAGTCGCGCATGCCGGGCGTGGCAGCGTTCGTGATTGCCGCCGTCTGTTTCAGCGCGCGCCACGTGCTGCATTTCCTCTACCTGTGGCCGACCGTCTCGATTGCCGGCCTCGCATGGGCGCTTGGCATGCTGTGTTTCGCCGGCTTGATGACCTGGCTTTATGAACGTACCGGCGGCCTCGGGCCGTCGATGGCCGTGCACTTCATGGTGAACGTGGCTGGCCTGCTCGTCGCGCCGGTTTGAGCGTGCGCCGGCGGTGACGGACTATAGTTAGGAGGGACCGCCCAGGCTGTCCCGTCTTAAGAGGCCCGCCCAGGATGCCCGCCACGAACACGAGAACCCCGCCATGTCCCATCCACCCGCATCCCACCAGCGCGCCCGGCGCCGCCTGCTGAAGGCTGGCCTTGCCATGGCGGCTTCCGGCTCGGCCTTGGCGGCCTGGGGCGCCGAGCAGCCCGAGTGGCGTACGCTCGGGCAGATACTGCCCTTGCTCGACCAGTTCGATCATCAGGCTGGTTTCGGCGTGCGCGAAGGCTGGCCGCTGCCCAAGGTGCTGGTGCATTGTGCGCAGAGCATCGACTATTCGCTCGATGGTTATCCCGAGGCCCGCTCAAGGCTGTTTCAGGCGACGGCGGGGTCGGCGGCATTTGCCGTATTCCGCCTGCGCGGAAAGATGAGCCACCCGCTGGACGAACCAATACCGGGCGCGCCAGCCATCGACGACGCGACGTCGTTGCCCGAGGCAACAGCCCGCCTGCGCCGGGCCATTGCCCGCTTTCAGTCGCACCAGGGGCCGCTGGCGCCGCACTTTGCCTACGGCGCGCTGGAACATGCCGATTTCGAGCTGGCCCACGTCATGCACATCGCCAACCATCTGAGCCTGCTCGTGTCACCCGCGGCTTGAGCCGGCGCAAGCTGCAGGCAATTGGCGGCTATTCGGCCGGCTTGTCGATGGTGTCGGCTTCGCCTGCGGCAGCGTCGGCCGGCTTGTACTGGCGTTTGATGTGGTCGAGGTCCGACAGCATCTGCCAGGTCAGGTGGTCGATGCGGGTGTGCAGCTCGACGATGGCCGCTTCAGATTTCAGGTTGACCTCGAAGTCCCGGATCATCGTCATGCGGTCGCGCGCCGCCTGGCGGTTCTGCGACATCATGATGATCGGTGCCTGGATCGCGGCCAGCATCGACAGCACCAGGTTCAGGAACACATAGGGGTAGGGGTCGAAGGCGCGCTCGCTCAATATCTCGGTATTGAGGATCGCCCAGCCGATCAGAAAGGCACCGAACAGGCTGATGAAGGTCCACGAGCCACCGAACTCGGCGACGCGGTCGGCCATTCTTTCCCCGAGGGTGACGCCTTCTTCCGGAATCGCGCCCTCGGCACGTGTCTGCTGCAGCCGTTTGGAAATGCGCATCAGCGCGATGCGTTCGCGTTCGCCCAGGCCCCCGATGCCGGTGTGCAGCAGATGTTCTGCCAGATAGCGGATGTGCTTGTTGTCTGTTTTCATGGCATGACCCCGATTTTACGTTGGGGCGCCAAGCCGCCCCCTGGCCGTATTAACGGATGGTCGGCCATTTCGATGACAATATGGGCGCGTTGCGACATTTTTTGCGCGCCAGGCAATGTTTTCTGTACACAAAAGCAAAAGCTGTTGTAGAATTCGGCCCTCTTCGCGGATGTGGCGGAATTGGTAGACGCGCTATCTTGAGGGGGTAGTGTCCTTGACGTGTGGGTTCGAGTCCCACCATCCGCACCAATTACCCCGCTCTGCATGCCTTGCAGAGCGATACAAAAAAGCCCGACAGACTGGATCTGCGGGCTTTTTTGTTGCCCGCGTGCAAAGCGCCCGCTGGGCATTTCACGCTATTCTCTCGCTTAGCCTTCACCTTTCGCCAGGAGCCACTTCCATGACGGTCGATGTCAGCACAGCCCGGGTTCGCCAGGCCATTGTTCACCAGGTCGGCAATCGCGGCCGCGACGAAGGCTGCCGCTTGTCGAGCGAGCTGGCCGATGCCGACGAGGCGGTGTGCCAGTTGCTGGTCAGCCATTACCTCGCCAGCGCGGTCAAGTCGGCCGGCGACGGCTACGAGTTCTTTCACGAATCCGATCTGCAGCTGAACGAGATCTACCACTACAGCCGCGAGCTGTTCGATGGCGCGGCCGGTCTGCAGGCTGTGTCGGAGAAGATCGCGCGCCACCTCTACGCGCAGTCGGTGCATCCCAATATCGGTGCTGGTGACCTGCTGCTGGTGTTGTTCCATGACATCAAGGTCGACGGCGAGACTACGCAGGCGCTCGGCATCTTCAAATCCGAGGTGCATGAGGCCTATCTCTCGGTCGAAGAGGCGCAGGGCCGCTACCGGCTACGCGGCAGCACCGGCATCAGCCTGGGTCAGATCCAGAAGGGCGCGGTGGTCATCGCGCGCGACCACACGGTGTATGCCGTCGATCGCCTGAGCAGCAAGACCAAGTACTGGCTCGAGGCCTTCCTGCAGGTGCGCAAGAAGGTGACCGAGAAGGCCGCGCTGCAGTCGTTGACCAAGCTGGTGAAGAAGGTGACGAGCGAGATCGAGGAGCCCGATCGCGCCATCGAATTCAGCAATGCTCTGGTGACGCAGCTCGAATCGGATGCACCGTTCTCGATCGACGACATCAAGCAGCTGTCGTCCGATTATGTGCCGCTCGATGCGCTCGAAGCGGCCCTGGCCGAGACGCATGCCGTCGAATACTTCAGCCAGCCAGAGGCCTTCGAGCCGCCGCCGGCGAAGAAGCTCAGCAGCGCGGTGCAGAAGGGCAGCCGCAAGATCAAGGTGATGGCTGGGGTCGAGCTGGTGTTTGACAACAACTTCAAGGTGTCGTCGATCGACAAGGATGAGGACACCGACGACGACAGCGTCATCGTCACGCTGCGCATCGGCCGCGGCCGCGAGGACTGAGCCAATCTGGCGTCTTGGTGCGGCGCGCTGGTGGAGCTTGTGTGCGACAAGCATGAAAAAAGCGGCGAGTGATCGCCGCTTTTTCGTACCGACGCCGCTATCGACGTCACGCCGCGTGGCTTAGGCCATTACGGCGGCCATCGCATTGGCGACGTAGTCGACGTTGCCGTTGTTGAGCCCGGCCACGCACATGCGGCCCGAGCGCACCAGGTAGACGGCGAACTCCTCGCGCAGGCGGTCGACCTGCTGCGGGTTGAGCCCGGTGTAGCTGAACATGCCGCGCTGGGTGAGGAAGTAGCTGAAATCGCGCCCTGGCATCTTGGCCGACAGCACCTCGTGCAGCTTCTTGCGCATGGCCTTGATGCGCTCGCGCATCTCGGCGACTTCGCTTTCCCATTCGCTGCGCAGTTCCGGCGTCTGCATCACGGCCGCGGTGATCTGGCCGCCGTGGGTCGGTGGGCTCGAGTAGTTGCGGCGCACGGTGAACTTGAGCTGGCCGAGCACGCGGCTAGCTTCTTCCGCATCCTGGCAGACGACCGACAGGCCGCCGCAGCGCTCGCCATAGTAGGAGAGATTCTTCGAAAACGAGTTACTGACGAAGAAGCTGACGCCCGCATCGGTCATCGCGCGGATCGCGAAGGCATCTTCCTCCAGGCCATCACCGAAGCCCTGGTAGGCGATGTCCATGAACGGGATCAGCTTGCCGGCCTTGACCACGGGGACGATCTGCTCCCACTGCGCGCGCGTCAGGTCGACGCCGGTGGGATTGTGGCAGCACGGGTGCAGCAGCACGATGCTGTGCTCGGGCAGCGACTTGAGCGTGGCCAGCATCTCGTCGAAGCGCACGCCGCCGGTCTTGGCGTCGTAGTAGGGGTAGTCGTGCACCTTGAAGCCGGCGCCCTCGAACATCGAGCGATGGTTGTCCCAGGTCGGATCGCTGACCCAGACTTCGCTGTTCGGGTAGTAGCGCTTGAGGAAGTCGCCACCGATCTTGAGCGCGCCGGAGCCGCCGATGGTCTGGATGCTGGCGATGCGATTGGCCTTCACCGCCTCGTGCTCGGCGCCGAATACCAGTTGCTGCACCGCCTCGCGGTAGTTGGCAGCGCCTTCCATCGGCTGGTAGGGGCGTGCCGCGGCGTTCTGCGCACGTGCCGTTTCGGCTTTCCTGACCGACGGCAGCAAGGGAATGCGGCCCTGCTCATCGTAATACAGGCCGATGCCGAGGTTGACCTTGGTGGTGCGCGGGTCCTTGTTGAAGGTTTCGACGAGGGTGAGGATCGGGTCGCCTGCGTAGGCGTCAACATGCTGGAACATAGCTCGATGTGCAGGGTGGGTGGGTAGAAGCGTGAAATTCTAGCCCATGCCGAGGCAGGAAATACACATACAGTTTGGTGTCGGGCCCCGGCCCGTGTCGTCACAGCGCTGCGCCTGCCCGGCGGGCTGCCCGTGGCCATTGCCGCCGTGCCGGGGCAGGGGCGGTCAGGCTACCGGCTCGGGATAGCCATCGCGGAAGCAGATTAGCTCGCCGGGCGCCATCTTGTGCCAGCATTCGTTGTCGGTCAGCGGCTGGGTGGCGATCACCGCGACGCGGTCGTTGGGGGTGGTGACCTCGCTGAAATCGACCGTGACGTCGTCGTCGACCAGGTGCGCCTGGGCAAACGGGGCGTGGCGCACGATGTAGTGCAGATGGGTGGCGCAGTGTGCGAACAGCCAGTCGCCGTTGGACAGCATGAAGTTGAAGGTGCCGAGTGCGGCGAGCTCGGTAGCGATCTCGCGCAGGGCCTGGCACAGCTGGGCGTGTTCGGGCAGTGCGGAGAAGCGCTTGCGCAGCCGCTCGAGAATCAAGCAGAAGGCACGCTCGCTATCGGTGCTGCCAACCGGCTGGTAATAGTCGCCGAAGTCGTTGGGCAAGCCTTCGAGGTTGCCGTTGTGGGCAAAAATCCAGTATTGCCCCCACAGCTCGCGCAGGAAGGGGTGGGTATTGGCCAGGTTCACCGCGCCCTGCGTGGCTTTGCGGATATGTGCGATGACGTTGGTGGACTTGATCGGGTAGCGCTGCACCAGCTCGGCGATCGGCGATTCGGCCGAGGGCAGGTAGTCGCGGAAGATGCGGCAGCCATGCCCCTCGAAGAAGGCGATACCCCAGCCGTCACCGTGATGGTCGGTGTGCCCGCCACGCCGCGAGAATCCGGTGAATGAAAAGCAGATGTCGGTCGGGACATTGCAATTCATGCCTAATAATTGACACAATTTACCTGCTCCTTGGTAGCCGATGGCATGAAGTGCATGCCAACCATTGCGTACTCCTACGTTCGATTTTCTACGCCGCAACAGCTCCTGGGGGATTCCCTTTGGCGGCAGCTTGAAGCCTCTATCGGTATGTTATCGAAAATGATCTCGTTCTTGATCAAACTCATCCGTGATGAGGGGGAATTTGAAACCGGGTGTTTCAGCTTGTTGGGCTGTTAATCCAGCGCCCTATGGTATCGACGGCTTCTTTTTCCATACCGATAAACCCGTGCCAATGCAGTGCCGCACACGGATCACCCGTTGGGTTGTCACCCTCGCTAACCATGATTTCCTTTTTGATAGGAGCATTCTTGAGGCCACGCAGGATGTTGGGAACTTCCTGCGGTTGGCAAAGGGGGCAGGCGTCTTTTGTATGATGAAGCACCAGGACTGGCACCCTGATGTCAGCCAATTCCTGTTTGGGTATGGCGCCGGGCTTCTTGTTGTTGACGACACTGGAGGTCAGCACCAAACCCGCAATTTCGTTCTGCACATGGATGGCGGTAGCCGTTGCAGAAATAGTGCCTCGGCTGGTACCGACGACCCATACTGGCAAATCAGCTTTAGTCTTGATAAAGGCTAGCACCTTCTGTACATCGGCCATGTGTGCATCGCTAGTCCGGTCTACGTACTCCAGCTCAGCGGAATCATTGGGGCGGCCGAAAATGGCGACATTGAAGCCATTAGCCAGAAAATATGGGTTGGAGCGAACTAAAAAATTATTGCCGGTCGCCTTCCCATCTTCCACTTTGCCAAAACCACCGCCTCCACCTGGAAAAAGCAAAACAGTGGCTTTTGCATTGGGTATCGATTCCCAAAACAGCGTGGTGGATACACCGTCGCGCGTCGGCACCCTGATCAGTTCCCCTGCGGAGGCTAAACATGAGGCTGCGAGTAGAAAAATAGCCAGTAGTTTCTTCAGCATATTGGATAATCGTATTTATACAGAAAATGGCTGGGCGAGGCTTCTGTCAATATTATGGAATGGCACGACTGGCTTCAGTCACTAATCATGCCAGATGCCATTATGTAATTCGTGTTGCTTATTACCTGGTAATTGACACACTTTACATGCTAATTACTGGCCGACAGCAGGGAGTACATGCCTGCCATTGCCTTTTCTTACGTTCTTTTTCAACGCCGCAATGATTGAGGAATGATCCCCTTCGGTGGCAGCTTGATGCCTCTGGCCGATATACTACCGAAAATGGTCTCGTTTTTGACCAGACGCATCCGTGATGAAGGGCGACTGAGCATGCTCAAACCCTATGCGGGCAAATCGATTGCAGTCAGCGTGCGCTTAGCTTGCTGTCACGGTGGCGATGGCCTGTGTTCGATTACGCTTTCACTCAGATAATGGCTGGGAGTAGCAGAATGAAATGTATCGTGGCTGCCATGCTGATGGCTATGGCAACAGGGCAGATATTGGCTGCGGATGAGGATCAGCCGGCAACGCCTGTCCCCGCGCACCTTAAACTGGCTCGCGAGTTGCTCGCCACCGTCAAGCCCGAGAACAACAAATACGTAATTCGTGGGCCGGAAGGGGTACGCTGGAAGGGTGACCTGTTTACCAGTGAAAACTCGGTCAACACGATGTGTACTGGTTTTGTCAGCGCGGTGCTCGAAAAGGCCAACAACCCGACGGTCAAGGAAATCGAGTCCAAAACCCAGTGGAAAAAACACCTACGCTTGGATAGCTATTGGGAAGCACTGCAGAAGGGCTACGGTCTCCAGAAAATACAGACCATCGAGGCGGCCAAACCCGGGGACTTATTCATGTTCTGGTGCAATGGTGGTTGCCGCACACGTGAGGGATATGAGGCACTTGGGCACATCACCATCGTTGATGCGCCTCCCACGCGTAAAGAACCCACTCCGCCGCTGATCGACAACACCATTCAATGGCTTGTGACGGTCATTGACTCGGCGGATGGCCCGCATGGGCGAGAAGATACGCGCTGGAGGCCAAAGGGCGAGCCGATTGCGACCGGGGTTGGCCGTGGCACGTATCGCATCTACACCGATATGGCGGGGATTCCTGTGGGGTATACCAATGGTCCGAATGATCCCAAATTCCATGACGGCAAAGACCGGCCAATCAATATTGGCCGTCCCTTGCCATACTGATGTGGCATTCATCGGGTTTTCGTAGGTTTTCGATTCCTTGGCGAATCCAGCAGGACTTGCTGCGTGACCGGATCGATCGCCTCTCTGCTTCGATCGGGAAACGACGAATGTCTTGGCAGATGCAGAAAGTGTGATTCAGCAGGCCGTGCCTACGGCGTGCCTGGCTCGATTCGGCCCTTGATGTTGCTTAACGCGCGGCGCGGCAGTGCCTGATAACATCGCGCCATGAGTCGCTACCAAGAGCTCGCAGAGCAGACAGAAAACCTCATCCTCAACGGCGTGCTTCGTCCGGGGGAGCGACTGCCTTCTGTCCGGCATGCCTGCCGTATCCACGATGTCAGCCCCGTCACGGTGACGCAAGCCTACTACCTGCTGGAGAGCCGCGGGCTGATCGAAGCGCGCCCCAAATCGGGCTATTTCGTCCGCGCCCGTTTGGGCCGGGGCCTGCCCGAGCCCGAGATGACGCACCCTGTCGGTGGCTCCACGCAACTCCAGGTCAGCGACTTCATCTTCCAGATACTGGAGAGTGCCCGCGACCCCGCAGTCGTGCCGCTCGGCTCCAGCTTCCCCAGCCCCTATCGCTATCCGCTCGACAAGCTTGGGCGCTTTCTCGCCAGCGCGGCCCGCAAGTTCGACCCGCAGGCAACGTTGACCGACCTGCCGCCTGGAAACGAGGAGCTGCGCCGGCAACTGGCCTTGCGCTACCTGGCGCAGGGGGCAACGGTGTCGCCGCAGGAGATCATCATTACCTCCGGGGCGATGGAGGGGCTGAATCTATGCCTTCAAGCCGTCACCCAGCCCGGCGATCTGATAGCCATCGAATCGCCGACCTTCTATGCCGGATTGCAGGCCAGCGAACGCCTGGGCCTCAAGGTCATCGAAATTCCTTCGCATCCCCGTGACGGGGTCAACCTGGCTGCCCTGGCGGATGCCCTCAGGCATCACCCCATCAAGGCATGCCTATTCATGCTCAACTTTGCGAACCCGACAGGCAGCCGCGTGCCGGATGAAAGCAAGAAGGCGCTGCTGGCGTTGCTGAGGCAACACGACGTGCCGCTCATCGAGGACGATGTGTACGCCGAGCTCTATTTCGGGCCGCACGCGCCGCTATGCAGCAAGGCCGAAGATAGCACCGGCCTGGTGATGCACGTTTCGTCGTTCTCGAAATGCCTGGCTCCCGGCTATCGCATCGGGTGGGTGGCAGCTGGCCGCTACGCGCGCCAGATCCAGCGCCAGAAGCTCTCCTTGAGCCTGGCCACGACCATCCCGGTGCAGATCGCCGTTGCCGATTACCTCAAGCAGGGGGGATTCGATAATCATCTGCGGCATCTACGGCAAACGCTGGCCATGCAGGAGGTAGTGCTGGCGCAGGCCGTCGAGCGCCATTTCCCGGCTGGAACCAAGCTGGCACGTCCCAAGGGGGGCTATTTCCTCTGGCTGGAGCTGGCCGCCAGGGTCGATACCCTGTTGTTGCATCAACAGGCTTTGACGCACGGCATCAGCATTGCACCTGGCCCCATTTTCTCGGCCAAACGGGAGTTCAGCCACTACCTGCGCCTCAATTTCGGACATCCGGGCTCGGAACGCCTGATGTCGGCAATGGCGACGCTGGGAGCGCTGATCGCCCAGCAGCTATCGTGATGCCCAATGCGCCAGTTGCGTACCGAAATAAGCTGTCATGGCCAGCGCCAGCGGCGTCACCGAGACAAATACATACACCACGCGACGAATGAAGGGGTGGGTGACTTCAACCTCGATGAAGCGCCGGGCAACCAGCATGCCCTTGACCCAGATAATGGCGGCAACCAGTAGCTGCAGCCACGGCGTGCCATGAAACCATTGGCCGAGGTACAGGCTGGTGATGGTCAGGACGAGCAGCCCCAGCCAGGCGTAGGTGAGTGGTGCCAGACTGGTCGACAGCGTTTTCTCGGTAGTATTCATGGTTACACCAGTACGTAGAAGAACGAGAAGAGAACCAGCCAGATGATGTCCGTGGCGTGCCAGTAGCTCGCCAACGCTTCCAGGCCGCCGTGATCATCGGCTGAATAGCCGCCAGCCAGGTGCCGGGCCAATACCCACAGTATGCCGAGGATGCCCCAGGTGGCATGAACCAGATGGCTCAGGGTCAGGTAGTAGTAGACGGTGAAGAATATGCCCGCATCGCCAGTAACGCCATGCGCCATGTTCCACTGGAACTCGAGATATTTGGTGAGTGGATAGCCAAGCGCCATCACCAAGCCTGCAAGCAGCCAGCCAATCGAGGCCCGGCGCTTGCCTGCACGCATCGTTGCAACCGAGCAGGCTATGAAAAAGCTGCTGGTCACCATCAGTGCGGTAATAACCGTCCCCGACAGCCGGGACAGTTTCTCGCCCCCTTGCTCAAATGCCTGTGGGAAATGGGCCCGGGCAACGAAATACACGGTGAAGAGAACCAGAAACTCGACAAATTCGCAGGTAATGCCGACCCAGATGCCGTTGTTGCCAGGCACCCGTCGATTGTTCTGCACATGCTCCAGCGGCTCTTGCGGCTGCAGCGGCTCGAGGCCTGAAATTGCCAACGTGGTCATAGGGATACCTGCATTTCTTTCGACACCACCATTTTGGCTGAATGCGGCGACCATCACAGATACAGCTGGTGCGATTTCCGATCTGAACAGTTTGCCAACCTGCGCGTCGACGTCAACTTATTCCTCGATCGGGAGTGGGCTGAAGTGGCGTCGAGCCAGCTCGGGAGGCGGATTGATGCAGCCCGCCAGCGAAGGGTGGGCCTTTGCAAAATGGCCATTCAAGCGCGGATGAGGGTGGCCGCACGGATGGTGCCTGATGGACTTCCTGCCGACACGGCAGAATGGGTTTGAGGGGCTGGCTTCAATCACCAGCCCCCCAAATACCATCACGAAATCATGCTATTGCAGAATGACTTGCACATCGACCGGGCCATCGCAGATGGATGACGGCAGGACTTACTTCACACCCATTTTCTCGCCGAGGCGCACCGGGCGGGCGGCTTCCCACTCCTTGTTGAAGCGCAGCTTGCCCTTGGGGAATAGCAGCACGACCGTCGAGCCAAGCAGGAAGCGGCCCATCTCTTCGCCTTGCTTCAGCACGATCTGCTGCTCGTCGTAGCGCCATTCGCGCACCTTTGCGCTGCGCGGCGGGTTGACCACGCCGTGCCAGACCGTGGCCATGCTGCCGACGATGGTGGCGCCGACCAGCGTCAGCACGAATGGCCCATGTTCGGATTCGAACACGCACACCACGCGCTCGTTGCGGGCAAACAGGCCCGGCACGCCACGCGCGGTCGTCGGGTTGACCGAGAACAACGCGCCCGGCACATAGATCATGCGTACCAGGCGGCCGTCGCAAGGCATGTGGATGCGGTGGTAGTCCCGCGGGCTCAGGTAGATCGTGGCAAAGCTGCCATCCTCGAATTGCCTGGCGAGTGCTGCGTCGCCGCCGACCAGCGCCGTGGTCGAGTACTGGTGGCCCTTGGCCTGGAAAATCTGGTCGCGCTCGATTGCGCCAAACTGGCTGATCGCGCCATCCACCGGGCAGATGAAGTCAGCCCGGGCCAGCGGGCGGACACCGGGCTTGAGCGGGCGGGTGAAGAATTCGTTGAATGTCGAGTAGCTGCGGATGTCGGGATTGGCCGCCTCGGCCATGTTGACGTTGTAGCGGGCGACGAAGCGCTCGATGATGCCGGTGGTCAGTGCGCCGGCGCGTGCACTGGCGAGCTTGCCGGCGAGCGAGGTGAGGGCTTGCTTGGGAAGGAGATACTGCGGCAGCACCGCGAGACGGTCAGACAAAATGCATACTCGAAAAAAAGCCAATCGCGGATTATAACGTCGCACCGCCACAAGGCCTACCGCTGTTTGGGCCCAGGTCGCGGGGCTTGTATATCGGGGTTTGTCCCAGTACGGTGGCCATCGCCCGGCAATCGTTGCCCGTGGCGCCAGACGCGGCATGGCAGGGAACTCGTGCAGCCGTTGCCGGTCTTGTCCAGAGCCGATATCGGCGGCGCGGGGCGGATGCCTTGGTGGTAAAATGCGCCGATCTGCATGAAGGATTTGCAATGCAACAATACCTGGACCTGATGCGCCACGTGCTCGAGCACGGCGTGAAGAAGACCGACCGCACCGGCACTGGCACCGTGTCTGTGTTTGGCCACCAGATGCGCTTCGACCTGTCGCAGGGGTTCCCGCTGGTCACCACCAAGAAGGCGCACCTGAAGTCGATCATCCACGAATTGCTGTGGTTCCTGTCCGGCGACACCAACATCCAGTACCTGAAGGACAACGGCGTCACCATCTGGGATGAATGGGCCGATGCCGAGGGCAATCTCGGGCCGGTGTATGGCTACCAGTGGCGCAACTGGCCTGCGCCGGACGGCCGCCATATCGACCAGATCCGCCAGGTGATCGAACAGATCAAGCGCACGCCCGATTCGCGCCGCCTGATCGTGTCGGCCTGGAACGTGGCCGACATCGACACGATGAAGCTGCCACCCTGCCACGCCTTCTTCCAGTTCTACGTGGCCGACGGCAAGCTCTCGTGCCAGCTCTATCAGCGCAGCGCCGACATCTTCCTCGGCGTGCCGTTCAATATCGCGAGCTACGCGCTGCTGACCATGATGGTGGCGCAGGTGTGCGGCCTGAAGCCGGGCGACTTCGTGCATACGCTGGGCGATGCCCATATCTACCTGAACCACCTCGAGCAGACCGAGCTGCAGCTGTCGCGCGAGCCGCGCGCCTTGCCGACGATGTGGATCAACCCCGAGGTGAACGACATCTTCACCTTCAGTTATGACGACTTCCGTCTCGACCATTACGACCCGCACCCCGCCATCAAGGCGCCGGTCGCGGTGTGAGGCAGCCATGAGCAAGTTCGATGGTATCGTGTGGCGCTCGGCGACGGGCGAGGTGATCGCCTGCGTCGAGAAGATCAAGGTCATGCGCGAGAATCTCGAAGAGCTGCAGCAGGCCGCTCAGGATGCGCTCGAAGACGCGCTGCTGATGGGCTGCGACGAACGACAGGTAAAGGATGTGTTGCACCGCCTGGTCGATGAACTCACCAACCCCTATAACGACTGAATGAGCCCGACCCTTTCCCTGATCGCCGCCATGGCGCGTAACCGCGTGATCGGCATCGACAACCGCTTGCCCTGGCATCTGCCGGAGGATCTCAAGCACTTCAAGGCACTCACGCTCGGCCACCCGATCCTGATGGGGCGCAAGACCTTCGAATCGATCGGCCGCCCGCTGCCAGGCCGCACCTCGATCGTCATCAGCCGCAATTCACAGTGGCGGGCCGACGGCTGCCTCGTTGCCGGCTCGATCGCCCAGGGGCTTGAGCTGGCACCGGCCGCCGACGAGGTCTTCGTCATCGGCGGCGCGGAGCTCTACAGCCAGGCCATGGGGCTGGCCCAGCGGCTCTATCTGACCGAGATCGACGCGGATGTCGCGGGCGACGCCTACTTCCCCGCGCTCGACATGACGCAGTGGCAGGAGGCCGAGCGCGTCGTGCATGCCGACGACGGCCGTGGCTTCGGTTACGCCTTTGTACGCTACGACAGACGCGGCGCCTGAGCCGCCACCAGGAGCCGCGGTGATGGATTCCCTCGCGCCACTCGCCGCCTACCTGGAAACCCACCGGGAACCTGCCTTCCTGCAGGATGCCTCGGGCTGCCTGCTGGCCGTGAACGAAGCGTTCTGCCGTTTCACCCTGACGCCGCGCGCCAAGCTCATCGGCCGGCGCGCTGGCGGCGACGCGATGCCGTTACCCGCCTGGGCCGACGGGCGAGCCGTGTTCGTGACTGGCGAGGAGCAGGAGGTGGTGGACCATTTCCGCCTGCCCGATGGCCGCGCGCAGTCGCTGGTGACGCAGAAGCACCTGATCACCCTGCCCGATGGCAAACGCATCCTGGCCGGCAGGATCACGCCCACGGCCGAAATCGTCAGTGACGAGCAGGACGAACGGCTGTTTCGCGTCATCGCCGAGGCAACGCCATTCCCGCTGCTGCTCGTCAGCGCCGCGGACCTCGTCATCGTGGCCGTCAACCAGCGGGCAGCCGAGTATTTTGGCCAGACCGCCGTGGAGCTGATTGGACAATCATTCGAGAGCCGTTTCGTGATGGCGCAGGTGTGCCGGCAACTGCTGCTGATGCTGAAGACCCAGGGGGCGGTGCGCGACGAGGAATGTGGGATTCGCGGCCGCAATGGCCAGACCTGCTGGGTGCAGCTCGCAGGGCGGAAAACCAGCCACGGCGACGGCAGCCTGCTGCTGTTCGCACTGCACGACATCACCGAGCGCAAGCGTGCCGACGCCGCCTTACGTGACAGCGAGGCCAGGCTCAGGGCGATACTCGATACCACCTCGGAAGGCTTCGTTCAGTACGACCTGGTCAACGGCCTTATCGTCGACGTCAACGAAGCCATGTGCAGGCTCACCGGCTACCCGCGTGAAGCGCTGCTGGGGCGCCCACCGGCCGATTTCGTCGATGAGCCGAGCCGGCAGACCCTGTCCGAACAACTGGCTCTGGCCGGGCGCGAGCATCACCGCCAGTTCGAGCTGACGCTGTACACCCGCGAGGGCGAGGCACGCGTACTGCTGGTGAATGCCTCCACCCGGTTCGATGCCGAGCAGCACCCGGTATTTAGCTTCTGCCTGATCACCGACATCACCGAGCGCAAGCTCAACGAAGAGCGCGTGCTGTATCTCGCCTTCTATGACACGCTGACGGCGCTACCCAACCGCTTCCTGTTTCAGGAACGCATCGATCAGGCGCTGCTGCAGCAAAAACGCCAGGGCGGGCTCGTGGCGCTGATGTTCGTCGACCTCGACGACTTCAAGCTGGTCAACGATACCTTGGGGCACGACTGCGGCGATCAACTGCTGCGAGAGGTGGCGCGCCGGCTCAACGCCTGTGTGCGCCGCAGTGACACGGTGGCACGGCTGGGCGGTGACGAATTCGTACTGTTGCTGCCAAACCTGAAGGCGCGCGAGGATGCGATTCTGGTAGCGCGCAAGGTCGTGACCTCTCTGACCGTGCCCGTCCTGATAGAGGACCAGTTGCTGACGGTATCGCTGAGCCTGGGCGTGGCGCTGTGTCCGGACGACGGAAACGACCCCGATCTCTTGCGCAAGAAGGCCGACATGGCCATGTATGCGGCCAAGCGGGCGGGCAAGAACCAGTTTCGCCTGGCCGGCGATTAAGTCGCGCGCCGCTTGCGCATCCAGGTGAGGCCCCCGGCTGTCAGCCCGGCGATTGCGACGCCGATGCCCAACGCGGCATAGGGGGACACCGGCGCATCCGGTTTCAGTGTGCTGGCCACCGGAATCTGCGGGGCTGGCCGTGGCGTAGCCGCCTTGGCCGGCGCGGCAGTGCCGGAAGCAGCCGCTGGCGCGGTGGATTGCCGCTTGAGCTCGATCTGCAGCGCGGCGACCTGTGCTTCCAGTTCACGAATCTTGTCGTTGAGCGCGAGCAATTGCGCGGTCTTGTCATCGTTCTCGTGCGTGGCCGACGGTTTGCCCGTACCGCCCAGGTCATCCTTGGTGCCGGCATCGGCGTCGTTCTTGGTGGCGGACAGCTTGACGCGATATTCGGTCTGGCTCGCGACGATTGGTGCCGTGCGGTGCTTCGGCGGGGGCGGCTCGGCTGGGCTCGACGGCCCAGCCTTGGCAGCTGGCGGGGCCGCGAATTTCTCGCGGGTTTCGAGCAGCTCCGGAATCACCAGCGCCTGGCCGATACGGATACGGTCCGGATTGCGGATGTTCGGGTTGGCATCGATGATGGCCTGCGCCAGCTGTTTCTGCCGGTTCTTGCTGCCGGGCTGGTAGCGACGCGAGATGCGCTGCAGGGTGTCTCCCTTGCGTACCGTCCAGGTGGTCTTTTCCCCTGTTTCTGCTGCTGGCTCGGCCGCCTTGGGCTTGGTCGCCAGCACCCTCACGACGGGCAGGAATACCTGGCTCGGCGGCACCGGCGCGGCCTCATCGCGTACCCGGTCTTGCGGTGCGGGATCGAGAAAGAAGGTGTATTCCCTGAGCGAATCCGCGTTTGCATCGCAGCGGAACTTGATCCGCACCAGCGCGACCGGCTCGGTGACCGGGTTGGGGGTGGCAATACGCAGCGTGCCTTGCTCGGGGCTGCCTTCGACGCTCAGCGTGGCATTGCTGATTACCGGGAAACCGTTTTCGCTCCCACCGCTGCGATCGAGTTCGAAGCAGCCAAACAACTCACGTTTGCCGCTCAGTTCAACATGGCTGAAGCTGATGCTTGCGTCGAACGGCTCTTGAAGATAGGAGCGGACCTGCAACGGGCCCAAGGTGGCGGTGGCCAATGCGGTCTGGCTCAACGCCAGCAGGGGAAGAACAGCCAGGGTGGCAATGGTGGGTCGCTCGTATCGGCGCATTATCTTGTCGTGGCCATTGATGTGCCGTGATTATAGCGGCATTGCGTGCGCTGTCAGCAGCCGCGCGCGATGGACGGCGCTTCCGCGGGCATGGTCAGTCGTGAAGTTGGCCGTCGACGTAGTACCAGCGGCCATCCTCGCGCACAAAACGGCTCAGCTCGTGCAGCTTGCCGGCACGTCCGCCGATCTTGTAGCGGGCGACGAACTCGACGCTTGCCTCGTCGCCGTGCTCGCTTGCCCGCAGGACTTGCAGGCCGATCCACTTGATACCGACGTGTTCGTTGGGGTCGAGCGCTTCCGGCCGGGTGGAGCGATGCCAGGTGTCGAGCAGGTATCGATCGTGTTGCAGGGCGTAGGCGCTATAGCGCGAACGCATCAGCGTCTCCGCACCGGGGGCAGCTTCCGCCCCTTGCAGATAGCGGCCGCAGCAGCGCTCGAACGATGCCGGCGGGCCGCAGGGGCAGGTCGGATGTGCCTTTGCCTTGGCCATGGCTAGCCCCCGGCGAGCTTGACGGTGAAGCCGCGCTTCTCGAGCTCGGCCTTGATCGTTTCACGGTGATCGCCCTGGATTTCCACTACGCGCTCCTTGAGCGCGCCGCCGGTGCCGCACTTGCGCTTGAGCTCGGTCGCCAGCTGCTTCAATGTGGCATCGTCGATGATGAAGCCGGTGGCGGTGGTCACCGTCTTACCGCCACGGCCACCGGTTTCCCGGCGAACGCGAATGACGCCATCACCGGCCGGCGGCGCGGCTTGCTTGCAGGTGCAGGCATTCGAGGGGTGACCGCAGCCAGGGCAGAGCCGGCCATGCTCGGTCGAATAGACTGCGCGTGAGTTGGACACGTCGGTGCTTCCTGTTCAGGATGGATCGGCCGTGCCGGCTTCGGCCCGGGCCTGTATCTGCTGCTGGTACTCGGCCAGCTGGCGGCGGTATTCGGTGAGTTCGGCGGTGTACATGTCGTGTACGCACACATCGCAACCACTGCCGCAGCAGTCGCTATCCAAAGGGGGCTCTGGTGGTTCTGGTGGAGTAGGGAGATCGGTCATGCCCCGATTTTACCGGATTCCGCCTCGCCTGCTCAAAGGCGACGCATTGCCGTGTTGGCTGCCTGGCTGGCGAAAACGGGCAAAAAAAGCCCCAGGCCAGTCCTAGACTAATTCCTGGGGTAGGGGAAAGCAAAATATATTCGAGTGATAACTCTAACTTAAACGTATTCTAGTTCATCGGCATATTGAAGTCAAAAAGATTAAGTTAGAACAAATTCCAAAAACGTAAAATATAGAATAATCTGCTTGATTATCAAATGATTACGTTTTTGCTTGAGGGGTGGGGTGGCGCCAGGCCATGTCAGCTATTGTCCGGCAGATACAAGGTTACCTTCAGGCCTGGGTTCAGGTGCTTGCCGAGCTTGTTCCAGCGCTGAATGTCGGCTGCGGCCACGTTGAACTTGCGGGCGATGCTGTATACCGTGTCGCCGCGCTGAACCACATAGCGTGTGGTTTTTGGTTGTGCGGCCTTGTGCACCGCCTGCTTGCCACTGCGAGCCTCGGCCAGCTTTGTCGGCTTGACCGTGTCGGGCTTGGCTACCACGAGCATCTGGCCCGGGGTGATGTGGCCCGCCCGCAACTTGTTCAGGTGGCTCAACTCGGCAACGGTTAGTTGATAGCGCTTGGCCACACTGAACGCGGTATCGCCGTGCTTGACCTTGTAAGTGCCTGGGTTGCTGTCGATGCGCTCCAGCTTGGCGTAGGTGGGCAGGGTGGGTACGGCTGGCTGCGGTGCCGCGACGTTTTGGGTGGCGTCTTCATCCGCCCCCGTGCTGGGGACCAGCAGCATTTCCCCACGAGCGACGCGCACGTGCCCGATGCTGTTGATTTCCCGCAGCCTGTCGACCGAGATGCCGAATTTCGCCGCAATCTGCTCGTAGCGCTCGCCCCGCGCGGTGCTATAGGGTTTCCAGCTCAGCAGCGGCTTATCGTAGCTGGCCAGATTCTCGTTGAATGCGTCAGCCTTGTCGGTGGGGATCAGCAGCTTGCGGCTTGGCTTGTAGGCGATGACTGGCTTGTTGAAGGCCGGATTCAGGTGCACGAATTCGTCCACCGGGATTTCCGCCAGCTTCGCCGCCACCTTGGTATCCATGTGGACCGGTGCGCTGACGACGGTGAAATACGGCCGGTTCGGAATCGAGCGTACGTTGATACCGTAGGCCTTGGGGTTGGCAAAGATGTTGCGGACTGCCAGCAGTTTGGGCACATAGTTCTGCGTTTCGGCCGGCATGCGGATATCGAGGTAGTCCTCGGGCAGGCCGCTGGCCCGGTTCTTGGCCAGTGCCCGCGAGACGGCGCCTTCTCCCCAGTTGTAGGCCGCCAGCGCCAGATGCCAGTCGCCGAACAGGCCGTACAGATACTGCAGATAGTCGAGCGCTGCGTCGGTAGCGGCCAGCACGTCGCGCCGGCCGTCATACCACCAGGTCTGTTCGAGGCCGTAGTTCTTGCCGGTGGAAGGCACGAACTGCCAGATGCCGGCTGCATGGGCCGGCGAGTAGGCCTTGGGATTGAAGGCGCTTTCGATCATCGGCAGCAGCGCCAGGTCGACAGGCATGCCGCGGCGTTCGAGCTCGTTGACGATGTGATACAGGTAGCGCTGCGCGCGTTCGACCATGCGATACAGCGATTCCGGGCGGTTGGCGTAATACTGCTCATATTCGCGTACCTGGGGCGAATCGAGATTCGGAATGCTGAATCCCATGCGCATCCGCTCCCAGAGATCCACGTCAGCGAGCAGATTGGGGGTCAGCCGGTCCGGCTCAGCGGTGTTGTCGTCCGCGTCGGCTGCCGGCTCCACCTGTGCGGGGATGGCGGCTTCCTGCGATATGCCGGGCTGGGGCGCTGTTTGCGGGGAATCTGGCGGCGTGAAACGCGTTTCCGCCGCAAAGAGCGGGGCGGAAGCACCCAATCCGAAGACGGTAAGAACCAGGAACGGCAGTTTCTTCATTCGGTCGGCTGCTGTAAGGCGTGTCAAACGTGCAATTTTACCGGGGCCGACTCTGCGCTGTCAAAAAGCGTAATCAAATTAATGGGATGTGTGTGGGCCTGGCGATGAAAAAACGGGCTAAGTGACTCGTTGGAAAAAGAAAAGTGCCGGGATATATATTGTTGATGAAATATATAGCCGCGCTGCCTGGGCGCCGGTCAACCGCGGAACCCATCCTTCCAGGCGCGCAGTGTTGCAAATACGCTACAGGCGTCGGGTAGTGGGTGGCCGGCATGCTGCTCCGCTGCCTGTCTGACCGACTCGAGCGAGGCCCGCAGGAAGGGGTTGGTGCGATGTTCCAGCTCGATGCTGCTCGGCAGCGTGGCTTCGCCTTTGTCGCGGCGCGCGCTGTCCGCCGCGTGGCGCTGTTGCAGATCGAGATTGTCTGGCTCGACGGCCAGGGCGAAACGTTGGTTCGACAGCGTATATTCGTGGGTGCAATATACCTCGGTCGGCCCGGGGAGCGCGGCCAGGCGCGACAGCGAAACGTGCATCTGCTCCGGGCTGCCTTCGAACAGGCGGCCGCAACCGCAGGCAAACAGGGTATCGCCGCAGAACAGCCGGCCATCGCCATAGTAGGCGATATGGTCGAGCGTATGGCCCGGCACGGCCATGACCGACAGCTCACAAGCCAGGCCCGGGACCGCGATCCGCTCGCCGTCGGACAGTGGGTGCGTGATGCCCGGATAGGGGCTGCCCAGCGGTCCGAATACCGGCACGGGCCTGCACGACAACAGCTTGGCCACCCCACCGACGTGATCGGCATGATGGTGGGTCAGCAGGATCGCCGTCAGCGACAGCCCCTGATCTTCCAGGTGGTGCATGACTGGCTCGGCGTCGCCCGGGTCCACCACGACGGCATTCGGGCCGTCGCTCAAAAGCCAGATATAATTATCTTGAAACGCTGGGATGGGGATGATCTTCATCGTGTTTCGGCCTGAGGCTGTCATCGCAAAGAGGAAAGACTGATGCAGGATTGGAACGAGTGGTGGCAATCCGCCCTGGGTCAGTATGTCATAGAACGCGAGCAGGAGTACTTTGATCGCACGGTAGCCAATTTGTTCGGCTACCACGCGGTGCAGATCGGTATGTCACAGTTCGATTTCCTGCGCGCCAACCGGATGCCCCACCATTTCCATCTGGGGCGGGAGGTGGGCGCCGAGCTCTGCTGCGACCCGACCCAGGTGCCGCTGGAGACATCCAGCGTCGATCTGGTTGTCTTGCCCCATGTGCTCGATACCAGCGAGCACCCGCACCAGGTCTTGCGCGAAGCGGAGCGCGTGCTGGTGCCGGAAGGGCAGCTCGTGGTGGCAGGCTTCAACCCCTGGAGCCTGTGGGGCGCCAAGCGCTACTGGGCGCGGCGCAATGGTGCGCCATGGTCTGCCAACTTTGTCAGCCTGCCGCGCATCAAGGATTGGCTCGAACTGCTTGGTTTCGAGGCGCGGACCACGCAGTTGGCCGGCTATGCCCCGCCATTCTCGCAGCGACACTGGCTGGAGCGCTTCTGTTTCGTCGAAGAGGCCGGCCGGCGCTGGTGGCCGGTAGCAGGGGGGGTGTACTTCCTGCACGCGACGAAACGGGTGCGCGGCATGCGGCTGATCACGCCGGCGTGGCAGCAAATCCAGCTGCGTGCTAGGCTCGCGGCCCTCGCGGAAAAGAACGGAGTCGGCGCCGCTGCGCGCACCATCGAGCAGCGGTCGAAATCATCATGACAGACCAGATCACAGTCGATATCTATACCGATGGCGCTTGCAAGGGCAACCCGGGCCCAGGTGGCTGGGGGGCGCTGCTGCGCTATGGGGCGCAGGAGAAGGAGCTCTTTGGCGGCGAGCCGATGACCACCAATAACCGTATGGAGCTGCTTGCGGTGATCGAGGCGCTCAACGCGCTGAAACGGCCATGCACGGTCACGCTGTATACCGACTCGCAATATGTGCAGAAGGGCATCAGCGAGTGGATACACGGCTGGAAGAAAAAGGGCTGGAAGACCAGCCAGAACCAGCCGGTCAAGAATGCAGACTTATGGCAGCGCCTGGATCAGGCGCAAAGCCAGCACAAGATCGACTGGCGCTGGGTCAAGGGTCACGCCGGGCATGAATTCAACGAACGGGCCGACCAGCTCGCGAATCGCGGTGTAGAAGCAGCACGATAAGGGCATCATGAGACAAATCATCCTCGATACCGAAACCACCGGCCTGGATCCGCAACAGGGTCATCGCATCATCGAAATTGCCGGTGTGGAGATGATCAACCGCAAGCTATCTACGCCGGATCGCCACTACCATAGCTTCATGAACCCGGGCCGCGACAGCGATGAAGCCGCCCTGCAGGTGCACGGCCTGACGACCGAGTTTCTGTCGGACAAGCCCAAGTTCGCCGAGATTGCCCAGGATTTTCTCGAGTTCGTCCGCGGTGCCGAGCTGATCATTCACAACGCGGCATTTGACATCGGCTTTCTGAACGCCGAGCTGGGCAAGCTCGGGCTGGGCAAGATGCAGGACCATGTCGCCGGCGTCATCGATACGCTGGTCATGGCCAAGGAGATGTTTCCGGGCAAGCGCAACAACCTCGATGCGCTGTGCGATCGCTTCGAGATCGACCGCTCGGCGCGGACATTGCACGGCGCGTTGATCGACTGCGAACTGCTCTCCGATGTCTATCTCGCGATGACCCGCGGCCAGGAGAGCCTGGTGATGGACATCGTCGACAACACGCCGGCCCAGGCGCTGACCTTCAAGGCTGAACGCAGCCGGCCGCTGAGGGTGGTGCGTGCAAGCGAGGCAGAGCTGGCGGCGCACGATGCTTACCTGGGCGACCTCGACAAGGCCGTGAAGGGCACGTGCACCTGGCGTCAGCTCATCAGCACGACGGAGCCGGCCGATGCCAGCTGAGGTGCGCCGTGTGGCCTTGCTGCCGGCGGCAGGCAGCGGCTCGCGCATGGGCGGAAGCCTGCCCAAGCAATATCTCGATCTGGCTGGTGAGCCGATCATTATGCACACCGTGCGCCGCTTCATCGAGAATGCGGACATCGACTGCGTGGCGGTCGTATTGAGCGCCGACGACAGCTATTTCGATGCCCATGACTGGCGGTTTGCCGGCAGCCGCCTGCGTGTGCTGCGCTGTGGCGGCGACAGCAGGGCGGAATCGGTGCGCAATGGCTTGCGTGCGCTCGCCGGCGAATTTGACTGGCAGGATTGGGTGCTGGTGCATGACGCCGCCAGACCTTGCCTTGGCGCACGCCTATTGGTGGACATGATGATCGAGCTCGAAGACGACGAGGTGGGCGGCATCCTGGCGATACCGGTGGCCGACACCCTCAAGCGTACCACCGATGGTGCACATATTGCCGAGACGGTGCCGCGCGACATGCTGTGGCAGGCGCAAACGCCGCAGATGCTGCGTTTTGGCCTGCTGCACGAAGCGCTGGAGCGCGATTGCGGCCCAGGCATCACAGACGAGGCCTCCGCCCTCGAACGGTTGGGCTGGCAACCGCGCCTGGTCAAGGGCAGCCCACGCAACCTGAAAGTTACCTATTCCTCCGATCTGCCTTTGGCAGAGCTGATCTTGAAAAGCGAGCAATGATGAGAATTGGGCAAGGATTCGATGTTCACGCACTGGTCGAGGGGCGCCGCCTGATCATCGGTGGTGTCGACATCCCATACGAGAAGGGATTGCTTGGCCACTCCGACGCGGATGTGCTGCTGCACGCGATCACCGATGCACTGATCGGGGCGGCGGCGCTGGGTGATATCGGCAGGCATTTCCCTGATACCGACCCCCGCTTCAAGGGTGAGGACAGTCGTGTGCTGCTGCGGGAAACCTGGAAGCTGGTCCACGACAAGGGTTATCGCGTGGCCAATATCGACGCGACCATCATTGCACAGGCACCAAAAATGGCCCCGCATATTCCGCAGATGGTTGCCAATATTGCCGATGATCTGGGGCTCTTGCCCGACGAGGTCAACGTCAAGGCCAAGACGACCGAGCGGCTGGGGTTCACCGGGCGTGGCGAGGGCATCGCCGCGGAAGCCGTGTGCCTCTTGCAGAAGCACCAATAGACGACATCACGCCCAGGCTCAGATGCCCGCAAGCACGACGCGGGCTACGCCGACGAAGCCGAACCCCGCCACGGTCAGGCCGGCAATCTTGCGTACCAGCGGCTTGCGTGTGAAGGTAGACAGTTTTTGTGCGGTGACACCCATAGCTAGCAGGTTGGGCAGGGTGCCGGCACCGAAACACAGCATGATACCCGCCCCCTTGAGCGGGGCACCGCTGGCGAGGGCGGACACCAGCGCCGTATAGACCAGCCCGCATGGCAGCCAGCCCCAGAGCATGCCTACCAACCAGGCTTGGCCGAGCGAGCGCACGGGCAGCAGTTTGGTCAGCACAGGGTTGAGATGGCGCCAAAGCCGTTTGCCTGGGCGTTCCAGCCAGGAAATTGCATTCGACAGCCCGGCCAGATAGAGCCCGAGCCCGATCAGCAGCAGGCTTGCCAGCAGGTAAAGCACCAGGCTCACCGGCAGCAGGTGCTGGAATAGCCCGCTCGCGGACCCGGCCAGCCCCGCCAGCATGCCTGCCAGCGCGTAGCTGCTGAGCCGGGCCAGGTTATAGGCCAGCAGGAAAGGCCAGCGCGCGCGCCCCGGAGGCAGTTGCAGGCTCAGTGCGCTGACCAGGCCGCCGCACATGCCGATGCAGTGCACGCCACCAAGCAGACCCGCCAAGAACAGGGAAAGAAAGCTGACCTCTAACATCGCCACAGGATACCAGCCTGCCGAGGTCGCAGATACCTGCTATCGGCAATGCCAGCAAGATTTATGGGCACTATCGCCGTCGCAAACGTGCCCGCCTGTTTGTAACAGGGATCAGATTACCTTCGAGTAGCGCTGGCGTTCCTGATCGTGGCGCAGGTACTTGTCGAAGACCATGCAGATGGTGCGAATCAGCAGCCGCCCCTTGGGGGTGACCGTGAGCCAGCCATCGGCCAGCGTCAACAGGCCTTCGCGTTCATAGTCACGCAGCAGCTCGATCTCAGCGGTGAAGTAGCGATTGAAGTCGACGAGATAGGCGACTTCGAGCGATTCGATCGAAATCTCGAAATGACACATCAATGCCTGGATGATCGCCCGGCGCAGCAGATCGTCCGCGGTGAGCTCGATGCCGCGCATGATCGGCAACTCGTTACGGTCGAGGCAATCGTAGTACTCATCCAGTGTGCGGAAATTCTGGCTGTAGGTCGGGCCGATCTTGCCGATGGCCGAGATGCCCATGGCTACCAGATCGCAGTCGGCGTGGGTGGAGTAGCCCTGAAAATTGCGGTGCAGGCGGCCTTGCCGCTGCGCGATGGCCAGCTCGTCATCCGGCTTGGCGAAGTGATCCATGCCGATGTAGACGTAGCCTGCATCGGTAAGCTTGCCGATGGCGAGTTTCAGTATGTCGAGCTTGGATTGCGCCGTCGGCAATTCCACCACGTTGATACGCCGTTGCGGCTTGAACAGCTGGGGCAGGTGGGCATAGCTGTAGATCGACAGGCGATCGGGGGCGGCCGCGATGACCTTGTCGAGCGTCTGTGAGAACGATGCCAGGGTCTGCTTGGGCAGGCCGTAGATCAGGTCCATGCTGATCGATTTGAAGCCGTTGTCGCGTGCGGCTTGCATGACGCCGAGCGTTTCTTCCTCGGACTGCACGCGGTTGACGGCTACCTGTACATCGTGGTCGAAGTCCTGCACGCCGATGCTCATGCGGTTGAAGCCTTGCTTGCCGAGCAGGGCGACGGTTTCGTGATCCACCTTGCGCGGGTCGATCTCGATCGAATACTCGCCGTCGTCGATCAGCTGGAAATGCTCGCGCGTGGCCTGCATCAGTTCGGCGATCTGGTCGTGCGGCAGGAAGGTCGGCGTGCCGCCACCCCAGTGCAGTTGCTCGACACGCCGGTCGTTGCCGAGCAATTGCGCATGCATGGCCATTTCCTGAATCAGGTATTTCACATACTTGGCCGAGCGGGCTCGATCCTTGGTGATGACCTTGTTGCAAGCGCAGTAGTAGCAGATGGTGTTGCAGAATGGAATGTGGAAGTACAGTGACAACGGGCGCGAGATGGCGCCGATATTGCGATCCCTGAGCCAGCTGGTATAGGTCTGCGCGTTGAATGCCTCGACGAAACGGTCTGCCGTTGGGTATGAGGTATACCTCGGGCCATTACGATCGAGACGACGGATCAAGTCCAGATCGACCTCGACATGATCAAAATCCGAGACAGGGGCCAGCAGGGGGGAGGAAGTTTGCATATCGGCTATTCGCTTTACTGGTGCGGCCCATCATGCCAGCGCAAGCCCCGTGTTGGTTTGATTTGGGTCAAAATCCATGTCATAGTAGGCTGTTTGTAACTGCTTGGTGAATCATGTCTGGTGCCTCCGTCGTTCCGATCCGGGAAGTCTCCTTCAAGCAGTTGAAAGTTGCTTGTTCCTCGTGTTCGTTACGTGAGTTGTGCCTGCCGTTGGGTCTGTCGCATGACGAGATGAGCCAGCTGGAAAAGCTGATCAGCCTGGGTGTGAGGGTAAAGAAAGGCGAGCCGCTGTATCGTGCCGGCGAGCCGTTCCGCTCGCTATATGCGGTGCGCACGGGTTTCTTCAAGACCACGGTGCTGGCGGAAGACGGGCGCGAGCAGGTGACGGGTTTTCAGATGTCGGGCGAGCTGATCGGGCTCGATGCGATCAGCACCGAACGCCACACCTGCAATGCCGTTGCACTCGAAGACAGTGAAATCTGCGAGATTCCATTCAATCGCCTGGAGGAATTGTGCCGCCAGGTGCCTGTGCTTCAGCATCATCTGTATAAGGTAATGAGCCGCGAGATTGTGCGCGATCATGGCGTGATGATGCTGCTCGGCAATATGAAGGCAGAAGAGCGGTTGGCCGCCTTCCTGCTGAACCTGTCCCAGCGTTTTTCCATTCGGGGTTATTCTGCCACGGGTTTTTACCTGCGCATGACCCGCGAGGAGATTGGCAGCTTCCTTGGCCTCAAGCTCGAAACCGTGAGCCGGATTTTCTCGCGCTTCCAGGACGAGGGATTGCTCAAGGTCCAGAACAAGTATGTCGAGGTGCTCGATGTTGGCGGGCTTAAGGCCACGCTGAATGGCTGCGCCGGCAGCTAACGATTACCGGATCAAATCAAAAACGCCGACCAATGGTCGGCGTTTTTGATTGTTGACGCTACTCGTTAGGGCTGAGAGAGGCGCTTGTTGTGTGCGGGCTTGATCGGGCAGTAAAGATTCACCGAGTCCGCGTCTTTCTGGAAGAACAGGGTCAGCCAGCTGTCGCCGGCGGCAAACAGCCAGAAGACGAAGAAACCGAGGGAGTAGGTTGCCATGCGATATCGCGCCAGCGATGTGCCAAAGACGACCAGATCGGCTGGATCCACGAACGTGAAGAACAGCGAGGTCATGATCCCGGCGACCAGGAACGACGGCCACAAAATCGATATTGCCTTACGCATTGACTTCTCCTCTGGTGAATATCAACGACGGCAACCCCTTGAGCATCCAGCCAGCCTATTGATTTGCCGCCGCTTTTAGAATAATTGCTTTATCTTTGTCGGTATCCCACTTGCCTGTCAAGCGCCATTTCTGCTCCACCGCCTCGACGCTGATATACCAACGGCCATGGATGGCCTGTGGCAACTGTGCCTGGTAGAGGTTGCCGCCCAGGCTGGCGAGCGGCAGGGTCTGATCCAGCCCGGCTCGCGTCGGGTGCATCAGACGTAAGCCAAGCTGCCTTGGCCTCTGCAGTGCATCGTTGCCATCCAGAGTCAGGCGTAGCTCGCGATCGTTGTCGCCAAGCATGACGTGCGCACGTGCACCAAGCTTGCTCGCTGCCGTATCGCGGGCCAGATCGAGGTTGATTTCCTTGCCCTGCTTGTAATAGTCGTCCGTGACGAGGCCATCGTCGCTTTTGACCGCCAGCCAGGCTGTCAGGAAACCGGCGACGACGACGACGGCCGGACCCGCCATCAACAGCCAGGGGCCGTTGTAGCGATACCAGGGTTTATCTTGCTTCTTGCGATTCATGTATTTCTCGACAGTTGGCCGGTGGCTTGGTTCCGCCGGCCAGCCGTTAACGGGTGATGAAACTGGTCGTGTGTTCGATGGCGACCTTGGCGTCGTCCACCGCTTCGACCTTGAACGTGACCTGCTTGGTGCCGCGGCCGATATCGGCCGGATCGACCTGGATGTTGGCGGGTACGTTGAAGGCGCTGCCGGCCGGTACGCTGACGCGGGTGTCGGCAATCAGCTTCAGCCCGGTGAGCCCGGTAGCCGAAATCTGGTAGGTGTGTGCCTTCTCGTCGGTATTGATGATCTGCAGCTGGTAGAGGTTTTCCAGCAGCCCGTCATCCGTTTCCCGTACCAGCGTGGCGCGGTCGCGCGTGACATTGAGCTTGAGCGGTACGCGCAGGGCGAGTGTCGCGATCATGGCCGCCGAGATGACCGCCAGCAGCACCGTATAGACCATCACGCGGGGGCGCAACAGGCGACGCAGGAACTGGCTCTCCTCGTACTTGTGCTCCAGTGCGTTCTCCGTGGTGTAGCGGATCAGGCCGCGCTGGTAGCCCATCTTGTCCATCACCTGATCACAGGCGTCGATACAGGCTGCACAGCCGATGCACTCGTACTGTAGCCCTTCGCGGATGTCGATACCGGTCGGGCAGACCTGGACGCAGATGCTGCAGTTGATGCAGTCACCCATACCTTCGGCCTTGTGGTCGACCTTCTTGCCGCGCGAACCACGCGGCTCGCCGCGTTCCGTGTCATAGGAGATGACCAGCGTGTCGCGGTCGAACATCACGCTCTGGAAGCGCGCGTAGGGGCACATGTACTTGCACACCTGCTCGCGCATAAAGCCTGCGTTGCCATAGGTGGCGAAGCCATAGAAGCCGACCCAGAAGGCCTCCCATGGGCCCAGCGAGAACGAGATCAGCTCGTTCCACAGCGATTGGATCGGCGTGTAGAAACCGACGAAGGTGAAGCCGGTCCAGAACGACAGCAGCAGCCACAGGCCATGCTTGGTGGCCTTGAGCCTGAATTTGGTGAATGAGTTGGGCGCCGCGTCGAGCTTCATGCGTTTGTTGCGGTCACCTTCGACCCAGTTCTCGATCCACAGGAATATCTCGGTGTAGACCGTTTGCGGACAGGCGTAGCCGCACCAGAGCCGGCCGGCGATTGCCGTCCACCAGAACAGGCCGAACGCGCACAGCACCAGCAGGCCTGCCAGCAGGGCAAAATCCTGCGGCCAGAATACGTAGCCAAAGATGTAGAACTTGCGGTTGACCAGGTCGAACAACATCGCCTGGCGGCCATTCCATTGCAACCAAGGGACGCCGTAGAAGAACAGCTGGGTGATGACGACCATCGCGATACGCCAGTTGTTGAACAGGCCTGATATGTAACGCGGGTAGATTTTCTTGCGGACTTCGTAGAGATCCTGAACCTCGGCGGCTTCAGGGGTGTTTGATGCGATGACCTTGACGGGTATTTTCTTGAGACTGTCGCCCATTTTCAGTTTCCTGTTGCGAGCACCAGATGGGGGCGCGGGGCCGGGAGACCGCCTTGCGAGGCGGCTGGTACCGCCGTTCGCTGATGCGAACGGCGGTGAGGCAGGCCGGAGCCTGCACTTGAGGGGATATTACTTGGCAGCGTCAGCCTGGTTGGACAGGCCGTAAACGTAGGAAGCCAGTACATGGACCTTGGCATCGCCCAGGAATTCCTTCCAGTTGGGCATCACGCCGTTGCGGCCATTGGTGATGGTTTCGACGATGGTCTTTTCCGAACCGCCATAGAGCCAGGTCTTGTCGGTCAGGTTGGGGGCACCGACTGCCTGGTTGCCCTTGCCGTCAGCGCCGTGGCAGGCCGCGCAGATGGTGGTGAAGGTTTCCTTGCCGCGCAGCGCACGGTCTTCGTTGTGATCACGGCCGGACAGCGACAACACATAGTTGGCCACATCCTTCACGCCGTCTTCACCGAGTGCCGCGCCGAAGGCCGGCATGGCGCCCTTGCGGCCACCGCTGATGGTTTCGCCAATCTTCTCCGGGGCGCCGCCATACAGCCAGTCGCTATCGGTCAGGTTGGGGAAGCCCTTGTTGCCCTTCGCATCGGCGCCGTGGCACTGCATGCAGTAGGTCTGGAACAGGCGCTGGCCCATCTGCTTGGCCTCCGGGTCTGCTGCTACGGCCTTCACGTCCATCTTCAGGTACTTGTCGTAGATGGCGTTGTACTTGGCTTCAGCCTTGCTGCGCTCGGCTTCGTACTGGCCTTGCGAGGTCCACTTGTTCAGACCTTGCCAGGTGCCGAGGCCCGGGTAGAGCGCGAGGTAGACTACGCCGAACACCAGCGTGAGCACGAACAGGCCCATCCACCAGCGCGGCAGCGGGTTGTTGTACTCCTCGAGATCGCCATCCCAGACATGGCCCAGCGTCTCGACCTTCTCGCCAGGTGCCACGCGGGTGCTACGTTGCGACACCAGCAGGTAGGCAAGCCACACGATGCCGCCGACCACGATCGCCGTGATCCAGATACTCCAGAAACTGCTTACGAAATCACTCATTTGATTGCTCCGCTATTCGGCCGCCGATCAGGCGTCCTGCCTTTTGTCGGCCAGAGGTGCGTCGTCTTCCATGAAGGGGACATTGGCCGCCTCGTCGAGATCCTTCTTGCTGCGTGCCATGGCCCATACGACGATGCCCAGGAACACGATGAAAGAAACGACTGTGACAGCAACGCGCAGATCGGTGATCGTCATTACCTATTACCTCTTGTTTTTCAGCGCCAGGCCCAGACCTTGCAGGTAGGCGATCAGCGCGTCCATTTCAGTCTTGCCCTTGGCGGCGTCGACGGCACCCTTGATGTCGTCATCGGTGTAGGGTACGCCGAGCTTGCGCAGTGTCTGCATCTTGGCCGGCAGGCTGTCTGCATCGACCTGGTTGCGGGCAAGCCATGGGAAGGCAGGCATGTTCGATTCGGGCACGACGTCACGCGGATTGTTCAGGTGAGTGCGGTGCCATTCGTCCGAGTAACGGCCGCCGACGCGAGCCAGGTCCGGGCCAGTACGCTTCGAGCCCCACAGGAAGGGGTGGTCGTATACCGACTCGCCAGCCACCGAGTAGTGGCCATAGCGCTCGGTTTCTGCACGGAACGGACGCACCATCTGCGAGTGGCAGCCGACACAGCCTTCACGGATGTAGATGTCGCGGCCAGCCAGTTGCAGCGCCGGGTAGGGCTTGACGCCCTCGATCGGTTGCGTGGTCGACTTCTGGAAGAACAGTGGAACGATTTCCACCAGGCCGGCGAAGCTGACGACGATCAGGGTGAAGACGATCAGCGCGAACGTGTTTTCTTCAATCAGTTTTTGTACTTTTTCCATGATGCTTCTCTTTCCGACTTAAGCGTGGGCATGTGCAACGGGAGCCGGGATCGAGGCTTCCACTGCCTTGCCTTGGGCCGCGGTCTTGAGCACGTTGTACAGCATGACGACCATGCCGGACAGGAACAGCGCGCCACCCAGGAAGCGGATGGTCAGGTATGGATACTTGGCGGCCACGACCTGCGCGAACGAGTAGGTCAGGGTGCCGTCCGGGTTGACCGCGCGCCACATCAGGCCTTCCATCACGCCGGAAATCCACATGGCGGCGATGTACAGCACGGTGCCGATGGTGGCCATCCAGAAGTGGGTTTCGATCAGCTTGATCGAGTACATCTGCTCGCGGCCGAACAGGCGCGGGATCAGGTAGTAGATCGAGCCGATGGAGATCATTGCCACCCAGCCCAGTGCGCCGGAGTGAACGTGGCCGATGGTCCAGTCGGTGTAGTGCGACAGCGCGTTGACGGTCTTGATCGACATCATCGGACCTTCGAAGGTCGACATGCCGTAGAAGGACAATGCGGTGACCAGGAACTTCAGGATCGGGTCGGTGCGCAGTTTGTGCCACGCGCCGGACAGGGTCATGATGCCGTTGATCATGCCGCCCCAGCTCGGTGCGAGCAGGATCAGCGAGAACACCATGCCGACGGACTGGGTCCAGTCGGGCAGAGCGGTGTAATGCAGGTGGTGCGGGCCCGCCCACATATAGGTGAAGATCAGCGCCCAGAAGTGAACCACCGACAGGCGATACGAGTAAACCGGACGGCCGACCTGCTTCGGTACGAAGTAGTACATCATGCCCAGGAAGCCTGCAGTCAGGAAGAAGCCTACCGCGTTGTGGCCGTACCACCATTGCACCATCGCGTCAGCGGCGCCGGCGTAGGCGGAGTAGGATTTCATTGATGTCCAGGAAACGGGCAGCTCGGCGCTGTTGACCACGTGCAGCAGGGCCACCGTCAGGATGAAACCGCCGTAGAACCAGTTCGCGACATAGATGTGCTTGACCTTGCGCGTGGCGATCGTGCCGAAGAACACGATGGCGTAAGACACCCAGACGATGGTGATCAGAATGTCGATCGGCCATTCGAGTTCGGCATATTCCTTGGACGTGGTGTAGCCGAGCGGCAGCGAGATCGCGGCCAGCAGGATGACCAGTTGCCAGCCCCAGAACGTGAACGCGGCAAGCTTTTCCGCGAACAGACGGGTGTGACAGGTACGCTGGACAACGTAGTAGGAGGTAGCGAACAGGGCGCAACCACCAAAGGCAAAGATCACCGCATTGGTGTGCAGCGGGCGGAGGCGGCTATAGGTCAGCCAGGGTGTATCGAAATTCAGGGCCGGCCAGACCAGCTGCGACGCGCATAGCACGCCAACGGCCATCCCGACAATACCCCATATGACAGCCATGATGGCGAACTGCCTTACCACCTTATAGTTGTATGTGGACTGCGATTGCATGAAGTTCTCCCAGTGTTGCATGAAAAGGTGCGCACATTCCCCGGAGGCGGGAATGTGGGTAATGCTAGCGTGACGAATCCCTTGAATTCTTGACTTGAGTCAAAGGGGGTGCCAGAACTGTGGCGTTGCAGCAATGTATGTGCGACGCAACATAAACATGCGATTATACATTAACTGTCTTGCTCGGGCTTGGTTTCCGGGCTGTCGTCGTCCATGATGACGCGATGCGCGGGGCCTTCGAGGTCGTCAAACTGGCCATTGTCAATCGTCCACCAGAACAATGCCGCGATCACGAGAACTAGTACCACGCTGAGCGGAATGAGTAAGTATAGGATTTCCATAAGTTTCTGCCGGCTATCGAGTCCGCGGGCCGAGCAGCCGCAAGGCATTGCCGACCACCAGTAGCGAGCTGCCTGCCATGCCGATGCTTGCGAGCCATGGCGTGATCAGACCGGTGATCGCGAGCGGCAGGGCGACCAGGTTGTAGCATAACGCCCACCATAGGTTCTGCCGGATGATGGCGCGGCAGCGCCGGGCGATATCGAGCGCGTCGGCGACGACCGGCAGCTGGTTGTTCATCAACACCATGTCGGCGCTTGCCCGGGCCACATCGGTGCCGCTGCCCAAGGCAATCGAGACCTGTGCGCTGGCAAGCACCGGGGCGTCGTTGACCCCGTCCCCCAGCATGGCAACCACCGCACCGCTTTGCTGGAGCGCCTGTACGGCTGCCAGCTTGTCGCCAGGCGTCAGCGCTGCACGGGCGTCATCGATACCAAGCCGCTGGGCCAGCGCATGGACTGCCTGTTCGCGGTCGCCACTCAGCATCACAAGCTGCTGGCCGGTCGCACGGAGCCGCTGGAGCAGCGCGGGTGCCTCGGGGCGAACATCGTCCCCGATCGCTATAACGGCCAGCCAGCAGCCGGGTTGACCGAGGTAGACATGGCTCGCATCCGCATGCCAGTCGGCCGGCATGGCGGGCAGCGGCTGGCCGACCAGTTGCGCTACATAGGCGGCACGACCGAGCCGGTGCGGCTCGCCCGCGATGACGCCTTCGATACCCATGCCGGTTTCGCTGCCGAGCGCGTCGGCGGCGGGAAGGTCTGGCTTGCCGACTGCATCGAACAGCGCCTTCGCGATCGGATGGGGGGAGCCCTGTTCCAGCCGGGCCGCCCGTTCAAGCGCCATCGCGGCATCAAGCCCGCCGAGCGGCAGGATGTCGAGCAGGCGCATGCGGCCATAGGTCAGCGTACCGGTCTTGTCGAATACCACGTGGGTGACACCGGCCAGGGTCTCCAGCGCATGGCCGCGTGCCACCAGCATGCCGAGCTGGGTGAGGCGGCCGGTGGCGGCGGCCAGTGCAGCCGGCGTGGCCAGCGAGAGCGCGCAGGGGCAGCTGATGACCAGCACCGAGACGGTGATCCACAGCGCGCGGTGGGCATCGTGCAGATACCAGCCGGCAAAAGTGAGCGCGGCCACCAGCAGCAGCGCCGTGACGAACCAGGCCGACACCCGGTCCGCGAGCTGGGCCAGGCGCGGCTTCTCGGCCATGGCGCGGTCGAGCAGGCGCACAATGGCCGACAGCGCCGTGTCCTGCCCTGTCTTGTCGACCCGTACGACGAGCGGGCCGTCGATATTGACGGCACCGCCGATGACCGGGTCGCCGACCTGCTTGGCGATGGCGCGGCTCTCGCCGGACAGCAACGATTCGTCGACACCGCTGCTGCCTTCAATCACCGTCGAGTCGATCGGAATGGTTTCGCCGGGTTTGACCAGCAGCACGTCGCCGCAGGATAGGGTGGCGACCGCGGCCTCATGCGCCTCGCGACTTTGCGGATAATGGGGGAGCCGGTGCGCGAAGGCCGGTATCAGCTTCACCAGCTGCTCGACCGCCGCACCCGCCTTGCGCCGCGCGATCATCTCGAGATAGCGGCCGCCCAGCAGCAGGAACACGAACATCGACACCGAGTCGAAATAGACCTCGCCGGTGCCACTGACCGTTGCCCACACACTGGCCAGGAAGGCCGTGAGAACGCCGATGGCGACCGGCACGTCCATGCCGGCGCGGCCGGCCTTGATGTCCTTGAGCGTGCCTTTGTAGAACGGCAGCGAGGAATACAGGATCACCGGCAGCGTGAGCACCAGGCTGGCCCAGCGCAGTATCTGCTCCGATTCGGCACTCATGTCGCCGTGCGCCATGTACACCGGCACCGCATACATCATCACCTGCATCATCGACAGGCCGGCGAGATACAGCCGGATCAGCGCCTGCTTGCGTTCCTTCTGCGCCAGCTGGTCTTGCCGTGCAGCATCGAACGGGTGGGCGTGGTAGCCGATGTCGGCGACGGCCTGCAGGATGCGGCTCAGCTTGACCTGGCTGTCGTCCCAGCGCACCAGCGCGCGGTGCGTGGTGTAGTTGATGTCGACCGACAGTACGCCTACCAGCCGTGTCAGGTGCCGCTCGTTGAGCCACACGCAGGCCGCACAGGTGATGCCTTCGAGAATCAGCGCGGCCTCGCGGATATCGCCCGATTCGGTGCGCACGAAACTCTTCTGGATTTCCGGCGAGTCATAGAGCCGTATCTGCTCGAGGATTTCGGTTGGCAGCGGGGTGGCCTTGTCGGCGGCACCCGCGCGGTGCTTGTAGTAATCGCCGAGCCCGCTGTCGACGATGGTCTGCGCCACGGCCTGGCAGCCTGCGCAACAGGCTGCGTGCTGCTGGCCCTGGTGGCGTATCGGGTAGTCCGCACCGGCTGGCACCGGCAGCCCGCAATGAAAACAGTCGGTTCCGGTAATTTGTGCGGTGCGGTAAGTCATGGCCGGCATTGTAATGTATTTCACGTCGGCTTAATTGATCGATGTCAATGCGCATCTCCCGGATTGACTGGCGCTGACCTCATTCGTGACCGGCCCAAGGCGATGTGGCCGGGCGCCATGGCTCAGCCGAGGCGGGACTTGATCGCTGCCGCGCTATCCTGCAGCGCGGCGACATAGTGCGCCAGCCAGGGGTTGCCGGGCCGGTGCAAGGGGCGCACCACGCCTACCCGGTAGGGGATCGAGATGCTGAAGCGTCGCAGTTGCAGGCGCTCGCCGGCGAAGGCCAGCGCCGTAAGCGGATTGATGATGGAGAGGCCGATGCCTTCGCACACCATGGCGCAGATCGCCACGGCGCTGTGGGTCTCCATGCGCATGCGGCGCTGGACGCCGTGCTGCGCGAAGGCCTGATCCAGCTCCACGCGGTAGGGGTCGTCGGCGGAGAGGCTGATGAAAGGCTGCTCCGCGAAGTCCGCCGGGGTCAGCACGGGCCTGGCCAACAGCGGGTGGCCGGCCGGCAGCACGCACACCTCGTCGGCTAGCAGCAAGGGCTCCAGCTCGGTGCCGGGTGGGGTGTCGTGGTGCTCGGTGAGGCCAAGGTCGAAGCGCTGGCCGCTGAGCCATGCCTCCAGCAGGGGGGACTCCTGTGGGGTGACGGAAAGCTGTACGCCGGGGTGGGCCGCAAGAAAATGCGCGCTGGCGGCCGGCAGCAGGGCATGGGTGAGGGCGGGTAGGCTGAGGATGCTCAACTGCCCCTGCTCGCCGCGCCCCAGCTGGCGGGCCGTGCTGATCACCTGATCGAGGCCCTGATAGCTGCGCTGCACCTCGTCGTACAGGCTCAGGCCCTGCGTGGTCGGCTGCAGGCGGCCCTTGCTGCGGGTGAACAGCGCGTAGCCGAGCACCTGCTCCAGCCTGGCCAGCTCGCGGCTCAGCGTGGGCTGCGAGCTGTTCATCAGCCGCGCGGCCTCGGTCACGTTGCCGGTGCTCATGACGGCGCGGAATACATCGATGAGTCGGTGGGTAATCGTTTCTGTCATATCAAATATGAATGAATAATATAAAAATCTGCATTGGACGGCATGCTATCGCGGGCGCATCATGCATGGCAATCAAACACAGGACCTGCTCATGCCTTCTATCGCTCCAGCCCGCCTCGCCGATCTCGCCAACCGTTATGGCACACCATTGTGGATCTACGATGCCGCCGTGATCCGCCAGCGCGTGGCCGACCTCAAGCGCTTCGACATCGTCCGCTTTGCGCAGAAGGCCTGTTCCAACACCCACATCCTGCGCCTGATGCGCGAGCAGGGCGTGAAGGTCGATGCCGTGTCGCGCGGCGAGATCCTGCGCGCACTGGCGGCCGGCTTCGACGCGGCGGGCGATGCACCGGGCATCGTGTTCACCGCCGACCTGTTCGACCGCGCCACGCTGGACACCGTGGTGGAGCAGGGCGTCACCGTCAACGCCGGCTCCATCGACATGCTGCACCAGCTCGGCGCCGCGTCGCGCGGCCACAAGGTGTGGCTGCGCATCAATCCAGGCTTTGGCCACGGCCACAGCAACAAGACCAACACCGGAGGCGAGCACAGCAAGCACGGCATCTGGCACACCGACCTGGGCGCCGCCCTCGATGCGATCCACCAGCATGGCTTGCAGCTGATGGGCCTGCACATGCACATCGGTTCGGGCGTGGATTACGGCCACCTGAGCCAGGTGTGCGGCGCGATGGTGGCGCTGGTGCGCCAGACCAAGGCCGCGGGGCATGATCTGCACGCGATCTCGGCGGGCGGCGGCCTGTCGATTCCTTACCGCGAGGGCGACGCCAGCATCGACACCGAACATTATTTCGGCCTGTGGGACGCCGCGCGGCGCGAGGCCGCTGCCATCGTCGGCCACCCGCTGTCGCTGGAAATCGAGCCGGGGCGCTACCTGGTGGCCGAATCGGGCTGCCTGCTGACCGAGGTGCGCGCGACCAAGCAAGCCGGTGCCAACCATTTCGTGCTGGTGGATGCAGGCTTCAGCGAGCTGATGCGCCCGGCCATGTACGGCAGCTACCACGGCATGAGCCTGATCGCGCACGATGGCGGCGAGCGCCCGCTCGGTGAGTGCGTGATCGCCGGCCCCTTGTGCGAATCGGGCGATGTGTTCACCCAGGGCGACGGCGGCGTGGTCACGCCGCGTGCCCTGCCGCGCGCGCAGGTCGGCGATGTGCTGGTGATCCACAATACCGGCGCCTATGGCGCGAGCATGTCGTCCAACTACAACACGCGGCCCTTGATCGCCGAGGTGCTGGTCGATGGCGAGCAGGACAGGCTGATCCGCCGCCGCCAGATGGTGGACGAGCTGCTGGCGCTGGAAACGATCTAAGCCTGTATTGGCGATGGCTGTAAAGACGGGCGCGCTGTGCGCCCGTTTTGCTTGTGGGCCGGGTCAAAAAAAACCCGGCCGGGGCCGGGTCAATGCCGTTGGAGCTTCCAACAAAAAACTGTCTGGCGATCCTCGTCCGTGCCGTCAGGGCACGAACAGGTCGACGAATTCGTTGACCGGCGTGGCCTCCAGCCTTGCCTGGTCCGCCGTGAGTGCAACGATCGCCTGCTGCCGTGCGGCGGGCAGGCGGCGGGCGAGATTGGCCTCGAACTTGGCCTGCAGCACGGGCATGCCTTCGTCGCGGCGGCGCCGATGGCCGATTGGATACTCGACCTCGATGTTCGCGGTCTTGCTGCCGTCGCGGAAAAATACCTGCACTGCATTGGCGATCGAGCGCTTGTCGGGGTCGAGATAATCCTGGGTATAGGCCGGGTTCTCGACGCAGATCATCCTGTCGCGCAGCATGTCGATGCGCGGATCGGCGGCGGCTGTATCCTCGTAGTCGGCCGCGCTGAGGCGGCCCTGGATCAGGCCGATGGCCGTCATGTACTGGATGCAATGATCGCGGTCCGCCGGGTTGGCGAGCGGGCCTTTCTTGTCGATGATGCGGATCGCCGATTCCTGCGTCGTGATGATGATTCTTTCGACTTCGTCGAGCCGGCCCTGCACCTGTGGATGTAGCCTGATCGCGCATTCGACGGCTGTCTGGGCGTGAAACTCGGCCGGAAAGCTGAGCTTGAACAGGATGTTCTCCATCACATAGCTGCCGTAGGGCCGCTGGAACCGGAATGCGCTGCCCTTGAACAGCACATCGTAGAAGCCCCAGGTCCGGGCGGTGAGCACCGACGGATAGCCCATCTCGCCCTTCATCGTGAACAGCGCCAGGCGCACGGCCCGGCTGGTGGCATCCGCCGCGGCCCAGCTCTTGCGCGAGCCAGTGTTCGGCGCGTGGCGGTAGGTGCGCAGCGGCTGGCCATCGACGAAGGCCTGAGACACGGCATCGATGATCTGCTCGCGGTTGCCGCCCATCAGTCGGCAGCACACGGCGGCCGAGGCGACCTTGACGAGCACCACATGGTCGAGGCCGGCGCGGTTGAAGCTGTTCTCGAGCGCCAGGCAGCCCTGGATCTCGTGCGCCTTGATCATCGCGGTCAGCACGTCGCGCATAGTGAGCGGTGGCTCGCCCTTGGCGACGCGGATGCGGCTCAGCCAGTCCGCGGTAGCGAGAATGCCGCCGAGGTTATCGGAGGGATGCCCCCATTCGGCGGCGAGCCAGGTATCGTTGAAATCGAGCCAGCGAATCATCGCGCCGATGTTGAAGGCAGCCTGTACCGGGTCGAGCTGGAAGCGCGTGCCGGGAACCCGGGCGCCGTTCGGTACCCGCGTGTCCGCCACGATCGGCCCGAGCAGCCTGGTGCAGGCTGGGTAGTCCAGCGCTTCGAGCCCGCAGCCCAGCGTGTCGATCAGGCAGAGGCGGGCCGTGTGGTAGGCCTCGTCCGACCCGATCGGCGTGTCGACGACATAGTCGGCGATGTCGATCAGGACTTGATCCGGATCGGGGCGGGCGCTCGAGGCATGGGCGGACATCCAGACTACCTTTCTCCATTTCAGGCGCTCATTGCAACACCTCGCGAATGTCTTCAATCACGCGGTCCGCGATGAACGGGGTCTTGGCCTTGGCAATCGCCTTGTGGAGCTCGTCCAGCAAGGCTTTCAATTCCATGGCGTTGCTGCAGCGTTCGATTTTCAGGGTGAAGAACACTGCCTTCAGGCCGAGGTACTGACTCACGGCCTTGTTCATCATCTCGGTGGCCGCCAGAAAGCGCTTGAAGGCGGCATCCTTGTCGATGGCGGCGGCTTCCGTTTCTGCGCTGGGCGCGGCTGCAGGTACCTCGGCTGGCACAGCTGGCGTCGGGGCTGCCAACGCGACGGCCGCCGCCGCACCGATTGCTTCTGCCAGGCCGAGCTCCGCCAGGCGCGCCAACACGCCGTCCGCACAGCCCAACGAGGCTGCCAGGGCAGTCAATTCGGCGCCATTGCGCTTGCCGTCGACCTGTAGCAGCAGATTACGTAAACGTCCCGTCAACTCCGGGCAGCGGCCCCGCTCCTGCAGCGCGAGCTGGCCTGCTGCCGTCTTCACCCAAATCGAATCCTGCACCACCCGGTCTCCTTGTTCCGTTTAGGCCATATTCCGAATCCTGCCGGTTCGGATAGGGACAGGTTAGCACAAGAAAACCAGATGTCATTTTTTGCTCGCACAGGCCAAAAGGCCCGGCTGGCCTGTGTTGACGGCCAGCACAGGGGCGGGACAGCGCGCTAGAATGAATCCCCCGGCACGCGCACCCAGCCTTCCATCAACACGCGCGCGCTGCGGCTCATGATGGCCTTGGTCACGCGCCATTCGCCGCCGACCTGCGCCGCCTCGGCGCCCACCCGCAAGGTGCCCGACGGGTGGCCAAAGCGCACCGCGTTGCGTGGGCCGCCGCCGGCCGCCAGGTTGACCAGCGTGCCGGGGATCGCGGCGGCGGTGCCGATAGCCACGGCCGCTGTGCCCATCATCGCGTGGTGCAGCTTGCCCATCGACAGCGCGCGTACCAGCAGATCGACATCGCTTGCGGCAACCTGCTTGCCGCTCGATGCGGCGTAGCTCTGGGGGGGCGCGACAAAGGCAATTTTCGGCGTGTGCTGACGGCTGGCCGCTTCGTCCAGACTCTTGATCAAGCCCATGCGCAACGCACCGTGAGCGCGGATGGTTTCGAACATCGCCAGTGCCTTGGCATCGCCGTTGATGGCGTCCTGCAGCTCGGTGCCGTTGTAGCCGATAGCGTCGGCGTTGACGAAAATGGTCGGGATGCCGGCGTTGATCATCGTCACCTTGAGCGTGCCGACGCCCGCTACTTCCAGGTCATCGACCAGATTGCAGCTAGGGAACATCGAACCGCCGCCATCGCCTTCTCCTTCATCGGCCGGGTCGAGGAATTCAAGCTGCACCTCGGCCGCCGGGAAGGTCACGCCGTCGAGCTCGAAGTCGCCGGTTTCCTGCACTTCGCCGTTGACGAGCGGCACGTGGGCGATGATGGTCTTGCCGATATTGGCCTGCCAGATGCGCACGGTGCAGTGGCCGGTGTGCGGAATGCGGGCGGCATCGACCAGCCCGGCGCTGATGGCGAAAGCGCCGACCGCCGCCGAGAGGTTGCCGCAGTTACCGCTCCAGTCGACAAAGGCCTTGTCGATCGAGACCTGGCCGAACAGGTAATCGACATCGTGCTCGGCCCGCTCGCTCTTGGCCAGGATGACCGTCTTGCTGGTGCTCGACGTCGCGCCGCCCATGCCGTCGATCTGCTTGCCATAAGGGTCAGGGCTGCCGATCACGCGCAGCAGCAGCGCATCACGCGCCGGCCCTGCCTGCTGGCAGCGCTCGGGCAGATCCTGCAGACGGAAGAACACGCCTTTGCTGGTGCCGCCACGCATGTAGGTAGCGGGGATTTTGATTTGGGGTGGGTGAGGCATATTACCTTGTTCCTTTGCTAGGACTATTGTCTCCCCTCGCCCCTTGCGGGATGACCAGCAGCTTGACCAACGTTGTTTGTTGGCTTAGCCGAATGATCAGTGGTTTCATCAGAGGGGTTGGGGGAGAGGGGGCTCACGCCTGCGCAGACTCCAGAAAATCCTGTGCAAAGCGCTGCAACACGCCACCGGCTTCGTAGATCGACACTTCTTCATCGCTGTCGAGGCGGCAGGTTACCGGCACTTCAAGCCGTTCGCCGTTCTTGCGATGAACCACCAACGTCAGATCCGCACGTGGCTTGCGCGTGCCGATCACGTCGTAGGTTTCGGTGCCGTCCAAGCCCAGCGTCAAGCGCGTGGTGCCGGGTTTGAACTCCAGCGGCAACACACCCATGCCGATCAGGTTGGTGCGGTGGATGCGTTCAAAGCCTTCGGCGATAATCGCTTCGACACCAGCCAGACGCACGCCCTTGGCGGCCCAGTCGCGCGAGCTGCCCTGGCCGTAGTCGGCGCCGGCGACGATGATCAGTGGCTGTTTGCGGCCCATATAGGTTTCGATCGCTTCCCACATGCGCATCACTTTGCCTTCCGGCTCGACGCGCGCCAGCGAGCCGGCTTTCACTTTGCCTTCAGCATCGCGCACCATTTCGTTTTTCAGCGTCGGGTTGGCAAACGTCGCGCGTTGCGCCGTCAGGTGGTCGCCGCGGTGGGTGGCGTAAGAGTTGAAGTCCTCTTCCGGCAGGCCCATCTTGTGCAGATACTCGCCAGCGGCCGAGTTCATCATGATGGCGTTCGACGGCGACAGGTGATCGGTGGTGATGTTGTCCGGCAGCACCGCCAGCGGGCGCATGCCGGTCAGCGTGCGCGGCGCTGCCAGCGCGCCTTCCCAATACGGCGGGCGGCGGATGTAGGTCGACATCGGGCGCCAGTCGTACAAGGGGCTGACCTGGGGGCCGGCATCCGCTTGCAGCGCGAACATCGGCTCGTACACCTTGCGGAATTGCTCAGGTTTGACGCTGGCTTTGACGATGGCGTCGATTTCCTCATCGCTCGGCCAGATGTCTTTCAAGCGGATTTCCTTGCCATCAACCACCGCCAGCACGTCGCGCTCGATATCGAAACGGATGGTGCCGGCAATCGCGTAGGCCACCACCAGCGGTGGCGAAGCGAGGAAAGCCTGCTTCGCATACGGGTGAATACGGCCGTCGAAGTTGCGGTTGCCCGACAACACCGCAGTGGCGTACAGGTCGCGCTCAATGATTTCCTGCTGAATCTGCGGATCCAGCGCGCCGGACATGCCGTTGCACGAGGTGCAAGCGTATGCCACCACGCCAAAGCCAAGGGCTTCCAGATCGCCCAGCAGACCAGCTTCTTCCAGATACAAAGTGACTGCTTTCGAACCCGGCGCCAGCGACGATTTGACCCACGGCTTGCGCGTCAGGCCGAGTTTGTGGGCATTGCGCGCCAGCAGCGCTGCAGCGATCACGTTGCGCGGGTTGCTGGTGTTGGTGCAACTGGTGATGGCTGCGATGATCACCGCGCCGTCCGGCATTTGCCCCGGTGTTTCCGTCCATTGGCCTGCGATGCCCTTGGCCGCCAGATCGCTGGTGGCAACGCGGGCATGCGGGTTGGATGGGCCGGCCATATTGCGTACCACGCTCGACAGGTCGAACTTGAGCACGCGTTCGTATTCGGCGTTTTGCAGGCTATCCGACCACAGGCCGGCAGTCTTGGCGTAGGTCTCGACCAGTTTCACCTGCTCGTCGCTGCGGCCGGTGAGTTTCAGATAGTCGATGGTCTGCTGGTCAATGCTGAACATCGCCGCAGTTGCGCCGTATTCCGGGGCCATATTGGAGATGGTGGCGCGGTCGCCCAGTGTCAGGCTGCTGGTGCCTTCGCCGTAGAATTCCAGATAAGCGCCGACCACTTTCGATTTGCGCAGGAATTCGGTCATCGCCAGCACTACGTCGGTGGCGGTGATGCCGGGCTGGCGTTTGCCGCTCAGCTCAACGCCGACGATATCCGGCAGGCGCATCCACGAGGCACGGCCAAGCATGACGTTTTCGGCTTCCAGGCCGCCAACACCAATCGCAATCACGCCCAGTGCATCGACGTGCGGCGTGTGGCTGTCAGTGCCAACACAGGTGTCGGGGTAGGCCACGCCATCCAACACGCCAATTACCGGCGACATCCGTTCCAGATTGATCTGGTGCATGATGCCGTTGCCGGGCGGGATCACGTCGACGTTCTTGAACGCCAGCTTGGTCCAGTTGATGAAGTCGAAACGGTCTTCATTGCGGCGATCTTCGATGGCGCGGTTTTTCTCGAATGCCTGCGGGTCGAAGCCGCCGCATTCAACGGCCAGCGAGTGGTCGACGATCAATTGTACCGGCACCACTGGATTCACTTTGGCCGGATCGCCGCCTTGCTCGGCAATCGCATCGCGCAGGCCAGCCAGATCCACCAGTGCAGTCTGGCCAAGGATGTCGTGGCACACCACGCGCGCCGGGAACCACGGGAAATCCAGGTCGCGTTTGCGTTCGATCAGTTGTTTCAGCGAATCGGCCAGCGTGGCCGGCTCGCAGCGGCGCACCAGGTTTTCCGCCAACACGCGCGAGGTGTACGGCAGCTTGTCGTAGGCGCCGGGCTGGATCGCATCGACTGCCGCGCGGGCGTCGAAGTAATCCAGTTGCGTACCGGGTAAGGGCTTGCGGTTGGCGGTATTCATATTACTTGCGATCCTTCAGTGGGACGAAGGCGAGGTCTTCCGGGCCGGTGTAGTTGGCGCTCGGGCGGATGATCTTGCCGTCGATGCGTTGTTCGATCACGTGGGCGCTCCAGCCGGAGGTGCGGGCAATCACGAACAGCGGGGTGAACATGGCGGTCGGCACGCCCATCATGTGGTAGCTGACGGCCGAGAACCAGTCGAGGTTAGGGAACATCTTCTTGATCTCCCACATCACGCTTTCCAGACGGTCGGCGATGTCGTACATCTTAGTGTTGTGGGCCGCGTCCGACAGCGATTTGGCTACGCGCTTGATGACCACGTTGCGCGGGTCGCTCACCGTGTAGACCGGGTGGCCGAAGCCAATCACCACTTCCTTGCGCTCGACGCGGGCGCGGATGTCAGCCTCGGCTTCGTCGGGGCTGTCGTAGCGCTTCTGGATCTCGAACGCCACCTCGTTGGCACCGCCATGCTTGGGGCCGCGCAACGCGCCGATGGCGCCGGTGATGGCCGAGTACATGTCCGAGCCCGTGCCGGCGATGACGCGGCCGGTGAAGGTGGAGGCGTTGAATTCGTGCTCGGCGTAGAGGATCAGCGAGGTATGCATCGCCTTTACCCACAGCTCGGACGGTGTTTCGCCATGCAGCAGGTGCAGGAAATGGCCGCCGATCGAGTCGTCGTCGGTTTCCACGTCGATGCGCTTGCCGTTGTGGCTGAAGTGGTACCAGTAGAGCAGGATCGAGCCGAACGAGGCCATCAGGCGGTCGGCGATGTCGCGCGCGCCGGCGGTGTTGTGGTCGTCCTTCTCGGGCAGCACGCAGCCCAGCGCCGAGGCGCCGGTGCGCATCACGTCCATCGGGTGGGTCGCGGCCGGGAGCTGCTCCAGCACTGCCGTCACGGCGGCCGGCAAGCCGCGCAGGGCGCGGAGCTTGGCCTTGTAGCCGGCCAGCTCGGCCTGGGTCGGCAGCTTGCCGTGCACCAGCAGGTGGGCGATTTCCTCGAACTCACAGCTCTCGGCGACATCGAGGATGTCGTAGCCGCGGTAGTGCAGGTCGTTGCCGGTGCGGCCGACGGTGCACAGCCCGGTATTGCCGGCGGTGACGCCGGACAGGGCGACGGATTTCTTGGGCTTGGGCGTTACTTGCTGGGGTTCGGTCATCGTTGTCTCCTCAATGATCGGCGAGCGGGGTCGCCAGGAATTCATGAAAAATAGTCAATCCGGCTGGTAGAACACGGCCAGCCAGACCGTGTCGGTATCCGTCTGCGTCCATTTCACCCGGTGGCGCCGGCCAGCCGGGATCAGCACATGATCGCCGGCATGCAGGCACAGCTCGCCTGCCGGCGCGTCGTATTCGATGCAGGCGCTGCCGGTGACGAGCAGCACCCATTCGTGTTCAGTCTGTTCGTACCAGAAGCCGGGCGGCGAGGCCTGGCCGCGCGAGACGATGCGCTCGACATGAAAGCCGCGCTGGCCGGCGAACAGCGGCTCGATCAGCTCCTCGGGCAGCGTGGCGGGCATCCCGGCGAGCAGATTGCCGGCTGGCTCGGCCTGCCGGCGCCAGTCGGCGCGGCTGAGCCGGTACAGCACATGTGGCCGCAAGGGGTGGCCCTCGGCGATGCGTGGATGGTCGAAATCATCCGCCGGGTCGCGCTGCATGCCGATGCGTTCCATCACGCGCCGCGACGGCTGGTTGGTGGCCGTGGTCAGTGACACGATCTGGTCGAGCCCGAGCACCTCGAAGCCGTGAGCCAGCGCCAGCTCTGCCGCTTCGCTTGCATAGCCGCATCGCCAGTAGTCGGGCAACAGCCGCCAGCCGACCTCGACGCACGGTGTGAAATGCGCCTCGTAAGCGGGGCGCATCAGGCCGACGAAGCCGGCGAACTCGGTCACGCCGGGAATCTCGAGCGCCCACAGGCCGAAGCCCTCGCGCTCGAAATGCTCGGCGATGCGGTCGGCTTCCTGATTGCTCTGTTCGGCCGTGGCGAGGGTGGGGAAGTAGAGCCTGGCCGCCGGGTCGGCGTTGAGGCGTGCGAACGGTGCCCGGTCGCTCTCGCGCCAGGGCCGCAGCAGCACGCGTGCGCCGTGCAGGGTCGGGATCTCGCTCATGTCCGCCACGTTGCCGTGTCGATCAGCCGTTCCTGGCGAACAGCGCGTCGAGCTTCTGCTCGTAGCTGTGGTAGCCCAGGTGATCGTAGAGCTCCATGCGCGTCTGCATGGTATCGACGACGTGCTTCTGCGTGCCGTCGCGCACGATCGCCTCGTACACGCCGAGCGCCGCCTTGGCGCTGGCCCGGAAGGCCGACAGCGGGTACAGGATCAGGCTGACGTCGGCGGCGGCCAGCTCGTCGCGGGTGAACAGCGGCGTCGCGCCGAACTCGGTGATGTTGGCGAGCACCGGCACCTTCACTGCGGCGGCAAACTCGCGGTACATGTTCAGGTCGGTCATCGCCTCGGGGAAGATCATGTCGGCGCCGGCCTCGACGCAGCGGCAGGCGCGGTCGATCGCTGCCTGCAGGCCTTCCACGGCGAGCGCGTCGGTGCGTGCCATGACCACGAAGTCGGCATCGGTCTTGGCATCGACGGCGGCCTTGACGCGGTCCACCATCTCGTCGGCGGGGACGATGGCCTTGTTCGGGCGGTGGCCGCAGCGCTTGGCGGCGACCTGGTCCTCGATGTGCACGGCGCCGGCACCGGCCTGGATCATGGCGCGGATGGTGCGTGCGATGTTGAAGGCGCCGCCCCAGCCGGTATCGATGTCGACCAGTACCGGTAGCTCGGTGACGTCGGTGATGCGGCGCACGTCGATCAGCACGTCTTCCATCGTGGTGATGCCGAGATCGGGAATGCCGCAAGAGCTGGCCGCCACGCCGCCGCCCGATACATAGAGCGCCTTGGCGCCGCTATGTTCGGCCAGCCGCGCGGCATAGGCATTGATGGCGCCGAGCACTTGCAGCGGCTTGTTGTCGGCGACGGCCTGGCGAAAACGTTTGCCTGCGGATGTCATGGTGTTGTCTCCTCGTCCAAATGCGTTGCCTGCTTATGTGCAAGACTTGGGCCAGCCTGACGGATGGCCAGCGCAATCGTGCAACTCCATTGACGATTCAGCGACTTAGGTGGATGCCATCAACAAATGGCATGTTGCATCATGAAACCATGGTGTGTTTCATATTGAAATGCTATGTTTCACCCATGAAACATTGAGGTGACATCATGGCCGGAAAACCCAGATTGCTGGTGGTGGCGTCGCGCGGGCTCGCCGAGCTGGTGCGGGCGATGCTGCCCGAGTTCTCGTCGCTGGCCGACGTGCGCCTGCTCGACAAGCCGCTCGACGAAGCCGTGGAGGCCGCGCAGGAGCTCCATCGCGCCGGCCTGATCGATGTCGCCATCGCCGCCGGCATGACCGGCCAGCGGCTGCGCGCCGAGCTCAGCCTGCCGACGGTGCTGATCAAGCTCGGCGGCTACGACATCATGCAGGCGCTGGTGCGGGCACGGCGGCTGTCCGACAGCGTGGCCATCGTCACGCGCCAGTCGCTCGGCGACGAGTTCGAGGAGCTGAAGCCGCTGCTGAACCTGAACGTGATGGTGCTCAACTATCGCGACGACAACGAGGCACGGCTGCTGTTTCGCGAGCTGCACGAGCGCCGCATCGAGGTCGTCATCGGCTCGGCGCAGGTGGCGGCGCTGGCCGAACAGGAGGGCCTGACCGGCGTGCTGATCTATTCCGACAACGCGGTGCGTCAGGCTTTCGACGATGCGCTTGAAATCGCCCGCATCGCCAGCATCGAGGAGGCCAAGCGCGAGCGCATCGGCAATATTCTCTACAGCCTGTCCGAAGGCGTGGTGGCGGTCGACATGCGCGGCCGGGTGCAGACCCTGAACCCGGCCATGGAGAAGCTGCTCGGTGTCGGCGCCGACTGGGCGCTCGACCAGCCGCTCGCGCGCGTGGCGCCGACGCTGTCGCTCGATGCCGTGATCGCCAGCGGCCAGGCGGCGCTCGAACAGGTGCAGAGCGTCAACGGCCGCACGCTGGTGATCAACCGCCTGCCCATCCACGAGCACGGCGAGCAGACCGGCGCGGTGCTGACCTTCCAGGACGCGAGCCTGATCCAGAGCGCCGACCGTAAGCTCAGAAGCCAGAGCCGGCGCAGCCAGTTCGTGGCGCGCTACCGCTTCGAGGACATCATGGGTGAATCGGCCGCGATGCGCGACGCGGTGGGCATGGCCAGGCTCTACGCGCGCTCGGACGCCACCGTGCTGGTGACCGGCGAATCGGGCACCGGCAAGGAGCTGTTCGCGCAGAGCATCCACAACGTCAGCACGCGCGCCAAGGCGCCGTTCGTGGCGATCAACTGCGCATCGTTTCCCGAAAGCCTGCTCGAGAGCGAGCTGTTCGGCTACGAGGAGGGCGCGTTCACCGGCGGGCGCAAGGGCGGCAAGCCGGGCCTGTTCGAGTCGGCGCACACCGGCACGATCTTTCTCGACGAGATCGGTGAGATGCCGCTGAGCCTGCAGACGCGGCTGTTGCGCGTGTTGCAGGAACGCGAGGTGTTGCGCCTCGGCGGCACCGAGCCCACGCCCATCGATGTGCGCGTGATCGCCGCCACGCACCAGGATCTGCGCTTCAACGTGGAGCAGGGCCTGTTCCGCGCCGACCTGTATTACCGCATCAACATCCTCAACCTGCGGCTGCCGCCGCTACGCGAGCGGCGCGACGACATTCTGCCGATTGCCCGCGTGCTGGCGCGCCAGGCATTGCAGCGGCTCGCATCCAGGCGCCAGGCCGAGCCCTTGATCGAGAGCGTCGGCGGGCACCTGCTGGCGAGCGAGTGGCGCGGCAACGTGCGCGAGCTGGAGAACCTGATCGAGCGCCTGGCGGTGTTCTACGATGCCTACGGCCAGGTCGACGAACCCTCGCTGGCGCGCGTGGTACCCGAGCTGGTGGCGGCGGGCGCGCCGGCCGAACGCAAGGCCGCGCCGCCCACCGAGCCGACGCTGGCGGCGCTGGCCTTGCACGACGGGGATCTTGGCCGTACCGCGCAGGCGCTCGGCATCAGCCGCACGACGCTGTGGCGCCGGCTGAAACGGTTGAAGCCCGAGGCCGGCTAAGCGGAGGCCGGCTGACCGGGGGCTGGCCAACCGGGGCGCTGGCGGGGGCGCGCACTACACGGCGGCTGCGCCCGAAGCGGATAGGTGGGCGCGCGGCCGGCGGCTTATGCGGACTTTCCCTAGCCTGCTTGGCGCCAACCCGGCCCGGCGCCTACAATCGCGCATTCCGGTGCGGCGGCGATCCCGCTTGCATCTATTCTTAGAAGATGGCGCTACCCGCGCGATCCAAGGAGTGCCTCATGAGCTACGCCTTTCTCGCCCATCTCGGCGAGCAACTCGACAGCCTGCGCCGCGACGGCTTCTACAAGCCCGAGCGCGTGATCGCCAGCCACCAGCGGCCCGACATCGCGCTGGCTTCGGGCCAGTCGGTTCTCAACTTCTGTGCCAACAACTACCTTGGGCTCGCCGACAGCTCCGAGCTGATCGCCGCCGCCAAGCGCGGACTCGACGACTACGGCTACGGCGTGGCCTCGGTGCGCTTCATCTGCGGCACGCAGACCATCCACAAGCAGCTCGAAGCCGCGCTCAGCCGCTTTCTCGGCACCGACGACACCATCCTCTATTCGAGCTGCTTCGATGCCAACGGCGGCGTGTTCGAGACCCTGCTCGACGAACAGGACGCGGTGATCTCCGACGCGCTCAACCACGCCAGCATCATCGACGGCATCCGGCTGTGCAAGGCGCAGCGCTACCGCTACCGCAACAACGACATGGCGGACCTCGAAGCGCAGCTCAAGGCCGCGTCCGGCGCGCGTTTCAAGCTCATCGTCACCGACGGCGTGTTCTCGATGGACGGCATCATCGCCGACCTCAAGACCATCTGCGCGCTGGCGGACAAACACGGCGCGCTGGTGATGGTGGACGACAGCCACGCCGTCGGCTTCACCGGCGAACATGGCCGCGGCACACCCGAGCTGTGTGGCGTGGCCGAGCGTGTGGACATCTACACCGGCACGCTGGGCAAGGCGCTCGGCGGCGCGTCGGGCGGCTATATCGCGGCACGCGGGCCCATCATCGAATGGCTGCGTCAGCGTTCGCGCCCCTACCTGTTCTCCAACTCGCTGGCGCCGGCCATCGCGGCGGCCAGCCTGGCCGTGCTGGCCCTGATCGAGCGTGACGGCGCCGAGCTGCGCGGCAGGCTGCAGCGCAACGCCGAACACTTCCGCCGCGAGATGGGCGCGCTCGGCTTCACGCTCGTCCCCGGCCGGCACCCGATCATCCCGGTGATGCTCGGCGACGCTGCGCTGGCCGGCCGCATGGCCGCGCGCATGCTGGAGGAGGGGGTGTACGTGACCGGCTTCTCCTTCCCCGTCGTGCCCAAGGGCCAGGCCCGCATCCGCACGCAGATGAGCGCCGCGCATACGCCCGAGCAGATCGACCGCGCCGTGGCGGCATTCGCCAAGGTCGGGCGCGAGCTGGGGGTGATTTAGGGATTTGCCCAAGGGGCCCACAAGCCATGTGCATACGACCATTGCTGCTGGGAGCGGCTGCCGGTGTGCTGCTGTTGGCAGCTTGCACCGGCGAGGACCGTGTCGCCACCTTCATTCATGGCCTCGGCGTGGCGGTGCAAGAGCTGCAAGCCGGCCAGGCGGTGCAGATGGAGGCGGTCAACCCGGCCCGCTGGAGCCGGCTGTACGTGTTCGCGCCCTATACGCCGCTGGCGGTGATCGGGGCGGCCATCAAGACGCCGTTGTCGGCGGACATCGAGCGCACCGGCCTGCAGGAAAGGGATGACATCAATCTGCTGGTGTTCGTTGATCAGCACTCCGTAGCGCTGGTCGCGGCGGTGCCGCGCAATGTGGTCGACTTTTCTGTGGCTGGGGCCGGGCGGCCCTATGACCGACATGCCGCCGTATTCAGCTATGCCGTGCGCGATGGCCGGCCGCTGCTGGTCGACCGCTAGTGGCGCCGCCATCGATTTGAATTGCCGCGCGATGGCGCGACCGTGCCAGGCCGTGGCCGCTTGCGGTTGTTGGCGATGGCCGCAGGATCAAGTACCGGCGCGCCTGCCAGGCGCGCCACGAGCCGCACCCATACTGGCCTGAAGCCAGAATCATTGTTCGAGGTATAAATGAAAGCACTCGCCAAACTCGAACGCGCACCCGGCCTGACGCTGACGCGCGTGAAGAAGCCCGAGGTCGGCCACAACGATCTCCTGATCAAGATCCGCAAGACCGCAATCTGCGGCACCGACATCCATATCTGGAACTGGGACGAATGGGCGCAGGCCACGATCCCGGTGCCGATGCACGTCGGCCACGAATATGTCGGCGAAGTCGTCGATATGGGCGTGGAGGTACGCGGCTTCGCCATCGGCGACCGCGTCAGCGGCGAGGGCCACATCACCTGCGGCTATTGCCGCAACTGCCGCGCCGGCCGCCGCCACCTGTGCCGCAACACGACCGGCGTGGGCGTGAACCGCGAAGGCGCGTTCGCCGAATACCTGGTGATCCCGGCCTTCAACGCCTTCAAGATTCCCGATGACATCCCCGACGACATCGCCTCCATCCTCGATCCTTTCGGCAATGCCACGCACACCGCGCTGAGCTTCAACCTCGTCGGCGAGGACGTGCTCATCACCGGCGCCGGCCCGATCGGCATCATGGCCGTCGCCATTGCCCGCCACGTCGGTGCACGCCATGTGGTGATCACCGATGTCAACGACTACCGGCTCGGCCTGGCGAGCAAGATGGGCGCCACGCGTGCCGTCAACGTCAGCCGCGAGAACCTCAGGCAGGTGATGGAAGCGCTGCACATGACCGAGGGCTTCGACGTCGGCATGGAGATGTCGGGCAACCCGGCCGCGTTCAAGGACCTGCTCGCCAACATGAACCACGGCGGCAAGGTCGCGCTGCTCGGCATCCCGCCGCAGAACACGGTGATCGACTGGAACCAGGTGATCTTCAAGGGCCTCGAGATCAAGGGCATCTACGGCCGCGAGATGTTCGAGACCTGGTACAAGATGGCCGCCATGCTGCAATCCGGCCTCGATATCAGCCCCATCATCACCCATCACTTCCCGGTTGACGACTACGAGGCGGGTTTCAAGGCCATGCTGTCCGGGCAGTCGGGCAAGGTGATTCTCGACTGGTCGGCGCTCAAGCCGTGACGGCGGCGCTGACGGCTTGCCCGGCAGCACCTTGGGGGGCTCCGGCGCGAAGCAGGCGCCACGGGCCGAATAGCGCTATTGGTTTCGGGCTGCGTCTGCGGCGTCAGCTACAGGCAAAGCGGCAGGGCGCATCGCTCAGCGCCAGCTGCTTCCTGCGCTGGCGCACGAACGCCCAGCCTTGCGGTCGAGGCCGCCGGCTATTGCAGCCCGGTTGCATGTTTGATGATGGTGCCTCGATTGGGGGCCGGTGCCCGGGTCAGGGGGCCTGCCTGCAGCCCGTGGCGTCGCATTCGATGCGCGCCTTGCGCTTCACCTGTGTCATCTTCGCGGCGATCATGGCTTCGAGCCGTTGCCGGTGTTCGCCCGTCAGCCTGCGCAGGTAGTCGGCATCGTAGTCGAACCAGATGCCACGATACTTGCGCATTTCCTCGATCGCATCGTCAACGGGCATGCCCGCCAGCACGCGGTAGCTCGCCACCATCACACCTGTTCGGTTCTGGCCCGAGCGGCAGTGGACATACACCGGCTTGGCCTGCGTCCGCATGATGGCAATGAACTCGGCCACATGCTCGTCGAGCAGCCAGGGCGCGATCACGACATTCGGCTCCCAGTCACGCACGCGGAAATAGTCGAGGCTGCCCGACAGGCCCGGTGCGGCCGGGATGGCGAGCAGGGCGTCGAGATCGTCGTGCAGCAGTTCGAGGTTGACTACCGTCTTCACACCCAGCCCGACCAGGGTGGCCACCTCGCGGTCGGGCCTGCCGCCGCGCCACAGGATGTCCGGGACGACGACGCACGAATTGGGAACGGTAGCGGAGAGCGGCGTCGCGCAGGCGTCGGCTTGCGGTGCCGGGCCCGCGCAGGCCCCGAGCAGCGCCACACTTGCCGCTGCGCTGCAGATGAAGCGGGCGCTGCCGGTCAGCCTGTGCATGATGGATGGACTCGATGTCGTGGCGAAGGGCGGATATTAGCAGGCGCCAACGGGGCCGTTCGCCCTGTTGGACGCATCGCCCGGCTGGGGGATACGCGCCTCGCTCAATACTGGTCGGGATTCTTGCCGCTGATGTTCTTGTAAAACGCCTGAATCTCGGCCATGTCTGCCTCGACATTGCCCGTCGGCCTGAACACCGGGCCAAAGCCGCCCACCTTGCGGCGAAAATCGAGGAAGGCCAGCACGATGGGCACATTGGCGCCCTTGGCGATATGGTAGAAGCCGGTCTTCCAGTAACGCACCTTCTGCCGCGTGCCTTCCGGCGGAATGGTGACCACCAGGCGCTCGGAGCGGTTGAACACCTCGACCATCTGCCCCACCAGGTCGTTGGACTTGCTGCGATCCACCGGGATGCCGCCAAGCCAGCGCATGATCGGCCCCAGCGGCCCCTTGAACAGGCTGTCCTTGCCCATCCAGTAGATCTTGGCGCGCGCCGCGAAGCAGATGCCGAGCGTGACCGGGAAATCCCAATTGCTCGTATGCGGGGCGGCAATCATCACGTATTTCGGCAGATCGGGGAACTTGCCTTCGAGGCGCCAGCCGCTCAGCTTGAGCATGACGATGGAAATCCAGGCGAATAGGTCGCGGATGATGGGGGTGTCGAAGATGGTATGGTGCATGGCCGCGCTCCGTGGGCATTGGCTGGCCGTCGTACAGGACTGCCGCCATGCACATGAGCCGGCCGGAAATCCCATAATAATCAGTGACAAACCAGTTGGGTAAGCAAAATCAGGGCGCGACTATACCCGAGACCCTGTCTTGGGTAAACGCTCGTTCATCAAGTTTTCAGCGATTGCTCCGGTTCCGCGCCATCTGGCGGCCAAATGAGGGAAGCCGTCGTATGGCTACGGGTTTCCGGTAATGGTGTTTTACGGGCAATGATGGGCGAATTGGCCCCGCTGGATCGGGGTGAAACGGAAAACCGACACACAATCATCGGCTTGCAGCAGAAATTGACGTGCACGTTAGGGTATCTTGCTCTAGAAGATTGATGAGAAGATTCGAGCATACTAATTATCTTCTAATGAGGAGCAGGACCGAATGAAACGTACGATTGCTGCAACCCTGTTTGCCCTGCTGTCTTGCAGCGCATTCGCCGCCGAAGTCGAAGGTGTCGAAATCGCCCCGCAGGAGACCGTGCGTGGCACCGATCTGCAACTCAATGGCGCCGGCCTGCGTGCCAGTGGCGCGGTCAAGATCTATATCGCCGCCCTCTATTCGAAGACCACGAAGGCTGCAGCCGAGGAAGCCCTCGCCGCCCCAGGCCCGAAGCGCGTGCAGCTGGTGCTGATGCGCGACCTGAAGGCCAATCTGCTGCTGGCCGGCCTGAAGGATGGCCTGCGCCTCAACGGCGACCCGGAAATGCTGCAACGCCTGCAGCCGAGCATCGCGCTGCTCGAAGACATCTTCAACCGTATTGGCGACGTGCGCCTCGGTGACCGCGTATCGCTGGACGTCGGCAGTGATGGCTCGCTGGAGCTCGTGCGCAACGGCAAGGTCGTCGATGCCGTTCCCGGCCCCGATATCGGCCCCGCGGTACTCAAGATCTGGCTCGGCGAAAAGCCCGTCAACGAAGACCTCAAGTATGCCCTGCTCGGCACCACCCGCCCGGCATCGCTCGGCACACGCTCGGCACTCAACAACTCGGTATTTGACGGTTTCTCGCCTTGATCGGCTGAGCCCGCACGATACCCAAGCCCGGTTGGCGCAAGCCCCCGGGCTTTTTGCTGCCCGCGATGGCCTGTATCGACTCTGCGCCAACTGACTCGGCGGTGCCACGGTGTATCACGTGGTTCTGGCCGGCGGACTGTTCGTCATGCTGGTCGCGAGCAAATGCGTCAAAGCACCCAGCGCTTGACGCATGAAAATATTTTCAGTACTATCGCCACATACTAAAGCGATTGTTCTATGGCCGGTAATCGATTACGGCCAGCATGTAAATGTAAGTGCAGTAAGCAGTATGACTCCGGCGGGGGTGGGTCCGATACCCTCGCACCAGAATTCGAAACCCGCAACTATCCGTTTGCGGGTTTTTTCATGCCCGCGCCGGCCGGGTGCCTGCCGTTTCTGTCGCCATAGATCGTATAGCTGACTGCTATCCGCGCCATTGCCATATTCAATTTCCCGCCTGTTCGGCTTGGGTTTAGGCTGATCGTACTGGCCTCAAACGGCGCCAATCGGGTGCGCGTAGAGCTTCCTTGCCACAGGAGGTGCATGATGAACACCGAGCCGCAAACCATCGCCTGCAGCATCTGCCTGCATGATGTCCCCGCGTCGGAAGCCGACAGCGCAGAAGCGCGCGACTACATCACCTATTTCTTCGGCCTCGATTGCTACGTGACCTGGCGCGAGCAGGACCAGGTGGCTGAAACCGACGCCATGCCGCCACCGGCCACGCACTGAGGTGCCGGTCAGGCAAAATCCCATGCGTATGGGCTGATATTGATCCTCCTTTTTCACCTGAACGTGGCACACTATGGGCGAGTCGAACGTCGTCTGAAGCTGATAAAGAGAGGCTAGCCATGAAAAAGGACAAGGAGCTCGACCAGGACACCATCGCGCTGATCGAATGGTGCATGCAGGTGGAGGCGCAGCTCATCGAGCGCGGCGCCACGCGCGAGGAGGCGCAGGAACAGATCGAGGAACAGGCCGAGTGGTATACCGACCTGTTCTACGACGGTTATTCACCGGAGCAGGCGGCGGAGGAGGCCATGAGCGACTGAGTACGCACGCACCGTGACAAATGACAAAGCCGGCAGTTGCCGGCTTTTTTCTTGCCGGGCGAGTGGTTCAGACCGCGCCCAGATAGTCCATCTTGCCGATTTCGACGCCGTTGTGGCGCAGGATGTCGTAAGCCGTGGTCAGGTGGAAGTAGAAATTCGGCAGGGCAAAGCCCAGCAGATACGGCATGCCGACGAAAGTGAGCGGGCCGCTGCGCATCGGCACGGTGATGGTCTTGTCCTCGCTGCCGTCGATCTGCTCGGCGCTCACGCTGTTGATGAAGTCGATGGTTTTCTTGAGCCGCGCGATCAGCTCGGGAAAGCTCGCCTCATTGTCTTCGAATTTTGGCGGCTCCAGCCCGGCCAGCCTTGCCACACAGCCCTTGGCCGTGTCGCTGACGACCTGCACCTGGCGCGAGAGCGCGAACATGTCGGGAAACAGGCGGCTGTTGAGCAGCACTGCCGGGTCGATCTTCCTCGCTTCGGCGTGGGCCGCCGCCTTTTCCAGGATCGCGGCGAGGTTGTTCATCATCCTGGCGAATACCGGCACCGAGGCCTGGTACATGGAAAGTGTCATGGTTCCTCCTGCTACTCGAGTGTTCCGGCCCGGCAATCCCGAGCCACTGCTATCAGTGTAGGTGCTGCCGGCCTGGCCCGTTGCGCTTTCATGGGCTGCCCGGGCTTGTCTGGCCGGTCAGGTAGCGCAGCACGATCGCCACGATCTCCTGTTCGATGGCATCGGCCCTGGCGTCGTCCGGCCGGGCGATCACGGCGGTGTGGATCAGCGCATCGACGAGCTGCACCAGCATCAGGCTGGCGAGGTCGACATCGAGCGGCAGCAGCGATGCCCGATGCGCGAGCAGCAAGCCCTTCACCATCGTGCGCATGCTGGCCTCGAGCTCGTCGCGGCAATCGGCGAGGTCTGGCCGCGGCACTTCCTCGTCGAACACGCGATGCAGCTGTGGGTCGATCATGTGGGCGGCCATGACGGCATGGATCAGTGTGCGCGCGGCGACGGGCAATGGCGCTTCGGTGGCGGAGGCGGCCACCTCGAGCAGTGCCGCCTGCATCTGCTCCGTGTGGCGGCGGTGCAGCGCGGTGACGAGCGCCTCCTTGCTCGGGAAATACTGGTACAGCGAGCCGATGCTGATGCCGGCGGCCTCGGCGATGCGGTTGGTGCTGGCGGTCGCGTAGCCATGCGTGACCAGAATGCGAGCGGTGGCGTCGAGAATGGCCTCGACGGTGGCGCGTGAGCGTGCCTGGCGCGGCTGTTTGCGGGGCTTGAGCGGGGGCGTGGCGGGCATCTGGAATGCGAGTTTGATATGTGAGCAATTGCTCGTATATTAACCTGAAGTTTATCGCAGCGAAGCCACAACTATGTATACGAGCGCCGCCGAAGGCCGTTTCCTACCTTTCGATTTCCCGCTGGGCCAGGTCTACGCACTGGGGCTGACCTACACCGGGCACATTCGCGAAACGGGCGAGCGCGTCGGCCAACCTGCCGTGTTCCTCAAGCACTGCGCGCCGATGCCCGGGCAGACAAGGATGGCGCTGCCGGCCCCGGCCCAGCTCGACGCGGCCCTGGCCGCGCTCGATCCGGACTTGGCGCGCTGGCTCACAGCCCGGCTCGACAGCTTGCCCGTGCTGCTCGACTACGAGGTGGAGATCGGTATCGTGCCGCTCGAAGACATCCCACTGGCGCGGCTCGATGACCCGGCCTATGCACCGCAGCTGGCCTATACCGCCGCCAACGACCTGACTGCGCGCAGCGTGCAGATGGCCGGGGAGGGGGCCCGTGATCGGCTCGCCTACTGGTCGGCGGCCAAGAGCCTCGATGGTTTCCTGCCGCTGGGTCAACAGTTGTGGCAGCCTGCCATGGCCGACCTTGTGCGCCTGCCGGCGGTGGAGCTGGAGACCCGCGTCAACGGCCTGTGCCGGCAGCGGGCGTCGAGCCGTGAGCTGATCTACACGCCGCGCCAGTTGCTCGCCAGTGCGGCCGGTATCGCGCCCGGCCATTGCCTGCGGCGGCATGACCTGGTGCTGACCGGCACGCCGGCCGGCATCGCCCTATCGATACCACGCTGGAAGCGGCGCCTGGCGGCGATCCTGCCGCGTCGCCAGCGTGTTCTCGCGGGCTTGCGCGCCAACCGCGGCAAACCCGGCTTCCTGCAGGTTGGCGACGTGCTGAGCTTCAGCGCCGGCTGGCTTGGCGCCGGCGAGCTGACAATACGCGGCCCGCTTTGATGCGGGCCAACGACTGCTGCCCTACATTGAGTGATGTGCCCGACACACGACAAGGAGACGCATGAATCCGCCAACCGTGATCATCCCCATCCCGAGCCATGATTTCGACCCGACCGAGGTCTCGGTCAGCTGGAAAATCCTGCGCGACGCCGGCTGCCGCGTCGAGTTCGCCACGCCCGATGGCCAGCGTGGCTACGCCGACCCGCTGATGATCAGCGGCCAGGGGCTCGATCCATGGGGCTGGATACCGGGCCTCAAGGCCATCCGCCTCGTGGGTTTGCTGCTGCGCGCCGATCGTCACGGGCGCGAGGCCTATCGCCAGCTGCAGCAGGACAGCGCTTTCCTGGCTCCTCGGCGTTATGCCGAGCTCAAGCCCGACGACTACGACGGCCTGCTACTGCCCGGCGGCCATGCGCCACGGATGAAGGCTTATCTCGAGGACAGGAGGTTGCAGGCCTTCGTCGCCGCGTTTTTCGAGAGCGTCGATCACGCGGGGCAAGCGAAGCCGATCGCCGCTGTCTGCCACGGCGTGGTGCTGGCCGCGCGATCCATCTCGCCCCGGACGGGCAAATCAGTGCTGCATGGGCGCAAGACCACGGCGTTGACCTGGCAGCTCGAACGCAGCGCCTGGCAACTGACGCGGTTCTTCGCCCGTTTCTGGGACCCGGGCTACTACCGCACCTATGGCGAAGCACCGGGCCAGCCCGTGGGCTATTGCAGCGTGGAGAGTGAAGTGAAGCGCGCCCTGGCGAACGATGCCGATTTCATCGACGTGCCCAAGGGCAGCGCCGATTTCCTGCTCAAGACCAGCGGCATCGCCCGCGACCGGCTCGACAACCCGCGTCCGGCCTGGGTGGTGCAGGATGGCAACTATCTGTCTGCCCGCTGGCCCGGCGATGTACATACCTTCGCCCAGGCATTCGCCGAACGCCTGCTGGCAAGGGGTGGCAGATGAAGCCCGCACAGGCCATCAACATCGACGACCTGCGCCGGCTCGCGCGCCGGCGCCTGCCGCGTTTCGTGTTCGACTATATCGACGGCGGCGCCGAGGATGAAGCGGGGCTGGTGCGCAATGTCGACGCATGGCGCGGGCTGCAGCTCGTGCCGCGCTATCTCGTCGATGTGTCTCGGGTGGAGCAGTCCACCATGCTGTTCGGCCAGTGTCGGGCCAGCGCCTTTGGTATCGGCCCGACCGGGCTCGCCGGTTTCGCGCGGCCCGGGGCCGACCTGATGCTGGCGCGCGCCGCGGCCCAGGCCGGCATTCCGTTTGTGCTGTCGGGGGCCGGCACAGCATCGGTGGAAGCGGTGGCGCGTGCCGTGCAGGCCCCGTTCTGGTATCAGCTATACGTGTCGCGCGATGCTGCGATCACCGCCGACCTGATCCGCCGTGCCCGCGAGGCGGGCGTGGAAACGCTGATGCTGACCGTCGACGTGCCGGTGCACGGCAAGCGCGAGCGCGACATCCGCAATGGCTTTGTGCCGCCGGTGCGGCCAAGCCCGGCGCTGCTGTGGGACATGCTGTGCCATCCGCGCTGGCTCGCAGGCATCGCGCGCCACGGGCTGCCGCGTTTCGAGAACTGGGCGCCGTATGCGGGGCCTTGCGCCAGCGCCGCCGCGATCGCGGCTTTCTTCACCTCGCAGATACCGTTCACCCAGACCTGGCGCGATCTTGAATCGTTTCGCCAGCGCTGGCCGGGCCGCCTGGTGATCAAGGGGATTCTGCATCCCGACGATGCACGCCGGGCGGTGGCGCTCGGCGTCGACGGCATCGTGGTGTCGAACCACGGCGGCCGCCAGCTCGACTGCGCACCGACTGCGGTGGAGGCCTTTCCCGCGCTGCGCGAGGCAGTCGGGACGGGCTTCACGCTGATGCTCGACGGCGGCGTGCGCCGTGGCGCCGACGTGGTCAAGGCGCGGGCGCTCGGCGCCGATTTCGTCTTTCTCGGCCGCGCCAGCCTGTTTGGCGTCGCGGCTGGCGGCGAGCAGGGCGCCGCACACGCCATCGACATCATCAAACGTGAGATCGACCAGACCCTCGCGCAGACCGGCAGCCCGCAGCTCGCCCAGCTGGGGCCGGACTGCCTCGCCCCGCCGGCCCGATAGCTAGCCGAGGCGCGGCTTCCCGCTATTTGCCGCTGCTACCGCGCGGGCCGACCTTGGCGGAGCTGGCTTGCTGTGTCTACGCTTAATCAAGCGTCGCTCGTTGCCGTGCTTGCCTGCCGGTACTGGCTGCCCGTATTGCCCCGGCGTGCGCGCCAGCGGCGTGGGGCTCGCGAGGCCGGCCGCGCTGACGCAGGCCGGGGCCGGCCGGCATGCAATCGGGATGTCGCATTGGTGTGGCAGCATCCGCGCTTTTTCTGTCAACGGTGGCGCATGATCAATCTTTCCCTGCTCCTGGCCGACAAATTCCCCGCCTTTGCCCGGTGGCCGGCGCCGCTGCGCGGCCGCATGATCGCCTGGCTGGGGTGGCTGCTGTGCCTGCCCGAGATCGATGCCTTCCTGCAGCTGCACGGCCACCGTGCCGGGCTCGAATTCGTCGGCGCGGCACTCGATTATCTCAATGTGCGCTGGCGCGCCTTCGGACTCGAACATATTCCGCGTGAGGGGCCGCTGGTGATCGTCGCCAACCACCCGCTCGGCGCACTCGACGGGCTGTCGCTGCTGCAGGCGATGAGTACGGTGCGCCCCGATGTGCGCGTGGTGGTCAACGACATGTTGTGGCAGTTCAAGCCGCTGCGCGATGTCATGTTGCCGGTGGTGAATGTCGGGCGCGGCGACAACAAGGGCCACATCTGTGCGATCAACACCGAGCTGCGCGGCGGCGGCGCGATCATGCTGTTTCCGAGCGGCGAGGTGTCGCGCTGGTCGCGGCACGGCATCCGCGATCAGCGCTGGCGCAAGGGATTCCTGCATTTCGCGCGCGAAGCCGAGGCCAGCATCGTGCCGGTGCACATCGGCGGCCGCAACTCCGGGCGTTTCTACATGCTGTCGCTGCTCAGCAAGCCCTTGGCCATGCCGCTGCTGCCCGGCGAGATATTCCGCAACCGCAATGCCATCTTGCCGATCCGCGTCGGGCAAGCGCTGCAATGGCGCGGGATTGCCGACCAGGCCAGCTTCGATGAGCTGGCCGATACGCTGCGGGCGCAGGTCTACCGGCTGGCGGCAACGCCACGAGGTGACGCGGCCTGAGCGCGCCTGTGTGGCCGTATCCGGCCCTGCGGCCCGTGACGGCGCGAGATCATGGCTGGCTACCCCAGTCCCATTTTTCCGGCGTTTCGATCCGTTCCATCCTGAGGAGCTCAACCATGCGTCTTGCCTTGCCCATCGTCCTGTCTGCACTTGCCGTCAGCCCCGTTGCCCACGCCGCGAGCGTCGATGTCCCGCTCAACCTTGTCGACGAAAAGGGCGCGGTGTCGTCCATCGGCAACATCACCATCGGTGAATCGGCCCACGGCCTGGTGTTCACGCCGAATCTCGCCGGCCTGCCGTCCGGCATTCATGGCTTCCATATTCACGACAAGCCATCGTGCGACCCGGCCGAGAAGGACGGCAAGCCGGTTGCCGCCCTGGGCGCCGGCGGCCACTGGGACCCGGAGAAGACGGGCCGCCATGAAGGCCCGTTCGGCAGCGGCCACCTGGGCGATCTGCCCGCGCTCTACGTCGCGGCCGACGGCAAGGCGACCTACCCGGTGCTGGCGCCGCGCCTCAAGTCGCTGGACGAGGTCCGCGGCCATGCCTTGATGGTGCACACGGGTGCCGACAACCATAGCGATCACCCGGCAGCGCTCGGCGGTGGCGGCGCGCGCATGGCCTGCGGCGTGATTCGCTGACAACCGCGATGGCTGATGCCAAGGGGCGGCATGGCTGCCCTCACTTTGAAATGCATCCGGTGGGCTAACTGGCCGGCACGTAGCGGCCTTCCAGCCAGGCACGCCGGATGTTGCGCCCGCACTGCGTCGATTCATAGCCGGCATGCGGGTTCACGCTGTGCCGGGCGAGAATGCCGTAGTAGGTCTTGTCCGCGTCGATCCAGGGGTAGAAGCCGAAGGCGCCCGGGCTCGAATACGCGCCATCGCCCACGCGCGGGTCATCCTCCACCCAATGCCCGATCGAATAGTGCCAGCTTTCGTTCTGCGGGATCGGCGTGCTCACCGCCTGGCTGCAGCTGCGCGGGTTGGTGCAGACGGCATGCGTCCCCAGTGCATCGTGTATGCGCAGCTCGCCGGACAGCGTTCTCTGCAGGAAACGCGCATAGGCCGTGGCCGAGGTCTCGACGCCGGCGGCAAGCTGTGGCGAGGCATAGCCGATGTCGATGCCGAGCATGGCATTGACTGCCTGCGCCAGGCCCTCGTCGTTCAGCTGGCCGAGGTCTAGCGCCTTGACAGCATGTGCCTGGAAGTGGCCGCCATCGTAGAAGAAGCGGCCGTCGTTGGCGGCGCTGTAGCGGTTGTTGCCGGCGTTGTCGAAGCACTCGGCCACGGTTTCGTGTGCCTGGCGCCGCGGCAGCAGCTTGACGCAGCTGCCGTAGTTGAAGCTGGTGTAGCCGCTGCGCATCGTCAGCGCGCGGATGTCGGCCTCGCTGAGACGGCCGCCCCTGAGCTCGATGACGTAGGCGCCGAACACCCATTTCGACGCCGAGGCGATCTTCATCTGTGTTGTGGCATCGGGCTCATTGCCGCCGACGCTGCCTCCCGCGAGCCGTTGCTGCCGGTCGCCGATCTCCCAGTAAAACGGCTGGATCGCCTTACAGCGCGCGTTGCGCTCGGCCGTCTCGCTGGCAGCCTGCTTGCGGCTGGCGGGGGAGGGGACATCGTCAGCCCGGGCGGCAAGGCCGTAGGCGAGCAGGGCGGTGCCGAGCCACAGGCTTGCGGTAGCGTGTCGCGGGCCGATTCCGCGGTGGCCTGTCTGCTTCATCGTTTCTCCTTTGCTTCAAACGGGGGCGGGCCTGTCGTCCGGGCCGTGCGGCGATATCCGTGGCCTATTGTAAGCAAGGGCGCGAGCGTGCGGCGGGCAGGGGTCGATCCAGCGGTTAAAAACCATTGCAGGCCGGGCGGCGGTAATCGTTTGTAATCAAATGCCGGCCAGATGCCCCCAGGGCGCGCGTCGAGTTCGTGGCCGGCATGTCGGATCGGGCCGCACTGCGCCGCATTTCCGCCTATTCTGAGCAAGGTGGCCCGTGTATGCTGAAAGCACCGCCCCAGCTGATAATTCCGGCTGGCAACATGGTGCTAAGCGCTTGCAACAGGCGGGGGCCGGCGATGTGCCGGGCCCGCGCCCTCCGGAGATGATGGTAACCGCATGACGCCGCTAGCAAGTGCAATTCGCCAACAGGTGACGGTTGCGCCGGCCCGCTACAGGTTTGGGGCCAGTCTCGCTGCCGCCTATTTCGTCGTGGGCCTGCTGTCCTACGCGTTTTCGTCGGCCAGTGGCGCGCTCGCCGAATCTGTCTTCATGCACGAAGGCTTCGGGCTTGCCGCCGCCTTGATCTGGGGCACGCGCCGGGTGTGGTCCGGCATCCTGCTCGGACAGCTGGCGCTGGCCCTGTACCAGGGCTTGCCGGCGTGGAACGGCATGCTCGTGGCGCTGGCCAACGTCGCCGTGCTACTCGTCACGGCCCGCCTGCTCAAGGGCTGTCGCTTCAACCACGGTGTTGCCGCCCCACGCGACTACCTGTTGCTGGCCCTGGCCTGCACGCTGGTCTACCAGCCGCTGAGCCGCCTGTTCGGGCTGGCCGTGCTGAGCATGCTGACCGGCCTGCGCGTGACCCTGGCCGAGCTGCCCGACGTACTGTCCTACCTGTGGCTCGACCAGTCGGTGTTCCAGATACTGGTCGCGAGCACCGTGCTGGCCGCCATCAATGGCTACCAGCGCCGCTTGCCGGGCCGCTACTGGTGGCTGCTGGGGCTGTCTCTGGCACTGCTGGCGACGGTGCTGACGACCATGCTCTGGTGCCGGTTTACCAACCAGCTGCATCCGCTGCACATGCTGTCGATCGTGTATCTGCTGGTGATGGTGGTGACGGCGGCATTCGAGCTGCTCGGCGCGGCCTCGGCCAACCTGATCGTGCTCAGCGTGATGCAGTGGGCCAGTTATCGCGAGCGTGGGCCGCTGGCGGGCCTGTTGTCCGAGCCGGGGCAATTGCAGAACGTCAACACCTTCATGGCCGGCATCATCCTCAGCGCCTGCCTGGTCGGCACACTGCTGCGCGAGCGCTCGGAAAAGGAGCGCGCACTCAAGCGCCTGGCCAACCGCGATCACCTCACCGGGCTCTACAACCGCCGTTACTTTTTCGAAGCGGCCGAGCGTGAGCTCAGCAAGATCAAGCGCGAGCCCGCGGTGGTGACGCTGCTATGGATCGACATCGATCACTTCAAATCGATCAACGACCACCATGGCCACGCTGCAGGCGATCGCGTGCTCGCCTTTTTTGGCCGGCTCGTGCAGTCCATGTTCCGCCGCAGCGACCTGATCGCCCGCATCGGCGGCGAAGAGTTTGCCATCCTGACGCACGGCGACACCGACACCCAGGCCATCGCCGCCAAGCTGCGCGCTCAGCTGCAGCTCAGCCTGGCTGATGTGAACGATGTGGTGCCGTTCACGATCAGCGTTGGCGTCACCGCCCTCAGCCCGGGCGATGCCAGCATCGAATCCACGCTGGCACGGGCCGATGCGGCGCTGTACGAAGCCAAGGCGAACGGACGTGATCAGGCGGTGATGCGTTAGCGCGCGGCAGGCCCTTGCCTGGCCGGCGGGGTGTAGGCGGCCGAGGCGGCGTTCTTGTTATCGTTAGCGGGCAAACAGTCGGGCGTCGCGGACTTGGGGTGGGGCGGCCAGGCAGTGTGGCCGCCCGCCAACCCGCCGGATCGGGTGCCAACGCTCGACCCGGGTTGAGGCCGCATCCCTGCTAGTGCGGGAAGTGCGCCTTCAAATAATCCTCCAGCGCCTTCGGGCTGAGTTTCGATACATCCTTTGCCACCGCTTCGTCGATCCGCCGTTGCGTTTCATCGCCGAAATGCTGGCGCATCGCACCCAGCAGCCTCGGGGCGGCAAATACGCACAGATGGTCATAGCGGTTCTGCATCGCCGCGCGGTCGAGATAGGCGCTGACATTCATCGAAAAGCGTTCCAGTTCGTGCTGCACCGGGTCGGTTACCGGCTCGGGGGCGCCGCCCTGACCGTGGCCGCCACGGCCGGCAAAGCGGCCTTCTGCGTCTGCCGTCAGGTCCTGATTGCGGGCGTGTCCCGCCGCGTGTTCGAAGCCCTCTATCTCGCGCAGGTGCTGCGACTCGTCAAACTCGAAAATCCTTGCTCGGCTTGCGTCGGCGGCCAGTATCCAGGTTGTCTGCATAATCCACACTCCTTGTCATCCGATGAAAGACAGCCGTGATCTCTAGTGGTGTTTTCGTCTTTCAGCATAGGCCCGATTGCCTGCCGTGAAGTGGAAAGTGGATGGGCGGTGGCGACCGCACGCCGGACCATGGCCTGGGGCGGCGCAAGAAATCCGCGAGCGGCGGAGCATGGCCCGCCGCCCAGAAAAACGGATGGCAGGCAACAGGCGGCCGGCCCTCATGGTCGCGCAGATTATATTTTCTAATAAATTCGAATAGTCGATTAAACTGATTAATTACGATGCTGGATTTGCCGGAAAATCGGCGTGATTGGCTGCAGCGCGGCATGTTTTTGCTCGCATTTGAAGCGGCATCGTCAAGCCATACCACCTCTGCTTAACAATTAAGAACAGGAGTTCTGAATGATTCGTCGCGGTATTTTGCTGGTCGGCTTCCTGCTGTCCGCCGCGGTATCGGCAGAAGAATTGGGCCAAAACGAACGGGCGCAATTCGCCAAACAGATCATCAACGAGGTTCACGTCACCGACCTTTACGCGCGGATAGCCGGGCAGTGGGTCAGCCAGTTTGCGTCAGTTGGTGAAAAAATTGCGCAACAGGCCGCCACCAAGCCGGAAGACCGCGCCAAGCTGACGTCCGTGCTGGAGCTGGCGCTGATCAAGTCGGCGCAGAGCCGGTTTATCGATGCACCCACCGCCCAGGCCGAAGCCAGTCTGGCCACAAGCCCCGCGTTGACGAGCCTGAAGGACTACCAGTGGCTGAAATCTTTTGTAGAAAGTTCGCTGGGCAAGAAGCTGGTGCAACTCATCTTGTTTGGCTCCGCTGACGAAGCTTCGAACCTGGCGGAACACCGGTCGGGCGTGGGTTCCAAATCGTTCGAGCAACGCCAGGCGGAGATGATTGCCGCCTTTACACCGCAGGAAGCGGCGGACTGGAAGGTGCTGAATACCTCGCCTGAGCGCCAACGGCTGGCCGGCACGCTGTTCAACACCGTATTGAGCGGCATGAAGGCGGACCAGGGTAAAACACCCGAAGACAAAAAGGTGGCGTGGCGGAGAAACGCCAACAGGATCATTTGCGATGCGCTGAACGACGTTAAAACGGATGGCTATTCGCTTGACCAGAGCGCGTTCGAGCATTTCTGCACCGCATCCTGAGCGCCGTGCCGGGCGGCCAGCCAGACAGGCTATGGCCCACACCGTCCGGTGGCCCCACCTTTCGTTTACCGACATTGACGGAGTTTTGATGATTCGTTTCGGCATCCTACTCATGAGCCTGCTGGCGTCGTTCGCAATCGCTGCCGACGACTTTGGCCAGAATGAAAGAACGCAATTTGCCAACCAGATCATGAACGAGATCCAGGTTGTCGATATTTATGCGAGGCTGACCGGCCCCGGCGCGAAAGAGTTTGCCTCGTTCGCACCGAAGCTCGCACTGCAGGCCGCCGTCAAGCCAGAGGACCAGGCCAGGCTGACATCGGCCCTGGAGCCGGCACTGGTCAAGTCGGCGCATTATCTGTTCGTTGACAAGCCGGCGGTCATGGCGGAAGCCATCCTGGCCACCAGCCCGGAGCTGAAGGATCGCAAGGACTATCTGCGCTTGAAGTCCCTGGTCGAGAACACGGCGACCAAGAAGATGTTTGCCACGATTCTTGTCTCGGATTCGAAAACGTCCGAGCAGCGACAGGCCGAGCTGAAAGCCTCTTTCACGCCCAAGGAGGCAGCGGATTGGGCCGCTATCAACGCGTCACCCGAGCATCAACGGGTTTTCGATGTCTTGATGCAAGCCATCGGCAACGGGCTCAACCTGGGCCAGGGCAACGGGCAGGAAGACAAGAAAGCCGCTCAGGCGCGCAATGCCCGATCGATCCTTTGCGGTGCGCTGAAAGACGTCGAAGCGGACGGCTATTCCGTCGCGCCCGCCGCCCTCAATTATTATTGTGCAGCATCGTGACGGCAGCTTTCAGGCCGACAGCCAAAGACAAACAGGCCGTCCGGCGGTGGTCTGTCTACATTTCCGGGCCACTCATGGCGTGTTGAATTACTCGCCACAGGCCGCGCTCGTTGGGGGCGCCCGTGAATGACGGACGATGGTTGTCGCACATGGCTATATCGGCAAGGGTATCCGAGGTAAGATTGCATATTAGAAAAACCAGATATACCCGCTAGATGATTGCCAGCATCCTCCTCATCGCCATGGTCGCGCTCCTGATCGTGGCGGGCGCCAACTACGTCAACAACGTCAACCTCCTGCGCGAGGAGCGGCGGCAGCACGTGGCGAAGACAGGACAGCTGAAGGCCGACAAGGACCGCGCGCTCGTACATGTGCAGACGCAGGCCAGGGTCATCAAGCAGCTCATGGATACCCTGCAGACCGCCGTGCTCGATCTCCCCACCGACTACAAGCTTCGCCAGGCGGCAAGCATGCTGACGATGCTGCTGGCCAGGCTGGCGGTGCCGCCCGATCTCGCCGCTCCCTTTCTCGTCACGCTCAAGAAGCCGGAATATGAACTGCCCAAGCTCGAGCGCCTGCTCAAGGGGCTCGGCAACGCGAGCATCGACGAGCTATGGCAAACCGGCTCGTTCAACGACCTGCTGTCGATACTGGAACTGCTGGTCAGGGAAGCCAAGGCCCAGGCGGATGAGCGCGCGGCCGCCCTGCTGGCCGAGCCCGAAGAAGAACTGGAGCCAGCCCCAATGCCGCCCAAGCAGCCATCCGGCGGCCTTTACATCCGCTGAATGGCGCTGCGCGGTTCGGTCCCGCATCCGCGTCGTCACGTCGTCTTTCAGCATTTCCCGGAGCTTTGATTTCTTTGTTGTGGGCGAGAGCGTACTCATGACCAGCAAGCCTGCCTTCGAGTCGCTTCTTAATCACAAGGATACCTACGAGGAGGCGTACGCAGCGCTGAAGATGGAACCCGGATTTTCAGCAGCTATCGCCGACTTCGTCGTGTTTGATGCCTTTATCGGCAAGAATGCTACTCACTTGCGCCGTATGGCCGTGATCAAGGCTAGGGGTTATTACAACAACCCTGACTACATGGCTCGTCTTCGCGAAATAAATACTCTCCGAGCATGGGGTATTCAGTT